>JAYTBQ010000041.1:0-3975 GCA_043736905.1 Minisyncoccota bacterium | reverse complement strand
AATACACACTTTTTACTATTCATACGTTTGAACACCGTTTAAGCTATGTGGTGTATGGGTAGTTTAACAAAGTAGCACCTATCGGGAGCTATATAGCGGAAATGAGAGGTGAGCAACCCAACTACCAAGAGGAATGGCAAGAATTAAAGAAAGAATAACAACCCAGCTGTTACGTAGATAAAGATGATATTTTTGAAGCATAGTTATAAAGAGTAGGACATGAAGTAATTGTGCAGAAATGTTGCTTATATCCGTATATAAGTATACAACTCATTCTTTACTTTAACTAAGCTAATACCGTAGGTGGTAGCACAAAAGAAGTGATAACAATCACATACTCATGACCATATGGATCCTTAAGAAAATGATATTCTGTAAAGCCATACTCGTTAGCAAGTTCTTCGATTTTCTCGCGTTGTGTGATATCAAACTCAAGATACAATACCCCTTTATCTTTTAAGAATTTCTTTGCCTGACTGAGCACTTGCTTGTGATAGTAATGGCCATCTTCTTTATCAAAAAATGAGAGAGGGTCTTCTGCATGAAGTTCTTGCATCACTTCATCCAGCATCTCAGATGGAACATATGGTGGGACAGCAGTAATCACATCATAGGTTCCAACAGCTCCTACAAAGACATCTCCAGTGAGCACTCGTGTGCGTGTCTTTTTTATATTATTTTTGATAATGGAAATTTCAATCTGATCCTTAAGTCGAGGGTCAACTTCAATCATATCAACAATCGCATTATCAAACTGCTTGAGCATGGCAAGTCCAACATTGCCAGAACCGGAAAAGAGATCAAGAGCACGTATTACAAATTTATTTTCTCCTTGTGATATTTCCTCTATAGCCTGACGCACCCAAAACTCCGTCTCAGGGCGTGGAATCATAGGTCGAAGAGAAAGATCTATCTTTGCATCACAAAAGAGCACTTCTCCAAGCAGATACTCAAAGTCCTCCCCTTGTGCCATTATGACAACATCCTCAAGAAACTCTTTGGTTTCCTTCCCTCCATGCTTCTTGATACGTAATTGTTCAACCTTATCTTCAAATTTCATAGCTACTATAATAGCCTGATACTACCATGAAGGCCATAAACAAGATACCTTACGAAAGAAATGCCTGTTATTCAAATCCTTTCCACATCTTCACAAAAACTTCCGTCTCCTTACTTGTCTCACATGTAAGTTTTCTCTCACCTTCTAAGTTCCATAACTTCACTTCTTCTGCGACATAATGTGCAGGGTTAATGAATATACCATTCCATCCAATCTCTTTTGCACATGATTCAAAAACATTGCTCGCAAGTGGATAATGTGTGCAGCCATACACGAAGTGTGTTGCATCAAAAAACTTCGCAAGCATAATGCTTTCCATAACATCTTTCCTGAGGTGCGCTCCCGTTATGCCATCTTCAATTTTCTTAGCGAGTGATGGGAATGTATAGGTGAATTGTTTATATCCCTTCTCTTTTAGTGTTGTCTGATATTCACCACTTGTGATGGTTGCTTGTGTTGCGGCAACAACAACGCGTGATCCTTCAGGAAAAATGGCATGTTTTTTGAATGCTCGAATCATATCCATATAGTGTGATTCATCAATACCACATTCCTTCAAGATGGTGTTGGTAGTTAGTACTGACATACTGTTACACGCACTCACATAATGAGTAACCCCACGTGACGTGAGAAGCATAAGCATCTCCTTGATGAAGGTCACAATTTCCTCTTCCTTTCTATCCCCATACGGTGCTCGCGCGCAATCTCCGTAATACAAACAATTAGCCGATGTTACTTTTCGTATCTCATCTAAAACAGAAAAGCCTCCAACACCAGAATCAATAATTCCAAGATAAGGAGCTTGTTTGTTATTCTGTATATCCATTACACAATAGTACCACGAGCTTTCTATCTAACCCCTTACTCTCTGAACTACACGCACAGTAGACTTCTCACATCGCTCACTACAAAATCCTGGACCTTCTGATGACATACAGTCATTACAGATAAGGAAAAGCATATTACATTCTGCGTTAGCACAATTTTGATACTGCTCATTCTTTACTGAACAACGTTTGCAGGTACCTATTACTTCTCTATCTCCACCAAAGTCCATCACGAGACGGTCATCAAACGTAAAGAGTGTTCCAAGAAAATCTTTGCCCGGATACTTCTCCATGTAGCTATGCATTCCACCATCTAACTGATACACATCTTTCACCCCCTCATGAAGGAGCAGTGCTGACATCTTCTCGCAACGAACACCACCAGTACAGACGGTAAGCACAGTCTTACCTTCTGTTGCTTTCTTAATGGCTTCAATTTTTTCTGGAAGCTCACGAGATGCAACCATCCCTGGGTCAAATGACTTTTTGAAATGTCCTGACTCGAACTCATATGAGTTACGCATATCAACAACAACAAAATCTTTATCCTCTTCATACCATTGTCGCAACTCATCTGGCGTAAGGTAGGCACCTGTCTGCTTGGTTGGATCAACCTCTTTAGGAAATCTTGTTCCTACAATTTCTGGTTTAACTTTTACCGAGAGTCGAGGAAATGATTTTCCTTCGCCTTTACTTCGCTTAATTTGCATTCCGGTAAATCGCTCATCTTGCAAAAATTCTTTCAAAAAATTCTCAGTATTTTCTATCGTGCCTTCAAGCGTGGAGTTAATCCCTTCTTCTGCAACAACTGTACGTCCAGTAAGAGAATGTTTTTCACACATACCAAGATATGCCAACTTAAAAGCTGTTGGGTCAGTGATGGTAACGTATTTATAAAAAAGCAGTACCTGAGATTCCATAATATGCTTGATTGTATCAAATAAATAACTATTCGTACAAATTACACAAGAAACACGACAAAAAAACTAAAGAACAATGAAGTCCCCATTGCCATAAGAATATATTTTGAGGGAGTAACAACAGATGCGATAACTAATACTACCACAACAAGAAAAGGAAGTACTGTAAGATACACACTAACGAGCGCAATTAGAACAGGAAAGAATATGAATCCCAGAACTTCATTCACTTCCTTAACAAGATCATCTTCTTTAAACCCACCTAGAAATTCGATAATCCCAACAAACAGTGCAGCAAAAATATATAGAATAGCCAAAATACTTCTCAAAATTCCAACAATCCATGTTGGTATTTTTTTCAAAAACCAAGCCAAAAAACTATCATGGTGTTTGCCATGATACTTAGGAATACTATGAGAATTTGCACGAGCATGAAGTTGCTGGCTCATGGTCAGATACTCTACCAGATAATTGACACTTTAGCAAGGATGCAGTAAATAAATCTACCCTTTCATTTCAATTACAAGACGAGAAATATCTCCATTCAGAAAAATTGGCGTCATACCTAGAACTTCTTCAATCTTACTATCGCCATATGGCGGACCCTGTAGTACAAAGAGCGGTTTACCTACAAAGAATGCGTACCCCATTTCAAGAAAAGAATTTTCCCCGATTCTATTTTTTATATCACCTTTATCAAAGTTACAAATGAGAAGTGCGTCGGCTGTCTCTATCTTTTCTTTATACTCTCTAATTGCCTCACCTTTTATTCTCCACACGGGATCATCGGAGGGAATCGCATCAACGCCACCAAGAGATTCCACGTAGTCCATAAAAGTATTTGCGCCACTTCTCTTTTCTTCTTCTGTAAACTCTGGACAGGTAACACTGTACCCCGACAGTTCAAGAATATCAGCAATATCTCTCATCTTGCTCTGGAATATCATTGATCCGCATAATGTGATGTGTTTTTTCATTTCAAAAGTATACCACTGAGTAAAATACTTCCCAATATATACACAATATATTGGAGTATATAAAGTTATCTTTAAAAGAAAAACCACCCAAAGATGATATGTACCCCCTTTAGTAGACACTAAATAAAAACCTACTTTAGGACTAAAAGATGATTTCTGTAATCTACAGGAGTCATCTTTTTTCTTGTCCA
>JAYTBQ010000040.1:0-3990 GCA_043736905.1 Minisyncoccota bacterium | reverse complement strand
TGGGGCACTTTTTACTATTCATACGTTTGAACACCTTTTTAACTATGTGGTGTATGGGTAGTTTAGCAAGTTAGGTGATATTGGGAGCTATATAGCTCATATGTTTATTGTATTTTTGATTAGTAAATAAGACACAAATATGCCCACTAACTATATGACGAAAGAAAGTACACATATCTTACTAAAGTGCGCACTTAAAGGTCGTAGGTATTTTAGTATTACTTAATGTGCGGGAGCAAAATATAATTGCAGTTACGGAGGCATAAATATAGTCGTGACTAGACTCCTTATTTCTGCAATCTCGCAAATTATAAGTTTTGGCTTTGCCAGCGAAAACTTTAATTAGCGGTGATTGTGGGTTAAGTACCCACATGCCTATACCCCGTAAGAGTATTTTAGCATCTTTTTCCTATTATAAAATATGTATGTACGTGGGTCAAAGTAATTTTCTGGCTACTTATTAAACATGGTCAGTATTACAACAGGAAAAACTGGCCAATACATTAGATTCCCCAAATATCTAGACCATTTAGATTGAACTGCGGCCTCTGGTGTTATCCGAATGTTTCCTTTTTCAATTTCTTCTTCACTCATGTTGCCTAACTCTGTAACCAGATAATTCATGTTTGTTGAGTCTATTCCTCCAAAATTATGAACTCCCTTAATGGTTAATTTTTGTTCTTTTTTAAGTTTAAAAACAACTTGCATGTTGTCGTGTGAAACAATTGCACTATCTGAAATCTCTATTGATGAAGAATGGTCACTATTTGAAAAATTATTCAATGCATCCTTCTGTTCTTTTGTTGGTTCATTTATGTATACATCATCTGGTTTAATAAAAGAACCACTTCCATCACTAAATTTTCTATAAAGACTATCACTAACTACTTCAATTTGAACCCCATTTTTTAAGACTGGGAAAACGAATGGATTTTTATAAATAGTTAAATTTATAGTTATACACACTAAAATAAAAACTAAAGAGTACACAAAAACAATACGATTTTTCTTGAAAGTCAAAAAGCTAAGAAGTACCATAAAAGGTACAGCCGTCCAAAAACCAGTCATGCCAACATTAAAAGCGCCACCGAGAGAAAATAACACAGATACAGAATTTTTTGGGGGGAATGCATTAGTGTCGCGCCTTCGGCGCGACCCCATTTCGGGTTCAAATGCGGATTCCCAATTTTGGCGGAGAATGTGAGATTCGAACTCACGGGCCTAATAAAAGGCCGACGGTTTAGTAAACCGTTGATTTAAGCCACTCATCCAATTCTCCTGTGGTCTCTATTATACATGAAAATTGTAATAATGGGATACCTGAGTATGGGAATATAAAAAGCACTCAGAATGAGTGCTTTTTACTACGATACATTGTTTATTTATCGTCCGAAAAGGCGTCCGAAGAAACCACGAATACCTTCTTCACCTTGTGATTGAGCAGCTTCACCTGAAGTACTTTCTCCTTTTACCTGTTGACCATATGGCATTTGGTTACCTTCTCTTCGAGCAGGTACACCATTCTGGCCGGTAGAACTTGCTCGTCGCATCATACCTTCACGGTTTGGAGGTGTAGTTGAGCCACTCCCCATAACACCCCAACCTCTCCCTTCTCCATTTCCATCATTTTCTTCTCTCATCATTCTTTGTGAAGATGAAGCACGACCTTCACCATCTTCTCTCATCATTCTTTGAGTTGTTGAACTATTTTTCATCTGATTAAGAATCTTTTTGTCTCCAATAACCGTCTTGATCTTAGCTTGGTATTCATCTCGAATAACTTTTATCTTTGTTTCCATTTCTTTCTGAAGAACTTTTATCTGAGCATCTACTGTTGCATCTCCTGTTGTAATAACTGGTGACACCATCTGTGGAGCAACAGAAGGTCTCTGTGCTGAAGTAGAAGGAACACCTGCGGTCTGTGCAGAAACAATTGAAATAGCAGCAAGTGCTAGTGTTGTTGAAATAATATATTTTTTCATAGGTATTAATTTAAGTTACTGTGTAAGACTACAACACAGTATACCAGTAAGAAATACCTGCTTTTACTCTTTATTCACATTGCACAAATTGACACATGCTATTTGTTTAAATAGGTAATCGTCAGCTGTAAAACTGTCGCAAACGATACCCATAATAAATATGGAATATTAGCATACACCGCCATGCGGTAGTATGGCCATATAGCAATAAAAGCCCAGATGAGAGTAATCAATATCAAAAGAATATCAATAGATGCGTACGTGTTATTTTTAAAACCAAACTGAAGTGTTGTAAATGCAAAATTAAACACAAGGTTGAGAGCAAAGGGTACTACAACGATTACTGGAATCTCTCCTTTAAAGGCTTTGTAAAAAACTACTCCAAAGGTATAGGCAATAACGACATATAACACTGTCCATACTGGGCCGAAGAGCCAGCTTGGAGGTGACCATGTCGGCTTAATTAGCGTCTGGTACCACATATTTGTTGTGTTCATATATTCATAGTACCACGGATAGATTTTCTATGTATTACTCAAGAACCAATCGTTCTGCACGCTTCATAAGCTTGGTGTAGTCCTCTTTCCAAGAGTCATCAACATCAATATAGAGCTCAAGTTCGTTGTTGTCTGGATCAAGTATATAAAGACTGTGTGTCACATGGTGGTTAGTTGACCCGACAATATTCACACCGTGAGAGGTGAGTTCTTGAAGAGCATCCTTGAGATCCTTATCACTATCCCCTATCTTAAAACCAATATGATAGAGTCCAGGTGTTGGTCTTGCCTCAACTCTAGGACCACCACCAACTTCAATAAGCAGCATCTCATGATGTGTCCTGCCAGATGAAAAGAACGCTGTATGTAAGTCACGATGAAGCTCCTTGAATCCTAGAATATTTTTATAAAAATCAGCAGATACGGTAAGGTTAGAAACATAGAGGACAATATGTCCGAGTTCGTGGATACGCATATGGTGAGTGTAGCATGTTCCTAAAACTCAAATGTAAAAAAACTATATAATAAACTACCCTGGGCTGACGCAACAGGGTATCAGATGCAATCCTTTGTATTGCATCATTCAAACAGCATAGCTGTTTACTAATTCCTTTTAGGAATTAGTAACGCTACATCCCCAGGTTTACGCCGTGGGGTATTATGCACGAATAATCTTCCTCAAAACCTCTGCTGTAATTCTACAGTCTTCGAGCGCGTTGTGTAATCCTCTTGGCTTCGCACCAAAATACTGAAACATCTTTTCTGAATTTACACTACCTGTATATCCATGCCTTACCGCATCAATATAGGCTGCTGGCCAGATGTCTAAAATATGAAAATCGTATTTTTTAAAACTTGTCCTTCCTTCAACAAAATCTATATCAGCTTCAGAAAGTAATTTTGTAAAGTGAGTTATATCTAAGTTCTGAACCCATGATGCAATGGAAACATCTGTTCCAAATTTCTCATGTAACATTGTACTAACTTCTGCCTGTTTAGGGGCATCGTTAATCATTTCTTGAGTAATGCCTGATTTCAAAACTGTACAACCCTCTAAATCTGCATAAATGTAGGTGACAAAACTATCCTTTTCTTCCAGTGTTTCTTTATCAAGAAGAATAACCCCAACTTGCACGGGGTCTTAACGTCCTTCAAAATCTATAATGAGGATATCTTTTTGGAAGTGAGACATATTTTAATAGTACAACAAAAGAAGATCAGTTGCCCGATTACGGGCCCCTTAATTGACGGAGATGAGAGGACATTCGGTCACAAAACATATGTTTTTATTTCATTCTCGTTAACACTCGAATTCATAAAAACATTGTTTCGCGACCCCTATCGAATCCTACGTAATCATGTTGTGACATGATTACTCTCGTCTCCGCCATGTAAAAAAGGTCGCTTAATGCGTGAAAATTCTCTTTTGAATTGCAATTGTATTAGTATGAAATCCAATGCAAAAAAGAGCATCTTTTACACACCTTAAACAAAAGCATAGAGACAGAATA
>JAYTBQ010000039.1:0-11546 GCA_043736905.1 Minisyncoccota bacterium | reverse complement strand
TATGCTTTTGTTTAAGGTGTGTAAAAGATGCTCTTTTTTGAATTTTTTGCATTGGATTTCATACTAATACAATTGCAATTCAAAAGAGAATTTTCAATTGGTGTTCAAACTTGCCCCAAGAGAGCAAAGATTACTGACAAACAGTCCCTAAACTATTACATGTACCCAGAAATGATCCATTTATACACGGTGCATCTTTTGAACATGTATACCCCGTTGCTCCAGTACCAAAGTTAACTCTTGGGACTGAGATAGTCGTATCACTTAACCCTGGAATAAGACTCTGTGCTAGCTTGATAATACCATAGACAGAAAACATTACGAATAACCCGACAAGACCCCATATCATGAAACTGTTACCTATTTTTGCTTTAGATGGATCCCCTTGGCGTAATCCCCAAATGTATTGCACAACACCATAAAAGAACACAACGACACCGGCTGAGAGAAATAGGGTTCCAAGTGCTGAAATAATTTTTGAAGTAAAGAGCACAATTAACTTAGAAAATTCACTAATCCCGGCCTGAGCTCCAGCTGCAGAAGCTTGAATCTGAGCTGATGCATCCATTATAAAAAGTAGGAAGAAACCTGTAGAAGCAAATACGACCGTAAGGATTTTTTTCATAGTGTTGTATTATAGTTATAAGTGTAACAGAGAGTGCAGATATGGAGCAAGGAACTATTCTTTTCTATACAATATTACAAATTCAGATTCTTAAAATTAAGAAGAGTACATCCAACAGCCACAGATTCACAACCTTTTTGATTGCTACAATACGCGCAACAAGTATCACCTCACTAAGGAGAACATCGATCTTCTTTCATGTCACTATAGGAAACCTTGTTTTGATTATGCAGTACATTGTTACCAAATATCATCCACCATAATCAAAAGGAGGGTCGGTCCCTGGCACTGGATCATCATACAGTGAAACACAATTTCCAAAGCTATCAAAGATCTGTCCCGATGGACACGATGAGGAACCTCCTCCTCCACCAACTCCACCTCCACCACTAGGAGCGTCGGTACACACATTAGCAAAAACATCACAATACCCAGAAGAACAACCAGCGTTCCCCGTTGTGCCACAATCAGATCCATTTTGTCCACTACTACCTCCGCCACCAACAGGGTTATTCTCGCAATAATCACCTGTTGCACTACATGTAGTATTTGCATCACATGCTCTCCCTGGAGTGCACGTGAAGAATCCACCTCCCCCGCCTCCACTTCCACCACCTCCTGATGTAGCAACACAAGCTGTTCCAGCTTCATTACAAGTGCCTGCGCCACCAGCACATGGTTCTCCACGTGTGCATGTATATCCAGGAGGAGTAAGTACAGTTCCAGGCGCTGGAGACGTTCCAACCGATGTCCCACCACCAAAGTTAACTCTTGGAATCGAAATTGTCGTGTCACTCAACCCTGGAATAATACTCTGCGCTATCTTGATAATACCGTAGACAGAAAACATTACGAATAATCCGACAAGACCCCATATCATGAAACTGTTACCAATTTTTGCCTTAGTGGCATCACCTTGTCTTAATCCCCAGATATACTGCACCACTCCATAAAAGAAAGCAACGACACCAGCTGAGAGAAATAGGGTTCCAAGTGCTGAAACAATCTGTGTCGTGAAACTTGTAATGAGTTCGGCAAAAGTATTAATTCCCGCCTGAGCTCCAGCAATTGATGTTCCTTGAGCAAGCACATCGTATGCAAGTAAGAAAAAAGAGGCTATGGAAACAAAGGCAGCGCTGAGGATTTTTTTCATAATAATATGGTTCATGTAAGTGTAGCAGAGGTATAGGACATGGGGCAAGGAGTATGAATATCAGAAATGACCTAATTCTGTAAAGATTGAATGATTATGGTTAATATGCTTTGAGTAGGTTTAAAGAAATATACAAGTAGTCAGCTAAAAAGGAAACAAAAGAAATAAATTACAGATTGTTATGTACATTTTATTTACAAATATTATTTGTACATGTCCTACTACTAGCACATTCCGCACTAATTCGACAGCTTCCACCAAGAGGAACAAGTGGGCGTGAGCCAGGTGAACAGACATTACTACTATCGATAGCGCCGTAGACACCAGACCCTGTTATACAACTATCACCCTGACTTGCAATATAGCAAGCAAATACACCATTCCCATTATTAGAACAAGTTCCCAGTCGAGTACCACCAGACACAGGAACGTCACACAATGTCCCTGGTGCCTTTCCAGTACAATCTGTACCATACGAGTAACTTCCGCTTCGTGTCCCAGAACAAGTTCCGTCTGTTTGTACCTGTCCACCATTTGGACATGATGCACCGAAGGTACCTGGAGCAGGACCTGTGTTTGTAGTAGTAGTAGTAGTAGTCGTTGTTGACCCAGGAAGAATCTTCTCCACTGTACCCTTAGCCGCAGTAAGAAATGCTTGTAGTAAGAAGATAACAAGTGTCGTCACCACCGCCCACATAAGCCATTTCTTAGCTTTGTTGAGTGCTTCTGGTGCACCTTGTGCCATAACAAAAGCAAATCCAGTCCATACCCAGATAACAATAAGTGCAGGATATACGAAGAACATCATAACAAGACGCAAGATTGAAAGAATAAGATCGTACAGGTTATTTGCTCCGATGAAGTTAGGAAGTTGTGTTGTTTGCGCATAGGCATGCGGAATAAAGGCATCGCTAAATAACTTAAGCAGCTGTAGTGGCTGATCTTTTACTCCGAAGTACTTAAGCACTACCATGAGTAACCCACCGAAGAGCGCAACCACGAAAAAGAATCCGATGATTGCATTTCCTGACTGCTTAAGAGCAAGCTTGTACGCACCAGCGTTCCCCTGCTGAAGAGCAAACCACGCCATAATGAATCTGTAGACAACGAACACAACAAGCAGAGGAAGACCAAGACCAATGACAAGCTTGAGAACACTCTTCATCATAGTGCCAATCTGAGGGAGGCCACATCTATCAACAATGGCACCGGTTACAGTATTACCATTAGCATCCTTAGTAGTGATTGTTGGATTCCATTTTCCACACAACGTATCTCCCGAAATCGAAGCCCCTGCCGTCTGCGCGTGCACAACAACAGGCGACCCACTAAAGACAATCATAAGCGCAAGCAAAAATGGTGCCATTTTGCATGCTTTAAAAAATAGAGATAGCTTCATAGGTTAATAGATTAATAGATTAATAGTTAACAGCGTATAAATCCCGCAATCGTGACACAAATGTATTCACTGCCTCAGTAACACCAATACGCGAACTAACAATATCAGAAATCATTGCCATTACATACGCTGTCGTCTCTTTATCGTGAGAGTCGTACCACCCTCGAGCGACAAGCATGCTCTTTGCAATAACAGGGTCAAGCCCAGGAGTACCAGCAAATGTACGAAGTGCAGGATATCCTCCAGCAACTCCAGCAATAACAGGAGAAACCCCGGCACTTGCAAACTGTGACTGTACAGTAAGAGCTGCTGCCATATTTCTAGAAGACCTCAGTGTTCCAACTGCATACATACGCATACCAACAGCAAAGGTATTGTATCCTCGTGTCTGTGGAAGGTAGGACATTTCTAACTGTGCACGAGGATTACGGGCACGAAGAGAAGGAAGTTCTCCAGCATACCCGATATACATAGCTAGCTTTTCACCAACAAAAATATCAGATGCTTCTCCTTGTGACGTATTCCAACTATACGCAGGTTGCCCAGGATTGCCAAATTGTGTAAAAAAACGCATAGCAGTAGAAAGTGGCATAACATCTCCCCCTTCTGTTACAGGTGTATTCACAAGGACATTGAAGTAGCTGAAGGACCCTTGCCCATTCACCTGAACAACAGGCACTTGACCAAGCTGAGATACAATCGTCATAATAATATCTTTTGCATATGGAGTACTTGGTGTTCCAAGCGCAATTGCTGACTCTATGAACATATTTCCATTTCTAATGTTGAGGTTTGGAGCATTATTCAACACCTCATCCCAATACACAGGAGGGTTAACAATACCGTGTTTAGAAAATAGTGTCCGGTTATAAAAGAGTACCATTGGGTCAATGGATACCGGAAGTCCAATAGCACCTTGCGGTGTGAACATAACAGAAGCTCCATCTACGTATGCATCCTTAAAAGCTTTTTCACCAAGTGATGCTATAGGAAATGGCTGAATTCTTTCCTTTTGTGAAAGCAGTGTCTGATATTGTGTAAGTATAATGTCTGGTCCTGTTCCACTTGCAAGACCCTCCAGTAGTCGCTGGGAGAACTCAGCCTCTGGAACATATTTATATCTCACCGCGTATGTCTTTGCTTGAGGGTTGAAGAGTTGCACGACGGAGTTCATTCCAGTCTCTGGGAGAGTCCCCCACAACATTACCTCTCCTTGTGGAGTATTTTTTTTATCACCAACAGAGATCTTCCCGGAAAAAATAAGCACAGAAAGAAGTGTAGCAAAAATACCAAGTCCAAGTAATATATTACGTAACATTGCTACAGTATATAGGGAATAATGGATAGATGGTAGTGGACAGAAGGAAAGATACTAGATGACAGACTAGAAGACAACTGACCGCTTCACCAATAAGAAAGCCATACCAGAAGACCGCTTCACTACTAAGACAGAAGGACAGGGAGATTATTGATACCCATCTTATTTTCTTAAAGTCTTTATGTCTTTGTATTTTCTTCAAATCTTTCCATTATGAGCTAATTGCAATGAATGCATAATGATAATCCCCAGCAGGTAGACGTCTCAAGATTCTGAAGCCGTGCGCTTGTGCAAATGATATCGCTTGCTCTTCCTGAATAACATGAGAAGGATGAGGGCCGATGCCACCGTGAGAGTCAGACCAGTCTACGACTAGTAGTTGTCCTTCTGGCTTAATTAGTTTAGAGAGAAGTGCGAGCACTTTATCGATACTGTCGAACTGAAAGAGCACGTTAGAGAGCACAACAGCATCAAGACTATATGCATCAATAGAAACAGACTTCTCAACATCAGCCCATAACATTTCAACATTCATAATGCCCCTTTTCTCAAGAGTCCCCGCAAGGGTATGGAGCGCATCGCGATGTACATCAACCGCATATACTTGCCCCATATTGCCAACTTCATGAGCAAGAGCGATGGTGTACACTCCTGTGCCACAACCAATATCAGCGGCACGGTCTCCTGGTTTGAGATATAATTCTTTAACAAGATGTAGGGGGGTGAGGAATGCCATATGGGTACAGTATATAGGGAATAGGTTGTAGGTGGTAGTGGATATGAGGTAGGTGGTAGGTTGTAGGTTGTAGGTTGTAGGTTGTAGCTTTTAGCAAGATTAAAAAATGCAAAACTTAGATTTATATAGTTTCTTCATTTATCTTACAAAACGGTTATTTATGAGTATCTACAACCTTAGTAAACGCATCATTAGTAAACGCATCATTAAGTATTTTAAAGCTAGGCGTTTTTTGTGTATCACGTTGCGTAACAGAATGCAAAACTTTTCCTGAGCTATTTTTTAGAGTGATGGTTATATTAGCTTCATCTGGTATAGGCGTTCCTGATGTTCTATGACGTTCAGCAAAAAACTTTTCTTTTTCAAAAAGAGAAATAAGGTCTTTTAACTCTTTCTCAATCAACATAAATTCCATTTTTGTTTCTTTGCCAGAAGAATCTACCCGTAGGAAACTAGCAAGCCCACTTGTAGCGATGGTAATTTCGGTATATCCAAAAAAACTGCTATCTTGCCAAAAATATGATGAAACCTGACTATAATCAGTGGTCAAAATATATCCACAAAATCTATACGAAGAACATCTATGATAAACGTTTGAACTAACTAATAGAATAAAAAGTACTGCAACGGTGGCGATTATTTTTTTATACAGCATTATGGTATAAGAGTACCATAAAGTTACACAAGCGCGGCCGAAGGCCGCGCTTGTGTGTTTTGTATTTTCTTTTAAACTAAAACCAGAACTAGAATGTTAGAAAGTTAGAAATTGTTTTAGATACAAGGCATGGGTTGCCGGCGAATGGAAACGTACTCTAATGTACGGTGCAGTGAGCCGGCGGAACCCATAACGCAGTAGTTGAAATGATATATGACTTTATAACAAGTTAAATGATGCTAATGAATCCCCCTCACGCAACTTCATCACTCTCACCCCTTGTGTATCTCGTCCAAGCGTTGGAATAGATGTTATCTCTGTACGGATTACCTGTGAGTCCTTAGAGACCGCGAGCAACTCTTCATTCTCTGATGTCACCACACGAGCAACAATAAGCTTACCGGTCTTCTCAGTTACCTTCACTGTCTTGATACCTGAGCCTCCACGCTTCTGTGTCTTGTATTCAGAAAGCTTCGTCTTCTTGCCGTAGCCATTAGCAGTCATAATAAGAAGTTCTTGGCCCTTTACTCCATGGAGCACTTTATCACATGCAACAATCATATCCCCTGCATCAATTTTCATACCTATCACACCAGCTGCAGTTCGCCCCATCTCTCTCACATCACTGTTGTTGAATCGTATTGACTGACCATTCTGTGTCGTAAGAATCACATTGTCCTCCCCTGTTACAAACATTGCAGCAAGAAGTTCATCCTTATCTTCCAAACGTATTGCAATAAGTCCATTACGGCGAACATCCTTGAAGCTCTCCGCAGCTGACTTCTTCACCGTTCCTTCCTTGGTAATCATCATAAGAGAAATACCTGAGAGCTGCTTCATATCCTTAGGCATTGGAAGAATAGACGTTACCTTCTCCCCTTCTGTAAGCTGTAGGAAGTTCATAATACTCTTACCTCGCGTTGCACGCTTACCTTCTGGAAGGTCATACATCTTCATCTGGTATGCCTTACCCTTATCAGTAAAGAAGAGTAGGTCAGAGTGTGATGATGTCGTGAGAGACATAATAACAAAGTCTTCTTCTTTAGTACTCAAGTCCACAACGCCAACACCGCCACGCTTCTGTGTTCGGAACTCTGATGGGTCAGTACGCTTAACATATCCGCCTGATGTGTAGACAAGTACCTCTTCTTTGTCAGCAATAAGGTCTTCTGGATTAAATTCCTTTGCCTTATGCTTCACAATCTTCGTACGACGAGCATCACCATATCGTTCCTTGATATCACTCAGTTCTCCCTTGATGATTGCAAGCATCTTCTTTTCTGATGCAAGGATAGCTTGAAGCTCAGCAATGAGTAGCTGCACCGCCTTAAGGTCATCTTCAATTTTCTTACGCTCAAGGCCAGCGAGACGCTGAAGCTTCATTTCAAGAATTGCTGTTGCTTGAATATCAGAGAACTTAAACTTCTTCACCAACTGCGCATGAGCATCCGGTGTATCTTTCGATGCACGAATTGTCTTGATGATTTCATCAATATGATCAAGTGCCTTCTTAAGACCAAGTAAAATATGTTCCTTCTCAAGAGCACGCCTGAGGTCGAATTCGGTACGACGACGTACCACTTCTTTTCGGTGACCAACGAAAGATTCAAGTGCACCCTTAAGCGCGAGCGTCTGTGGTATACCATCAACAAGAGCAACCACGTTGTAGTGGAAGGTACTTTCTAGCTCTGTGTGTTTGTAGAGATAGTTGAGAACCTTCTGTGGCTGAACACCACTCTTAAGGTCAATCACAACACGAATATCTTTTGTTGATTCATCGCGTAGCCCTTTTATCCCTTCTATCTTTTTCTCGCGAACAAGGTCCGCAATATTCTCAATCAAACTACTTTTCAATACACGGAAAGGAATAGACGTGATGATAATCTGGAACTGACCATTCTTTGTTTCAAAAATCTCTGCTTCTCCTCGAACGACTACACCACCACGACCTGTTGCGTATGCTTGTCTAATATCTGACTGACCAAACGCGATGCCACCAAGCGGGAAATCAGGTCCCTTAACAAATTCACAGAGATCTTCTGTCGTTGCATGAGGGTTATCGATGAGGTGTGTTGTTGCATCAACAATTTCACCCAAGTTATGCGGTGGAATATTAGTTGCCATACCAACAGCAATACCAAGCGTACCATTAAGAAGTAGGCTTGGAACAGCGGTAGGAAGAACTCGAGGTTCCTTCTTAGTGCCGTCATAGTTGGGATCCATCTGAACAGTATCTTTCTCGATATCTCTCATCATCTCCATAGATATCTTAGACATCTTGGCTTCGGTATATCGATATGCCGCTGCTCCGTCACCGTCGATTGATCCGAAGTTTCCTTGCCCCATAACAAGAGGATACCTGTACGAAAAATCCTGAGCAGACTTTACCATCGCATCATACACTGACGCATCACCATGAGGGTGATAGTTACCAAGCACATCTCCAACAATCGTTGCAGATTTACGGAACTTAGCCCCAGGAGTGAGTCCCATGTTGTTCATAGCAAACAAGATACGACGATGCACCGGCTTAAGACCATCACGAGCATCAGGCAGTGCGCGCGCAGTAATAACACTCATAGCATAGTCAAGGTATGCCGTGCGCATCTCTTCTGCAATGTTAACTGGCTGTAACCCTGTACGTGTGCTTGGTTCCTCCTTTGGTGTTTCGTTTGGAATTATCTTTTTTGCCATATTACAGATGAGATTATAGTGGGTATCAGTATAGCATAAATGAGTCTCTTACGAAAGAGGCACTTCTATACTACATCTCAAAAATAACACCCTTATTCTTCGGAATTCTCTTTGGTATAAACGTCTTTTCCTTTCAATACATTTGCTCCGCTGGTATCAATTGCCTTAATCTTTACCGTTGCTTCTTTAATAAATGTACCAATCATTTCTCCTGGTGATTGAACAGTAATCAATGAGTCATCTTGCACCTGTTCTTGTTTCGATGTTGTTACAACATCATCTGTACGACGATACTTTTCATGCCATAAACCATAGTCAAAGTAGAGTATTGCAACAGCAATCAACAGAGTCACTGACCCTGCAAATGTCGCAGCATA
This sequence comes from Minisyncoccota bacterium, assembly GCA_043736905.1. Taxonomy (GTDB): domain Bacteria; phylum Patescibacteriota; class Minisyncoccia; order Phycocordibacterales; family UBA5272; genus UBA11704. The sequence continues at coordinate 2,589 of JAYTBQ010000039.1, read as the reverse complement.
GACATGCTGCATGTGCGATGACTGCCTTCGTGCGATAGACAAGTAGTGATTGATACTGATGTACTTTTGATATTTTTTAATATACCGCTTCATTAGAGAGCAGTATACAACATGAGCAGCTTTTAGCTTTTAGCTTTTAGCTTTTAGCTTTTAGCTTTTAGCTTTTAGAAAATTATTTAATGTTGTTCAGACATCAAAAAGAGCGACACCTTTGGTGTCGCTCTTTTTGATGTCTTTTTGTCTTCCAATCTTTTCTATCTTCCTATCCATCTCCCCATCTTTATCCTCTACATCTCGTGGAACAGTACCACCTCGTTTAACTTCCCTTCAATATCCTTCTTCTTGATTGTTAGCTTCTCAACTGGATCAATTTTTTCTGCACCAGCTTCTTTCAAGAAAATAGGAAGCGACTGCTCATTATAGTCCATTGGAATAACAAGCTTCGGCTCAAGAGCAACAGCGAGCTTATGTGCATCATATGGGTTAAGAAGGAACCCATCTTCACCAACAGGAATGAAGAGCACATCAGTCTCGTCAATTGCCTCTTTATGTTCTGGCTTCAAGACTTCAGAGAGAGCCCCCAAGAATGTCACCTTGATACCATCAATCATAAAGACATAACTTGTATTCTGGTAGTCATTTTCTTTCTTACCATCCTTAAGTTTCGTTACGGTTGAGAATCCTTTTATAAAAATATTTTGTACCTCATACTCCCCTGCGCCATTAATAACAAAAGGTGTTTTACCTCCATGCTCTGCCTGTTCTGCACCATTATAGTCAGGATGATTGGTGGTAATGAGTACAATATCAGCACCATATTTAGCGACTTTACCTGTACCATCTTTAGATACTGGGTTAACTGCAATAGTTAAATCCCCAACTTGTAATTTAAAATGTTCCCGTCCATAGTGAGTAATTATCATGACAACTATTTTAGCACACCTTGTAAAAGAAAAAAGGCCGAAGCAAAGCTCCGGCCTCCTGTGCCCACCGTTCCCTTTACTTCAAGGAAAGGAGCATCTGAACTACCTCAGGCACTTCCTGAGGCTGGTACGCCTCGTGAACTGCCCGAACCAACACCTTCATCGAAGGCAAGAGCGGAACGTTCTTCTTCATGACAATCTCCATGGTTGAAAGTTAAGCAGCAGTTCTCACACATTCCGGGAAGAAAACACCTTCTGCTGTGAGCCAAAAACTGGAATCGTGCCGTTTCAGGAAAATGTACGAATATTCGCGGTCCTGATCAAGGCGAGACAATCCGGAAAGGCGAACGTGAACAGTGCGCTTATCCAAGGACTCTCCGTAGTTTGGATTGTTACGGTCTTCCTCTGTGTACAGGTCACCCTGTACAGCATCATTCTCTGGAAGTAAAGCGAAGTCCAGCAACATTGCCGGCCAAATAACTTCACCTGCTTCAATGAGGATGTACTTGGTCCCGTGGTCAACAACAACTTTCATTTTTTCCCCTTATTAATTGCAGGGTTTTTGAACAACAAGGCAGTGCAACTATTGCAAAACCATGTTTTCATTATACACCTTTTATATACTTTGTCAATACTATTATTCTATAGCTAGCTATTGACAATAGCATATAACTATGCTATGATATATGCGTAAGCTCGTTGAGTTACTGAGATTCAAAAAAATCATCAACCGCACAACTAGGAGAAAAACCATGTGCGTCCTGATTCAAGGCAGTGCCCCAGTTCTGGTTGCCTTTACCGGCGACTACTCCGTACTGAAGTTTTTTCAGGTCGGACCGGTCAACGTGTTCGTCCCCAAGGCGAGCAGGCCTCAGCAAGATCGTCCGAGCACTCGCAAGGCTTTTGTCACCTTCTGCCTTCGCGAGAAGGTCGGCATCAATGAAGACCAACTCGAGTGGCGCGATTCCCGCAACACGACCTGCCGCACGATCAACACCAACGGCATGAAGGGTAGCCGGACCGTCTTGCATCGTAGTCACGGTTTCCGTGGTGGCAAGGCTCGTTACAAGGACCCCCGCTGTTCGCTGTTCCGTGCGAAGCACACTCGTCACAGCTGGTCCGGCGATCTGATCGCCAACACCTAAAACTTACACAACCAAGGAGATTGATGACAGACTACGGAAAGACCGAGTACCAGCTGGAACTGGAGCTCAGGCAAATGAAGTGGGATGCGGCGCGGATGAAAACGCCGCCGGCAAACCTGCGTGGCCGTCGCAAGATTGGCCACACGCAAACCGTACACCCGCAAGCCCCTGCCCCCTGGCAGAGGTAGCCAAAGCAAAGCCACAACCAAGGAGAACTCCATGTGTCGTAGATGAATCCGCTGGGCTAGAAGTAGCCCAGCAACAGGATAGGGACTCGCAACCCCGTGATTAGAATTCTGGGTTTCCCAAAAAGCTTCGCAGGCGAATCGGAAACTACGGTCAAAAAAAGACCATATTTAATCAAAATAACCGCCCCGACGTGAGTCGCTGCGGTTTTTTTATTGTATTTTGTATCCACTATCCCGCTATATAGCTCCCAATATCACCTAACTTGCTAAACTACCCATACACCACATAGTTAAAAAGGTGTTCAAACGTATGAATAGTAAAAAGTGCCCCAA
>JAYTBQ010000038.1:0-4142 GCA_043736905.1 Minisyncoccota bacterium | reverse complement strand
CGGTTCTTAAAAGTGAGTAAAAAATGATTTTTTGTAGACATAATTCTAATGCTAATACGTACTTAGTAATATTGCATTAGATTCTGGATTCTAAGATACAAATAATTATTAAATAATTTCTGCTGCATGTTTTACACAATTCTAGAATTTTTAGTAACACCACTAGGACTAACTACTATCTTTTTATTTTTGTTTATTGCACCCCTGTTTGTGTATTTTTTAGAAAAGAAAAAAAGATATGCCACACTGAAAAAATATTTTAACGCTTACTTTTCTTGGACAAATGGTCTTTGTTTTGTTTTTTCAGGCGAGCGATTCTATTTTTCAGATCAAGGACGATCTGTAGGCTCACAAGAGTACGGGGGTATTGCTCGTCAGCCTATAGTGTGGACATATACACAACCATGTTTTTCATTCTTTTGTACCACACCTAGTATAAAAAAATATCAATTCACCTGGAATCTTGGGTCCTGCCCTTATGAAAAAATAATAACTATTTCTGGCAACGATATTCTAATTGGAGCCGAAACAGAAGATTTTTTAAAACTAATAATCAATAACATATCTAAAAATAATGAAGTAGCACAATCCCTTAGTGATTTGATTAAAAATAAAGGGTCATACTTGAAGGTGTCCGAAGAATTTATAATTGGCAGAGGTTCTCTTATTTCAAATAAAAATATCCTTCGCTACTACATTGTAGATACAGAAGTCTATTCAAATCCAGTTGCCCTCGAACAGTCACTTAAAAATATCTGCACTGTATTGCAAGGCTTCGGCGTAAAAATAGAAAAAGTGAGTAAGTAACATAACGACATTCATCTAAGGTTATGTTTAATACTTTTATAGTATGACAAGATATACAAGATTAAGTCCATACAGGTCTAGACCCTGTAAAGGTAATGAACTACCTCGCTGCAAACTGATATTGTAAAAATATACAAACATTCAAACAAAAAATTTATCGTATAATTAAATCTTTCAACTTTGAGGCATCAGAAAAATCAATGTTTTCAAGAGGCGAATGAACCAACATATTTAAACCCTGTTCATCATATCGAGGAACAACATGCCAGTGCACATGCTGTATTTCATCAAGATAGAGTAGGTACGCTTTTTCTAAAGAAAAAAAATCACGAAGAACATTTCTGGTCATATCTACAACGTTCATAAGATGCTCATACTCCTCTTTATTTAACTTTTGAAGGTCTTCCTTTCTCTCTTTCCATACAACAACACTATGTCCTTTAGTAATAGGAAAAGAGGCTAAACATACATACAATTTTTCATCTTCATAATAGATTGCCTCTTTCGGAGGATTTGGCAAGTCTTCCATAAATTTTACAGCAACGTCTCCCTCACTTTCTGTGCTATATGCTTTGCACTCAACCCATACTCATCATAGAGTTCTGTAACTTTACCACTCTGGCCAAATCTATCTTGGATACCCACTCTCGCAATTGTAATCGGATGATGCTCACTTAAGTATTCTGCAATCGCACTTCCAAGACCTCCAGCAACTTGATGTTCTTCAACAGTAACGATAGCTCGCACATCCTTCACGAAACGAAGTAGGAATGCTGTATCAAGTGGCTTTATTTGAGGCATATTTACCACAGTCACTCCTATCCCCTCTTTTTCAAGTTCAATTGCTGCCTTAATTGCTTCATAGATAATGGGACCACACGCAATAATTCCAACAGTGTGAGTGAACATCCCTCCATACTTATGCTGTGGCATGTAGAGCACATATCCCTTACCATGATTCCATGTATAGGTATCTGGTAACATGACCGGTGTCTTCTCTCGCGTAAGCCTGAGATATGCTGGCTCTTTCGTTGTAGCAATATGCTCAGTGATTGCTCGTGCTTCAATGGCATCACATGGAACAAACACCTGCATATTAGGAATCATACGCATAATAGCAATATCTTCTATCGCTTGATGCGTCGCTCCATCTGGACCAACAGAGATACCAGCGTGCGCTCCGACTACTTTTACTGGGACATCGTTATATGCAATTGTTGTCCGTATCTGCTCCCAGTTTCTTCCTGGACTGAACATTGCATAACTTGCCATAAAAGGAACATACCCCATTGCAGCCATTCCAGAAGCAAGCCCTGACATTGCCTGCTCAGTGATACCAACTTCGAAGAATCGCTTAGGGAACTTCGCCCTGAAACCATCCATCTTCACGCTCTCCGTTAGGTCAGCACAGAGTGCAACTATTCTATCATCACGTTCACCGGCCGCAACAAGCCCCTCACCGAACCCCTCTCGTGTCGCCTTCTCTTCTTCTTGTGTTGTAAAAAGTGTCTTTCGTATCATAGCTTGTGTAATTATAATTCTCCGTACTTAATCTTACCTTTAAGTGTTCGCAATTCTTTAAGGGCCTCTCTTCCTTCTTCCTGATTAGGAGCTTTACCATGCCATCTATAGTCACCCTCAAATGCAGTTACCCCCTTCCCTGGAATAGTATGCGCGATGATAACTGTCGGTCTCTCAAGACTACTCTTTGCTGTACCAATTGCACGAACAATATCCTTGAAGTTATGTCCATCAACTTCAATCACATGGAAATTAAAACTCTCCATCTTATCCTTAATAGACTCAAGGGGAAGCACATCTTCTGTATACCCATCAATCTGAATTGTATTACGGTCGATAATAGGAATCACTTTATTAAGCTTATACTTGTTAAGTAACAACAACGACTCCCATACTTGCCCCTCGTTAATCTCACCGTCGCCCATCATACAATAAAAATATCGATCAGGTTTATGCCCTTCCAACTTATCCATAAGCGCCATACCAATTGCCTGTGAAAGACCACACCCAAGAGGCCCAGATGATGTCTCAAGTCCAGGCAACTTCTCGCGATGAGGATGACCTTGAAGACGTGACCCGAAGCGTCTGAGAGTCTTAAGTTCTGTCACAGAGAAGTAGCCGGCGTGCGCCATGGTTGCGTATAAGACTGGTGCAATATGGCCATTAGAAAGAATGAGTCGGTCACGCTCCACCCAGTCTGGATGGCGAGGATTGTGCTTCATTACTCGGAAGTAGAGTGCTGTGAAGACATCCGCCATACCAAGAGGACCAGCAGTATGACCACTTCCTGCCTCTGTTAACATCTTAATAATACTTTCTCGTATATCTTCTGCGCGCAATGTAAGCGCCTCAACTTCAACATCAGTAAGTGAATGCATATGAACTATAGTATACATCCTGTCACTCTAAGCGTGAAGGAAAAGGTGAGCGTTCTGTTGTAGATTCCTGATTTAGCAAAATCATGTCTTGGACCAAGAAATGAGGAGCTTTGCGACTATGTTTTAGCAATACCCTTATGGTACGGGATTAGAACTGAGATGATGCAAAAATAACTTACCCTACTCTTGTTTACACTATATTATTATTTGCCTTAATAACCATTTCCATTTCCGGAAGAAGTGTTCCGCTTTTCATCTTAAAAATTTCATCTGACCAACGTCTACCAGTATCAACAAAACCAAGCCTCTTATAAAATTCTATTGCTTGAGCATTATAGGTAACAACTTCAACAAACGTATCCTTACTAGTATCTATAAATGTACTGACACTAATCCATAAACTTTTACCAAGACCCTTTCCTTGAAATTCTGGCAAAATATAAATTGCTGACAGTTGATTTCTTTCTTCATTTTTTGAAACGAAACAAAACCCAACAACTTTGCCATCAATTTTTGCAATAAAGTAATTTTCATTTTCTGTTTTGTCTAAAATACGCTTCTGCCTCTTTTGGATATTTTCGTCTGTAAATGCATCTTTATAACGATCCTCAATGTCATCAACAGTAACCCCAGCTTCTTCATTCGGATAGGTTGCGAGCCATGTCTTATATTGAACCTCTAATGCTTCTTGCATCTTCTGGGGTGGCGAGAGAAATTTCTATTTTTAGTGATTCTTGAGGTTTTAGATTTTCCATATCAAGTAGTATATCAGTTCCAGATTACCCTGTAGTTCTCGAATGGGTGCTTAAAAGTTGTAACTAAAAATCCCCTCTTTCATTGATATGTACCCCAAAAAGTAGACACCAAAAGTGTCTACTTTTTTCTTTTGTGTATTATCATTAAATAACAAAGAATATGAAATTTACAAACGAGGAG
>JAYTBQ010000037.1:0-4226 GCA_043736905.1 Minisyncoccota bacterium | reverse complement strand
CCTTCGGCCGCGCTCTTTGTATTTCTTTACTTCAGAGAATCAAAAAACTAAAAATTGCTTTAGGTGCGAGGCAGAGAAAGTTTTTGCGACTAAAATGTACAAATGGTACATTGCAGAAGCAAAAACTGTCTCTAACGAAGCATATGAAGTAATTTTGTTTGCTTTTACTTAGTAGTTTCTAAGTCGCTCACTTTTCTCATGTGAACGAATCTTCTCATGAACTTTCGCTTCAATCTGACGAATACGCTCACGGGTGACACCAAACTCAGCCCCAACTTCTTCGAGGGTATGCATAACACCATCGAACTCCCCAAGACCATTTCGCATCTCAACAATCTTACGTTCCTTCGGAGAAAGATCATTAAGGATTTCGTTAATTTGATCTGAAAGAATTCTATGCGACGCCTCAGCATCCGGTGAAAGAATCTTGTCGTCAGCAATAAATTCACCAAGCGTGGACTTGTCATCATCATCTCCAATAGGCTTCTCTAGTGACACAGTGTCCTGATTGATATTTTCAATGATATGAATCTTATCAACATCAACGTTCATCTCAACAGCAATTTCCTCAGCAAGAGGATCACGGCCAAGGTCTTGAGAAAGTCGACGGACGACCTGTTTGTACTTAGCGATTGTTTCCACCATGTGCACTGGAATACGAATCGTACGTGACTGATCGGCGAGAGCTCGGGTGATTGCCTGTCTAATCCACCATGTAGCATAGGTTGAGAACTTGAACCCTTTTGAATAATCAAACTTCTCCACAGCCTTAAAGAGGCCAAGGTTTCCTTCTTGGATAAGGTCAAGGAGTGTGAGGTCAGAACTTCTTCCAACATATTTCTTGGCAATAGACACCACAAGACGAAGGTTTGCCTTTGCAAGAAGCGTTGTTGCCTCGATATCACCTTTTTCAATACGAATAGCAAGCTCACGCTCATTTTCACCAGAAATAAGTGGGTATTGACCAATTTCACGGAGATACATCTGAATACTGTCATGAGTTCCCTCACGACCTTCTATCTTGGCGAGATCATCATCCATATCAAGAAGATTTCCACCTTCGAGAATATCAATTCCTGCCTGACTAATCTTTTCATATAACTCTTCTAGATACAAAATATCAAGTTCAATCGTAGGGAAATAGCGAATAATTTCGTCGTACGTAATGAATCCTCGTTCCTTTCCTTTCTGAAGCAATTCTTGTTCATTCTGATCTCGAGTCGTTATTTTCTTTGGCTTTTCAACGATTTTCGGTTTTGTTGGACCTGTTTTTATGGTAAACGCTTTTGGCTTATATTTTACCTTTGCTGCTGCATCTATAACTGGAGCCTTCACCTCAACGCTTTTAGCAGGTTGCTTAGTAACCGTTTTTTTTGGGGTATTAGTTTTAGGAAGTGCGACTTTTTTTACTGTCTTCGGTGCTACTTTTTTTGTAGTTTTTTTGAGAGGTGTTACAATTGTTTTTTTAACAACCTTCTTTGCTGTGACTTTTTTTACTACGGTTTTTGTCGTAGGTTTTTTAGACACACTACTACTTTTTACAGTGGTAGTTTTCTTATTTTTTTGTGAAGATACTTTTTTTGTCATAGGCACGGTAACTGGGATTATAACACAAATAAACTATATAGTCGATATAGTTATACACACTAGTTATAGCATAGATATTGTCTTGATTTATTCCGCTGCCTTCTTGACATGCTCATAAATTTCTTTCAAAATTGCTTCATGATCTGCACCATCTTCACGTAACTTTTTTTGAAGGACAACAAGATGAGCTTTGTGCTGTTCTTTCTTATGTGTCGTCATAAGGTCATTGATATACGCATCTTTATCTGCTATTACTCTTTTTTCTAATGCAAACATTTCTTCTTGTATAATTGCTTCTGGAAATTGCCCTCTATCTATTGAAAGAGAGCTAAAAAACTCTTCACTATCCCTCCCTGTAAGAATAGCATAGGCAATAATTTCTTTTTCCAATCTCTCGTTGCTTGGAAGAGTTACTGATACTATTTCTTTTGTAACATCTTCTACGTTCAATATACCGCGACTTAGTTCTTCTGTTAATGTTGGCTCTGGGATAGACGTCTTCTGTGAAATAATCCTTATAAAATGTGCTCTATCTATCGGCGACTGTATTGCTCGCACAAATGGCAAGACATCACTCACTACCTTTTTCCCTTGTTCGCGTTCATCCTTCGTCTCATTCATTACATGAGATACGAGCACTTCAACAATATGTTTCTTTTTTTCTACTGCCTTTTGCCACTTTTCTGGACTGTCCTTGATAAGGTCCGCTGGGTCCTTGGTTCCGATATCACCAACAATATACACATCAATGCCACCAAGAAGACAGAGTAACCCTGTTTTTTTAAGAGCACTTTGTCCAGCAGCATCAGAATCAAATGACAGAATGACTGAGTCACAGAATCGCTTAATAATATGAATATGTTCATCAGTAAACGCAGTCCCCGAAACCGCAACGGTATTATGTACGCCTGCTTGATAGGACATACACAAGTCCATCTGCCCTTCGACAACAACAACAGTCTTTACTTCTGCCATTGTTTTCTTGGCAGTATCATACCCAAAAAGAATCTTAGACTTATGGTACAGTGGTGTCTCCGGAGTATTCACATACTTCCCTTGTGCAACCGTTGGGTCAACAAGCGATGGCATAATACGCCCAGAATACCCTACGGTTGCACCAGATACATTACGAATAGGGAACATGACGCGACCACGGAATCTGTCATACCAGCCTTTGGTTTTACCATTGTCATCCTTTGCTTCGATGACAACACCAGCTTCCATCATTTCTTCTGGTTGATATCCTTTCTGAGCGAGGAACATGAAGAGATCTCGCCATTCGTTCTTTGCGTAGCCGATGTGAAATGTCTTCACCGTTTCTTCTGTAATACCACGTCCGAGGACGTATTCTCGTGCCTCGGGACTTTTCATGAAGTTACTTTCAAAATGCTCAGTGGCATCCTTAAGAAGTGATACCAGTCTTGTCTCTTCTTTACTCTTTTCACGATTGGTAAGTATCACTCCTGCACGGTCTGCGAGAATTTTAAGCGCTTCCACGAAGGGAATATTCTCGATCTTTTCTACGAAGGTAAAAATATCTCCATGTGTCTGGCATCCAAAGCAGTGAAAAGATTTTCGCTCAGGTGAAACATAAAACGAAGGGGTGCGCTCATTATGGAATGGACACCGAGCACGAAATTGCGACCCTGACTTCTCAAGACGAATATAGGTTGAGACCACTTCGGTAATACTGAGATTCTCTTTAACTTGGTCTTTGGGATTCATATACTAGTTGATAGGTTATAGGTAGTAGGTTACAAGAACCTCCTCATTTGATGTTACCAGTTTATAGTAAATAGTGATTAGGTGCTAGTCAACAAAAGTCATGTCAGTATTGTATCCTCCCATAACAAAAGCGCGGCTGTAAGGCCGCGCTTTCCTAAAAAAGTGTTCCTAAAAACTTGTAATAACCATCCTTCCAGAACCAGGTTGACATCCAGATAATGAGAAAGAGTGCGCCTGCCGACAGCATTCCTACACGATATCCAATCGCCCACCTCCAGTCAGCCTTGGCAACAGTAGGGTAGAAGATTGCAAATAGTACAAAAGTACAAATGAGAATTCGCAAATCAATGGTTACCATTTTATCTCTCCTCTGAGAACTAATGAAAGGGCTATATTTCAATCATTCAAACGATGCAGCACGGTCTGTGACGTAACCACCGCAGTTGAACAACAATGAGTCGCAACTGCTTCCTCAGCAAAAATATCACCCTTCACAACTGCAGTTGCAGGCTCTTGCGAAAGACCAAAATCTCGCATCAATCCGTCACGAACAAGAACTTGTTGCGGAGTGAGTCCCTCAATGAGACCTTGAAGGACAAGGGTATTTTCAAGACGGACAATGGTAGGCATGTGAATCTCCCAGTAAGACCACGAAGAATTTCATGGTTCTTGGATAATCCTACAGTATTTCATCAGAAGACACAAATGCGGCGCCTTCGGCGCCGCTTTTGTGTTGTATTCTTCCGCGTAAAGTCCGCGTTATTTCCGCGATAGTCCGCGTTTACTCCCCCTGCTTACCTCGTAGTCCTGTTCCAGCTGGAATCAAGCGTCCGATGATAACATTTTCCTTAAGACCACGGAGTCCATCCATCTGTCCACGAGTAGACGCTGTGATGAGCACACGAGTAGTGTTC
>JAYTBQ010000036.1:0-4268 GCA_043736905.1 Minisyncoccota bacterium | reverse complement strand
GGACAAGAAAAAAGATGACTCCTGTAGATTACAGAAATCATCTTTTAGTCCTAAAGTAGGTTTTTATTTAGTGTCTACTAAAGGGGGTACATATCAACCAATGGTGAGGGATTTTTGTTACGTCATAATTGATTCATACACGTGGTGAGGTCGCAGGCGTAGTTTTTTACAACACACATGTTATAGGTTCCCGCACCTGGATTAATTGGACATGCCCACTTAGGAATAAGTGGAAAACCAGAGGCTTGGTTACAGTCTGCACTTGGTGCGTTTGGTATCGTTCCATTTGCACAACAATTATATGATGCAAAGGCACCCCCTAACGCTGGTACATTTGGATATGTTTGAGAAGCTCCAGAAATCTTTTGCTTCATTCTTTGGATTCCAAGTTTTATATTTGCTTCTTGTGACGCTCCTGATGGATTGGCTTCACACGGTGAAGCTTGATTAACTTGCATCAGACCACAATCGTATGTTCCGTTAGGGTTGGTATTTTTTGCATTTGGATTAGCTTTAGACTCTCTACACATAGTTACTATTATCATTTTTTTTAATTGACTATCACCAAACGTGTTTGCTTCAATGATGGGAAGGAATTGTTGATAAGGGCAACCAGTGAGTGCTGTACATGTTGTTCCAGCACAGATATTGCCCGACTGTAATTTTTGAAGTAGTATATCCTTTGTTGCACAGGAAGCCGATACCGAACCACTCCCAGAGCCACTTCCTGCTACTGGTGTAGTTGCAACAGAAGTGTTCGTTATCCCTCTACTAGCAAAACTACTCAACCCAACATCCCCTGTTACCAAATCCTTATTAAACGTCACCAAGATAAGAAATAGAGAGAACACACCAAGTAATCCAAGTGTCGTTTTCTTAATAATATCGTTACTCTGTCGTATTGCTGTATCTGATGCCTGCATTCTCATTATTCCCGCTATCATGTACCTGTAAAAAGAAGCACCGATGATAGCAACAAAGAATAATATGTAGATAAAGGATGTAGTAGCGAAGAAGGAAACATCGGTACCTGCGCCAAATGATGGGGTATTATTTACACCAAGAGATTGTAAGTAATTTGGTTCAAGAGATTGATACTGCATACAAATTATTCACCAGGAATATTGTTAGTGTTAAGTAACCATAAAGTTGCATCTTGATGTTTATTAAAGCTTAACAAATCATTATCTTTTGAAATGGTAATCTTTGCTACATCAAAAATACCATCTTCCTCACTGAATGTATAGAGTTGATACTTTTCATTGCTTGAGGTATCAACAATAACAAGATCATCATTAAACGCCACCCTTCCTTGATACCAATCATCAGGTAGCCCCTCGGTTGTCTTAGTAAGTGTTCTTGGAACAGCACAGGCTAAAAAATTATTTAATCCCCACACACACTTGGAAACAAGTGTTGCAATCGGCAGTACTTTCGTTCCCGATGGGCTTACAAAAAATGTAACTAGCCCTTTATTCCCCCACATACTGTTAAGTAGGGAGCCTGTTGGAGAAGGAAGTGTCATGAGTCCAGTTTTTTCTACTACCTCTGACTCAAATAAAGGAAGACTTAGAGTTGACCCTTCGACATACGCAGATGGTTTTGATGTTACAAATAAAGAGTCTCCCCCGTAGGAAAGTACCCATTCTTTAAATGGTGAAGAAGCTACAACGCTTGGACCTTTTGTGTTCAATGTATAAATAGTACTCCCGTTACTTGTTCCAACACTGTAGGAAGCTTTATCTTTCTTTGCATTAATCGCGACAGACGTTACTTCCCCTGTGAGATATTGAATATTTTCAAGTGGAAGAGCTGAGCCATTTTGAGGAACGGTTGGAACGTTGGCAATGAGACCTGTCACAGTGTTTTTTTCATAGTCAGCATAGCGCATGATGACACGCTTACCATTATCAAAAAAATATGCATCCGTAATACCTGGTAAAACCGTATTACTAATCTGATATATATTACCTGTTTCCACAGGGTAGCCATAGATATAGCCAGTGACCCTATCAACAAAAATGAGAACAGTTGAAGTAGCCCGCTCCGTTTTTTTAATTGTAATCACCGTTGAAGTCCCTTTTGCTGTTGAGGTGCTCGTTGTTGTTGTCGCTCTCAATACTGTTGTGGTAGCAAGTACTTCCTTAAGAATTTGATCAACAATAAATGTCTGACCTGTTGCTGGCTTATTCCAAACCTGAATAAGTGGTTTGGTAAGTGGGTCGGTTATCTCCGTTGTTGATGTTGATACAGTGTTGCTTCTCCAATTATTAAGGAATTGAAAACGAGGAGGGAATGTTCTGACAGGAAGTGGGTTATTCGGTCTTCCTAATTCTGGGGCGATAATAGGTTTTGCGTAAAAAAAGTACCAGACAATAACAAGAATAACGAAAAAAATAACAATTCCTATAAGGATAAGGAGGCGCTTTGTACTGTTATTTTCCATGTACGTAAGTATAGCAAGCAAGAAGAAGAAGAGCGATGAAGATATCCGAAACAAACATTAATATCAAATGCTACTATTGTTAGTGGTGTATACTGTACTCTTTTGTAGAAAACGAAGTAATGACAAGGTATACTTACATATATGACCATTCGATATAGTTTTCTACTTGTATGAAAACATTATTTTTATTAAGTGTTTTTTGTACCATCATACTTGTTGTTGAAGTGGCGTATAGTTATTTCAAAAAAGATGGAGTATATTCCAAGAACGGAACAATAGGAAATACTATAAACTTCTTTGCACTTGGATATGTATCACAGAAGATAATACCAATTTTCTTGGCATATTTTGTTGTCTGGTATTCATGGGTACATTACTCTACAGACGCAAAGTCACTGATTATGGTACTTTGCAGTATTGTTCTTGTTGATGGGGTGTATTATTTTTTTCATCGACTATTTCACAAAATTCCTTTACTTTGGGAATTTCATTCTGTGCATCATAGTGATGATCATTTCAACTTAAGTACGTCGTTTAGAATATCAATTCTTGAACATGTTACTATTTTGTTTTTCTTTGCACCACTACTTTTTATTGGGGTTAATCCGTTTGCTATATTTGAGGCTGTTTATTTTCTAGGTTTATACCAGTTCATTACTCACTCTTCGTACATAACATTTCCGTCGTGGCTAGGATATCTACTTGTGACACCTCAGTCACATAGGGTTCATCATAGTCAGAATGCAATTCACTACAATAAAAACTTTGGTGGGATATTTAGTATTTGGGATAGAGTATTTGGAACATACCATTCCGAGGCAAAAGATATTGCAGTTGGAATTAAAGGGTATACAGAGAATAATGTTGTATTGCTACAGTTAAGGCCATTTAAAAAAGTCTTTAATAAATATAAAGAATGATTCTATTTAAAAACATGCCAATGTCTAACCCCTAGCTCGTCACAGAATGTATATCCAAATTTCTGATAAGTTTTTCTGCAGTAATTTAAATTTGGCCCTACTGGGAATAATCTAATACAAGCTTCTAATCCGCCAGGACTATTAAGCGAAAGGTCAACAGGAGTTTTTCCAACACCGTGACTAGAATGACCATTTTCTGACCCACCGGTAATAGTGATTGTTCCAGAACATGTGTTCCTTAGCTCTGCCAACATTGTGAGAGTTCCCGAGTGAAGTCCTCCTACTGTAGTGCATGAAGTCTGTGTTGGATTGTTACACACACGCTTGTTAACACTAATTCCACCACTAGGTAAGCTTGCTAACTGTGTACGAACCACTGGATCATTTTGAATAGCACCCCATCCGACAGGATCATCATTGTTCCTTGGGATGGTTGGACCTGTTGCTGGCGGTGGTGTTGTCACTGGAGGTGCAACAGTAGTAGCCCCCCTTTTAATTGCTAAACTACCCAACCCAACAGCTCCTGTTACCAAATCCTTATTAAACGTCACCAAGATAAGAAACAAAGAAAATACACCAAGTAACCCTAGTGTTGTTTTTTTAATAATATCATTACTCTGTCGTATTGCTGTATCTGATGCCTGCATTCTCAATATTCCCGCTATCATGTATCTGTAAAAAGAAGCACCTATAATTGCTACGAAAAAGAGAGTATAGAGGAAGGATGTTGTTGCGAAGAACGATACATCGGCACCTGCGCCAAATGATGGGGCTGTGACACCGAGAGACTGTAATGATCCTCCTTCTAATGGGGTATATGATGAATTCATTGATGTATAGTATACAATAGGAATTAATGAAGATGATAGGTGTACACAGTGGGTGCGCCCGAAGGGCGCACC
>JAYTBQ010000035.1:0-4323 GCA_043736905.1 Minisyncoccota bacterium | reverse complement strand
AGTTGGAACTGTCGGTGTTCTTCTTGCGCCATTTCTAAGTGAGCAACCCCAATTAATGTTTATTGTGCTTGGGTGTGCTATATTATGGAGTATAGCCTACGTCTTGCCGATGAAAGACACTCGATAAATTATAAATATTATTCTATGAAAGAAATTAAAGTAACAAATAAAGAAGAAAAACGTATCAATGTATTTTTGCGTGATGAAGGTCTAGGTTCAAGAAGAGCTATTGACAGTTATATTGAATCAGGTCTTATTACTATCAACAAAAAGGTAGCAACGTTGGGGAGCAAGGTCTCACACAACGATGTTGTGACTATTAAATTAATTGCGAAGGATCTTGTTTATGCTTTGTATCATAAACCAAAAGGAGAAGTGACTGGCAGGCTAGATAGTCTCCCTGGATGCGAACCACTTGGAAGACTTGATAAAGAAAGTGAAGGACTTCTTCTCTACAGCAATGACTACCGTGTTGTTGACGCGTTACTTAACCCAAAGTTTGCCAGAGAGAAAGAGTACGAGGTTGTCATTCGCGAAAAGGCAACACCGCGTGTTGTCACCTTGCTTAAAAAAGGCATCACCACTCAAGAAGCTGTGTATGCACCAGTAAAAGCAGTTAGTATTTACAATGAAGGATTCTCACTTAAGATCATTCTTACTGAAGGAAAGAAGCATGAAATTAGACGTATGCTTAATGCTCTTAACTTAACTGTACTTTCCCTTAAAAGGGTTCGCATTATGTCATTTGTTATTCACGGTTTAAAGCAGAAAGCCGTACACGTACTTTCCCCTAAACAAGTTACTACACTACTTACAGAATGTGGTATTAAGTAATGTGAGCCAGAGCAAATCCCTTTTTGCTTGCTACTATAAACCCCTCCTTAAGAAGTTCATCAAGAACACCCTCCAGTCTTCTATCCTGTGGTAGACCCTCCTTGTGTGTAATTGCAAAAAGTACTTTTGCACGAAGTTCCCGAGACGAACCCTTGTAAGTGTTTTGTTGTTTGTTGTGAGTACTTTTTTTATTATGAGAAATATTTTCTTGTTTAAGGTATGCGCCAAAATCCATTATTGCATAATACCAATGTCGTGCACCGAGAGATATCACACCATCGTATGATTCCAATCTTCTGAGGTCTTCGTATAGCTGCTTATCGGTAACAAGAGAATTTTCTTTATACAGGTATTCAATGAGTACAGTTCTAATATTGGTTTCGAGTACTGGATGAGAAAATGAATTATATGCGAAGGCGGATATCGCTGATGCAGTGTACGTTCCAACACCTGGGAGTTTTAAAAGATCCTCAAAATTTTTTGGAATACTCTCTACTTTTTTAGCAATTGAAAGAAGTGCCTTTGCTCGTCTCTGGTATCCTAGACCCTGCCAAAGAATAAGAACATCTTGGAAGCTCGCAGATGAAAGACTTGTAAGTGTTGGATATAGTATCATCCACTGACTGAACTTCGGAAGTACTCGTGATACCTGTGTCTGTTGTAGCATTATTTCACTTACCAGTATTCTGTATGGTGATATTTTTTTCCTCCATATAAGTGAGTGCCGTCCTGATATCGTATAATTATCAATAACATCTGCAACAAGAACCTTGTCTATTCTTTCGGTATCAGTTAATTTTCTTTTCATGATTTTCTTTCGTACTAGTACACTAGATAAGCAACATGTGAATAACTCTCACTTTATCACTTGAGTATATCACGCTTGGTTGTTACACTTATCTATAGGCAGTTGTTTCATTATCAGCTTTTAATAGAAAAAAGAATGTCAAAGACGACAATACTTGAAGTCTATCAAGACAAGAAGGGCATGTACCGATTCAGACTTCTCGCTAAGAGCGGCGAACCTATTTGCTCATCCGAAGGATACGCAAAGAAAGCAGGAGCAATGCTTGCAGCAAAGAAACTCGCTGAATGGGTTACAAAAGCCACGCTTGTCGATGCCGATAAAAAAGCAGATGCGGCTTCAAAAACAACTGGGAAGCAATCTACTTCTGTAAAAGGAAAAAAGGTTGCCAACAAATCGGAAGCGTCTAAAGTAGAAGCAAAGACAGCTACCAAACTAGTTGTTCCGCCGAAAGCTTAGGAAGCAACCGTACGCATCAAACAAAGACGTCTCTTAATTGCATTTTTGTAAATAAGAACAAAGTAAAAACCGCCATACTTACCAGAGGGGCGGTTTTTACTTTTAATCGTATATAAATATCTTGTGCACACAACCAGGATGTACCACTTACAAATCCTATCGCAGAAGGATATACAAAATAACTATGAGCACAGGAAGTCCAAGAACTATACCAATGAGTTGTTTATCCTTCAATGTCATTTCGTATACATTCATGAATATAGTGCCCTGCATCAACTCCGGTTGTTGCAAGCGATTGCATGAATCTTCCATCTTTCCTCAATGAGGGATTAAGGTCAACATTCACCACAATATATTCATTGTTGTGATTAATAAAATCAATACAAGCAGGTGTCGTAAGACCGAGTGCTTTGTATACTTTAGCAACAATGGCGCGCATATTTTCTTTTCTGAATTCTGGAGCTTGGAGATGAGGACGCTTAGCTGAGAGTGCGTTAGGAAGTTCGCCATTTTCTGGAAAGGTATCAACCCAAAGTGGCGAATACACTTCTTCATTTCTAAAGTGAGGCAACACTGCAATTGATGTTGTCGGAAGTTTGCGATAGGTTAAGACATGTGTATCAACTCCCATGCCATGGTATTCCCTAATTACACGTTCAAGGTCATGAAACATTTTTACAATCTTCGATGGTGCTTTATCATTTCGATGTAATGGTCGAACAAGAAGTGGCGTATGGAATCTAAGCCAGAGATCACGGAACAGTTCATCCTTAAGTGGAACATGAGCACGAACAACAAATGTGTCCGGAACTTTAATATCTTGTTGACGTAAGAGGCGGTACAAGTCTTCTCTGTTAAGTGAGACATTCTGGTCTTCGGAGAAGATGAGAGGAATTTTCATTTTCTTGGCAAGCTCCTGATACACCTGACCTTTCATGCGAGTCGTGTCAATCACAGTGTGCGACTTAGTGTAGACACTGTGTGCATCAGTTGGAAATCCCTTGCTCGTCCACTCCCCACCCTTGTCGATAAGCACATCAACAGGATCATACCCTATCTTGGTGAGCGACGTGAGCACTTCACCACCTTCTATGAGAGACTGCTTGAAATTGACAGAACCGCCACGAAGTACTGCAATATCAGGGAGACTGTGCGAGACTTTTAACATACGTGTAGTATAGCAAATAATAGCTATTAGCTAGTAGCTATTAGCTATTAACTGTTAGCAAAGAAGAATAAAACATACTAAAAAAATATCATGTCAATCTTACTTTGAAAGTTTAAAATGCTACACTTAGATTTGAGAGGGCTTGCTCTCTCCACCACGCATCGAAAAAAATCTTATAAAGATGGGGTTCTACACCTTTGCAACCACCATCCTCTTATAATGAGCTTCGCCTCTGTCCCGCAGTAACGACGGGCTAAATGTAAGGAGTCGAATAGCTGTCCATGCTCAGGGTAACCTTACGTCCTGAAAAGCGTCGTGGTCGCACTGATAGGCAAATAGGTACCCACATCTTTGCCGAGGTAAAGGAAGTCACAGCACTCACCTAACCTCGGTTTTTTATATCAAAAAAAACATAAACTTGACCGTTCAAAGCTAAATCACTCTAGCAAAGTAAGAGTTAGTTATTTACTATATTCTGTTCTCTCTCGTAACTAGTTACTTTCCTACCTTCAATAATTCTACTTCGAAGATAAGTGTAGAGTTCGCTGGAATTACCCCTCCAACTGCACGGTCACCATACGCAAGGTCAGATGGAATGGTGAGCTTACGCTTACCACCAACTTTCATACCAGCAACACCAACATCCCATCCCTTTATTACCTGACCAGCTCCAAGAGTAAAACTGAAACCCTTGTCACCATGATTCCGCGATGCATCAAACATTGTTCCATTCATAAGTGTCCCCATGTAGTGAACGGTCACCTCATCCCCTGCTTTTGCCACCTCGCCTGTTCCTACCACCTCATCGTCGATAATCAATTTATTTGTTTCCATAGTTTTCTTTGTTGTCGTTGTATTATTTATAGTAGATTGTAATACTCTATCATGTCTGGTCAGCACAAACAACAATCCAACAGCTACAATCACCCATACTCCTACTATGCTACTATTTTTTAGATTCTTAGAATCCAGAATCTAATGCAATATTACTAAGTACGTATTAGCATTAGAATTATGTCTACAAAAAATCATTTTTTACTCACTTTTAAGAACCGTG
>JAYTBQ010000034.1:0-13117 GCA_043736905.1 Minisyncoccota bacterium | reverse complement strand
CTGTTGATTGCTCTAGTAGAACAGCGAAGCTGTTCTACATGTTTTGATTACAAAACATAACTCGCTCCATCTCACGGGCTTACGCCACGGAAGGATTTGCGTGGACTAAAAGCAAGCGTGAACATAAATGTTGAATGACCTGACGGGAAGCTATACTGGTCACCAGGTATAAATAGTGCAGCGGTGAGATCTGGACGAGGGTGAGCAATTAGTTCCTTGAGGAACGTAGCAACACACCATGCAGTAATAGCCCCCCCATAATGATTATGATATGGCGAATATGATTTTTCCTTTCATGTTTAAAAATGACATGAAGAACTGCATACATGGTTGCCAGATAGATAGGATATTCTGCTAAATAATAAATAGTTTCAAGCATGTCAGAAAGTTTATCATGAGATGCTATACTTACTTATATGACAACGTTACAATCAATCATCCTCGGTGTAGTTGAGGGTTTTACTGAATTTCTTCCCATCTCATCTACCGGACATATGATTCTTGTTTCGCATTTTCTCCATATTATTGACTCCGTAACACTTACTACATTTGAAATTGTTGTACAACTTGGTGCAATTCTTGCCGTCATTGTTACCTATCACAAAAAGCTATTTAAAGTAGAGATGATAAAAAAGCTTGCGGTAGCTTTTATTCCTACTGGAATTGTTGGCCTTGTTGTTTTTCCGTATATAAAATATCTTCTTGGAAGCCCATTTCTTGTTGCTGCAACACTTGTCATCGGAGGTGTTATCATTCTTCTGGTAGAAAAAAGATATACTAAGCAGCAAAAGAATAATGCTGTAGAAATTACCACAATATCATACAAGCACGCTCTTATACTTGGACTATTCCAGACACTCGCTATCATCCCCGGCGTTTCTCGATCAGGTGCGATGGTTATCGGAGGACTGCTACAAAATATTTCAAGAAAAGTACTTATTGAGTTCACGTTCTTACTCGCCGTTCCAACAATGGTAATCGCTACCCTCTATACTCTTCTTAAGAAGCATAAGGACCTCTCTCTCGAATCGCTGAGCCCCATTGTTATTGGTACCGTTGTCTCATTCTTTGTTGCGCTCCTCGTTATTAGGTTTGCTCTGGCCTATATTAGAAAACATTCCTTTGTAATCTTCGGATGGTATAGAATTATTATTGGAATTATTTTGCTGATTGTACTTTGGTAACAGTAAAAGCTTTTAGTTTTAGTATTTAAACAATTATGAATAAGGAACAAAAAAATACCCAAAGGGTATTTTTTTGTATTTCAGCTATTAACTAATTGCTAAGAGCTAACGGTTGTAATTTGTATTGTAGCTAACAGCTAACTGCTAAAAGCCTATGGATGATGTCTCCTGTATTTCTTCGCAATCTTCACACGGTTAAGCTCCTTCTCAACAAGACCTTCAAAGAGACTGAAATCTTCATCGTCAACTTTCTCGTTCCTTATTTCTTCTGCACGCTTAAGTGCTTCTTGCGCTCGGTCATGATCAAGCTCATCCACCATCTCCCCTCGCTCGAGCAATACAACCACCTCTGTTATTCCTTTATGATGAGGTCGTACATTAACAAGTCCTTTGTAGACTGCATACCCAACTCCTGAGCCTGCTTTTTTGATAACCATTTCACCTGACCTAATAGTAGAAACAAGTGGAATATGTTTATTAAGTACAGTAATAACTCCGCTTGTTGTCGGAAGACTAACACTATCCACCACTTCATCGGTGATAATTTTATCGGGAGTAACTACTTTTAATTTCAACATAAGAATTGATTACAGTCTACTGTAGACTACTTGTTAAGTTTAGCCATAACATCATCAATACTTCCCTGCATATAAAAAGCAGATTCTGGAACATTATCATGCTTACCTTCAAGAATTTCTTTGAAACTTCGAACAGTATCCTCACGTTTTACGTACACACCCTTTGCTCCAGTAAATTGTTCCGCCACGAAGAATGGCTGTGAAAGGAATTTCTGTATACGACGAGCACGAGCAACGGTCTTCTTGTCTTCATCAGAAAGTTCATCCATTCCAAGAATGGCAATAATATCCTGAAGATCCTTGTAACGTTGTAGTACCTTCTGTACACCACGTGCAACATCATAGTGTTCCTGTCCAACGATGTCAGCCTGTAGAATTGTTGATGTTGAGTCAAGTGGGTCAACCGCTGGATAAATACCAAGTTCAGAAAGTGGTCGTGAGAGCACCGCTGTTGAGTCAAGGTGAGAGAATGTTGTTGCAGGTGCTGGGTCAGTAAGGTCGTCAGCTGGCACGTACACAGCCTGAACTGAAGTAATAGAACCATTCTTGGTTGATGTCACACGTTCCTGAAGTTGCCCCATTTCTGTTGCAAGTGTTGGCTGATATCCAACAGCAGACGGCATACGACCAAGAAGCGCTGAGAGTTCAGACCCAGCTTGGGTAAATCGGAAAATGTTATCCACGAAAAGAAGAAGATCCTTCTTTTCTTCGTCACGGAAATATTCTGCCATTGAAAGTGCTGAGAGGGCGACACGAGCTCGTGCCCCTGGTGGCTCATTCATCTGACCGAACACAAGCACTGTCTTATCAAGCACGCCTGATTCTTCCATTTCTCGGTAGAGGTCATTTCCTTCACGAGAACGTTCACCAACACCAGCAAAGATAGAATATCCTCCATGCTCAGACGCAATGTTACGAATAAGCTCTTGAATCACCACAGTCTTACCAACACCAGCTCCACCGAAGAGTCCAACTTTTCCACCCTTAAGGAATGGGCAGATGAGGTCAATCACTTTGATTCCTGTCTCAAGCACTTCGGCTTTTGTTGACTGCTCATCAAAGGTTGGTGCTGCACGGTGAATCGGATATGTCTTCTTCGTCTTCACATCACCCTTTTGATCAATCGGCACCCCTGTCACATCAAACATTCTTCCAAGAACTTCTTGTCCAACAGGAACTTGAATCGCAGCACCGGTATCAGTCACTTCGATGCCACGAGTGAGGCCATCAGTTGATGACATTGCAACAGCTCGAACATCATTGAAGCCCAAGTGCTGAGCAACTTCAAGTGTAAGTTTGGTTCCGTTAGGATTCATGAGCGTAAGCGCATTCTTAAGTGCTGGTACACCAGAAGTAAATGTAATGTCGACAACTGGTCCTACGATTTGTGTGATTGTTCCTTTGTTCATAAATTTAGGTAATAGGTTTTAGGTAATAGGTGTTAGTGAATTCTTGTAATACGTACTCGAGTTATGTTGTGATTCCGAGCAACTCTTTTAATGTTTGTTTTTCAACTTCTGAGTTGACTGCTTTTTCTAGTATAGGGATAAGATCCTTATTTCTTGCTTTAGGATTATGTCTTAATTCAAGAAATTCTTCAAATGTAATATGTTGTACGACTATTTTCTCCCCTGGGTCTAGTTGTTGTTCCGCAATTTTGACACAATTTTTTGCAATATAAAAATAATTATTCCATTCAACTTTAGCGGCTTGCCATGGATCTGAAACAAACCATACAGACCACTCATCAGAATGAAGTCCTGTTTCTTCCAAAAGTTCCCTTTTTGCATTTTCAAGAGGAGATTCATCACGCTCACACACACCACCAGGAAGAGTCACAAAGGGAGACTTACCTGGCTGTTCCTCTTCATTGAGGATAATCTTCCCTTCAAAGGTTGCGACAATAGTCACAGAGTCTCTCCTCTTAAAAGCTTCGAAGGTTGAAATAGATCC
Source organism: Minisyncoccota bacterium (assembly GCA_043736905.1). GTDB lineage: Bacteria > Patescibacteriota > Minisyncoccia > Phycocordibacterales > UBA5272 > UBA11704. The sequence goes on along the minus strand of JAYTBQ010000034.1, from coordinate 9,402 downwards.
ATCAAACATCTCTTGATCCCAATGGTACACATCAAAAATTAATCCTTCAAAAACTTTCTTTGCATTGTCAGGAATTTTTTTCATAGTGAATAATTATGCAGATAGTGCCATTGCACCAGAAGTAATCTCAGCAATCTCTTGTGTTACAGAATCTTGACGGGCACGGTTATAGTACAGCTTGAGATCATCCTGAATCTCTTTTGCATTATCGGTTGCACTTTTCATTGCAAACATACGTGCTGAATGTTCTGATGCAGATCCTTCAAGAATAGCACCATAAATAATATTATGAAGCATCATCGGAATAATGCTTGATAACACAGTATCTTGGTCTGGCTCATATGCATAACGAGGCTCACCGTGAGTATTAGGTTCTCCGTCTGAAGTAAAAGGGAGGAGTTGTACCACTGTTGGTGTGAACGAACTACCGGAGGTAAAGTGTGTGAAGAGAATTTTTACTGTTCCAATTGTTTTGTTTCTATACCAATCGACAATAAGCGTAGCAGTTGCATGTGCATCATCTCCTGTGATAAGAGAGCCATTAAATGAAGCAAGTGTCTCTAGGTGAAGCTTCTTTGCCACCTTTTCACTATATTTACCAAATGCAATCACCTTAAGATTCTTCCGTGCATGTTCATCATAACTCTCAATTAATTTTCTGTAGATGTTTACATTGTAACTTCCACACAATCCTTTATTTGACGCAACAAGAATTACGACATCCCCAGCAACACCGTTTGAGGTAAGTAGTGGGTGGGTAATCAAGGTATCAAGAGAAATATCGTGAAGAAGGTGCTGCGCTTCAGTATGAAAAGGTCGAAGCAAAAGAGCGCTATCAATTGCCTTCTTCATCTTCGCAGCAGAAACCATCTCCATCGTCTTAGTGATTTTTTTGATGTTACCGACACTCTTTATTTTTTCTTTGATTACTTTTGTTTGCATCTTTTTTAGTAGACAGCGCAGACTTATGCAGACTACGCAGACCAATTACCTATGCTCCATGCTTATGAGATTCTGTGTATGAAGCAAGTGCCTCCTTAAGCTTCGCTTCAAGCTCATCTGACCAATCTTTGTTAAGTGACACCAATAAATCTTTATGAAGGGTATTCATATTTGCATGCATCCCCTTCTCCCACGCAACGACATCCACTACATGAACATGGTCGACATATCCATTGTTCACAGCATAAATAGATGCAACCTGAAGTCCAACAGATAGAGGAGAACCGTTTGTTTGCTTAAGCATTTCTTGAGTTCTCTTTCCTCGTTCAATGGTTCGCTTGGTATCAACATCAAGATCAGAATCGAATTGTGCAAACGATTCAAGTTCGCGATATTGTGCCATAGCAAGCTTCATCTTGCCGGCATTTTTCTTCATCGCTTTTGTCTGTGCTGATGATCCTACACGTGACACAGAAAGACCAACATCAATCGCAGGTCGCATACCTTTGTAGAAGAGGTTAGCGTCAAGGAAAATCTGTCCGTCCGTAATAGAAATAACGTTTGTTGGAATGTATCCTGACACGTCTCCGGCTTGTGTCTCGATGATTGGAAGAGCAGTGATTGATCCACCTCCAGCCCCCTGATTACGACGACATGCTCGCTCTAGTAAACGAGAGTGTAAATAGAACACATCTCCAGGGTACGCTTCTCGTCCAGGTGGACGCTTAAGAAGAAGTGACATTTCACGGTATGCAACAGCATGCTTAGAAAGGTCATCATACACAACAAGAACATCCTTTTGCTTATTCATAAAATATTCCGCAACGGCAGTTCCTGCATATGGCGCGAGGTATGAGAGTGCAGCTGAATGAGATGCACCAGCTAAAACAACAACGGTGTACTCCATTGCTCCTGCTTCACGCAACTTCTCAACAAGCTGAGCAACCTTTGATTCCTTTTGAGCAATCGCAACGTAGACACAGATAACACCATTTCCTTTTTGGTTAATGATGGTATCTAAAGCGATAGTAGTCTTACCAGTCTGACGATCTCCGATGATAAGTTCACGCTGGCCACGTCCTACTGGAATCATTGCGTCGATTGCCTTAATACCTGTCTGAAGCGCCTGATTCACCGGCTCACGATCCATAACACCCGGCGCAATCTTCTCTACAAGTTCACGATGCTTCATTACTGGAAGTGACTTACCGTCAACTGGGTTCATGAGTGGGTCAACGACACGACCAAGCAATTCCTCACCAACTGGAATAGAGAGCACACGTTTTGTCCGTATCACCTCTTCACCTTCGCGAACCATATCAGCACCAGAAACAATAACCACACCAACTATGTCAGATTCGAGGTTAAGAGCAAGACCTTTCGCACCAGAAGCAAAGGTAACTTCCTCCATACTTGCGCATGAGAGAATTCCAGATACTCGTGCAATACCATCACTCACAGAAACAACAGTACCTACCTCTTCTACAGCAATATCGGTTGATGTTGCTGCTATTTTTTGTTCAAGTTCTTTAATTATTTTTTCTACTGACATAGTGATACTGGTTTATTGATAATTGTGATATTGGTAATGTGATACTTATTGCTGACTATTCACAAACTGCTTTATAATTCTCTCCGCGCTTCCGTCATATAATACCCCTTTAAAGCGGGCACGGAACCCAGCAAGTAAATCTTTGTTAATGGTAACTCGATGCTCTGCCATATCATTCCCGACAATTCTTTTAATTCTTTTTACGGAATCATCTGTTATAGCAAAAGGTGATTCTATCATTATCACATCATTACTGTTAGAAACTGCAGACATTTGTATGTATGCTTGCTTCACAGAAGGAAGCAGTGAGAGCATCTTGTACTTTGTAAGAAGCTCAATTATTTTTGGAAGTGAAGATTCATCCTTAATAATCTGCCCTGCAAGTGAACGAGAAAGTGACATAGTAAATATTTATGCCTTCATTCTCGCAATAAGCGCATTATTATCCCCTTCCGTCATTTCCTTCATCAGTGTCTTCGCATATAATTGTGCAACAAGGAAGGGAGCCTTCTCTCTGAACGCTTTCTCAACAGACTCTTTGATGGAAGACTCTTCCTCTTTAAGCTTAAGGAGACGAGCATCTATCTCATCTTGAGCATCTTTTGCAACAGAAGCAGCAAGATCCTTTGCAAGCATCTCTGCATTACCAACAATTGTGTCCCTCTCCTTGCGTGCAGCAGAAATGATAATTCCTTTCTCATCCTCAGCATGAGCAAGTGCCTTCTGTGCATCACGAGCCTGATTAAGGCCGTGTTCGATAACAGCATGACGATCATTGATTGTCTTTCCAATTTTTTTGAAGAAAAATTTATTGAGAAGAAAAAGAATGATAAGAAAGTTGAAGAAATTAGCAAGTGCAACATGCCAATTAAAGCCAACAGAACCTAATATGTTTAATATTTCTTGCATAAATATATAAGCAAGCAATTAGCTATCAGCCTTTAGCTTTTAGTAATGATACAAAACTAAAGGCTATACACTAACGGCTAAAAGCTATTTTATGAGGAAGAATGCAACAAGTGCGAAAATGGCAGTTGTTTCTGTCATAGCAACTCCAATAATCATCTTAGAAAAGAGTGATCCTTCTACGTCTGGATTGCGTCCGATTGCTTCCATTGTCTTACCTACGAGGTATCCTTGTCCGATAGCAGTTCCTACCATGGCAAGAATACACATTCCTTTTGCGATATAGATTGCAGCTTCTGGTGTCATAAAAATATAAGTTATTAGTTAGTGGTTATTAGTAATTAGCGAATTCATACAATGAAAAAATGCTAACACGTAATAGATTTCAATAAAAATGAGCCTGACAGGCTTTGGTCTGTAGTATAGCAGAAAAAATTCTTATGGACCAGTGTGTGATGTTGACGCAAAAAAAGCCACGCGTTGCCGCGAGGCTTTGGTCCGGTCGGATGATTTTCCGCATTTGCGGTTCCCCCTTTCTCAAGCACAGGCTTGATGAAAATGAACAAAATGTTACATATAGTATATACCAAAGTAAATATTTGTCAAGCACCATAAAAGGCTTGATTTTTAATGCTTTTCTCCGTCTTTCTTCAGAACAAGCGAATAGTACACCGTAACAAGCGCTACGAACACGATTGATTGCACAACCCCAACCAAGAACCCCATCCCCATCCAGATAGCAGGAACACCGAAAGCAAAAGCACCAAGTAAGATAACGGTAAGCACTTCATGAGCAAAAAGGTTACCAAAGAGTCGAAGAGAGAGCGAGAGCATCTTAGCGAGTTCAGAAATGATTTCGATAAGACCAACGAAAAATCCAATGATGGATACCAACCCATCACCAAAACTTTTTCTGAAACCTTTCACAACCTGCTTAATCTGTATGAAGTGTGAAAGATATCCAAGTACCCCCTGTTGTTTCATGCCAACAACTTGCATGGTAACAATTACCGCAAGGGCGAGACCAAAGGTTGTGTTGAAGTCCGTCGTTGCACCACGGAATAGTGGCACATGCTCTCCATTAATAATGATTGAAAATCCAGATATCCCTGGCATCATCGGAAGAAGGTTGGCAACGAGAAGGTACACCATAAGTGATCCGACATATGGGATAATCACGGTTGCCTTTTCCTTCGCACCAATGATAGAGGTGATGAAGCCAGCTATCATCTCATAGAGTATTTCCATAAGATGTTGAACCTTACCTGGGATAAGTCTCGCTCGTGAAGCGGCAACACACAGGCCGATAATAAGAATTGTAATTAAGAGGACCGTCACAGATGATGTTGCAATCGCAAAAGGACCAACTTCTCCAAGCACAGGAGCGGCAATTGTAGGAATAGGCTCTTCAACATGAAAAAAACTCTGTGACTCTGGTTTGTGTGCGGCAACATTCTCGGTCACTATTTTTACCTCTGTAGGGACACTTGCTGGTGCTACTTGTATTTCACGCATAATGTGAAACATTCTACCATAAAAAATTGAGGTCGTCTTCTTTGTCTGCTAATACTATGACAAGGATTCAGGTGAATAGAAATAATTTACCTTACACTTGTTTACTCTATATTCTTTAAGATAATCTCAGTCACCTCTCTTGGGCTATTTTTATCAGTATCAATAATAATAAAATCTTCAAATGATTTACCATGAAGACTTCTGTGAACTTTCTCAAATCTATCTTCATCTGTTTTCTTGCCTTTTAATGTGTCCCTTTCTCTGACTCTTCCCAACTGAACATCATAAGGTGCCTGTAGCAAAAACTTATAAATTGGAATATGATTCGTATTTGCCACATCTTCTACTTGAGGGACCCGTTCTGCAATCAAACCACAATCTATTATGATGTTTTTATTCTCATCTACTAAAGAAGCACACTTTTTTAGTAAAACTTCAAATGCTTCTTTATTTCTTTCTTGTATTGTTCTTCCTTCTTGGTTAACAAGCAGAGATCTCTCGGTATCGAGACTTAGTAATACTGAATTATTTAATACACTACAGAGTAGTTTTGCTGTCGTGCTTTTACCTGCCCCCTTTGAGCCGTCAAGAAGAATTATCATTTTTGCTTTCCTTAGACCACACACTATCATATACCTCATTCATGGCCCGTACGCCACCATCAACACTCTTGATTCCTGGTAAAAATATATCGATAAGTTGCCTTAGAGAAAGAAGTAAAGTATTGAACTGCTCAAGTGTGTCTATTTCCTTTTCTACAAAGAAATATATTTTTTTATCAATAAACTCAAACTTTGAGAACTCTCCCTCAGAAGAAAACCATTGCATTGTCTTTTGAATAACTTCGGGTGTAAAAATCTGATATACCTCCGTCTCATAATCCTGTTCAGCATACATAAAAAAAATATTGAGGGGAGCTACTTCTTGAAAATTTATTTTTACAGGGCTATTAAAATACTTACTTGGTTGATTAATATGTTCATAAGGAAGTTCATTGGCTACCAGATGTGGTAAAAGGCCATCAAAAGTTGCCTCAAAAACAATATACTTATATGTTGAAGCACTATTACCTGAACCTACGGTGTACTGATAATTAAAAATCCTACTTACATACTTGTCATCTAGCTTACTTATCACGTTAGTAATTAACTGACTTTGACCAACAGAAAAGATTGTTCCGTGAACTGTTGACATGTCACCGTCATATATATAGCTGTAATCATGCTTTTTTGCAAACCGTTCCATGAACTCACTATTCAAAATAGTAAATATTTTTGAAAATGTAAGGGCAAGACTAATTACTGGGACTAATAAGAAAAAAGGAATTGGCGTCACGATAGTGAGAAATATACCCACAGTGAATGAAAAAATCGTAACGACAATACACCATGTGTGTGAAATAAAATATTGCAAAGCTAAAGGATGAGGGTTTCCAGTGTCTTCTTTAATTGCGTTGCTTGTTTGGTTTTCCATAATAATTGATTTTAGGAATGACTTTTCTTGAGATTCTATTTTTTATCGCCATGCTTTCCATGATTATCTTTTGGTTCGTAGGACATGTACAAAGAAAAAAGTCCAAAGAAAGTTGTTGCAATAACAATACACGCTTTAAAGAAGAACCAGTCTTCAACAGTAAAGAGTCGTCTCATAATCTCATTACTGGTAGCTATAATGATAAAATAACCAATCCAAAGATGGGTAAGCTTATCCCATGCACGGTTTGTCATTGGAACGACTTCCCCAAAGGCAAGTTTCAGAAATGAAACATTCATAAAGAGGCCGATTGATAGCGTAATCGCACACGTAACATCATACAATGTATCGCGCATCTGGATAAACTTTATATTATGAGAATGTAATGTCATGTATCCGAAAATAAGCGTAATAATAGCAACATAGAGAGCTAAGTATGGGATACGCTTCTGCAAACCATAGGTAACAACTGTTGAAACAATCGTTGCAATCATGAGAAACATTGTTGACTCATAAATGTTGACTCCCTCAATAGAAAAAGATGCAAGAAATAAAATAACGGGCCCAAACTCAAGCAACGAAGAGAAAATAATATGCCGAAATAGTCGCTTTGAGAAAATGGAGGAGTTTTTTTGATTCATGTTATGATTAGTGCATTATAGTATAAACGATATGCAAACAATTAAACACCTATTTAGACTTATTCACAGAACCTACAGTAACGTGCGACTTACAACACCAGTTGCAATTATTCTTGCTGCTGTAATTATTGGGATATCCCACGTAACCTACGGTGCACTACTGTCCGGAACATCAGCAACTCCAGCAACAATATTTAAAGGGAAAGCTATTGACGCAAGTGATCTTGTAACCGGTAACGCTGAGAGTAAGGTCCTCGCTGTTGAATACTCAGACACTGAATGCCCATACTGTGCACAATTACACCCAACAATAAAGAAACTTAAGGAAGAATATGCAAGTAAGGTTGGTTTTGTATACAGATACTTTCCATTAACACAGATTCACCCTAACGCATTTGGAGAAGCGCAAGCAATCCACTGTGTTGGTAAAATCATGGGAGCAGAAAAGCGTGCGGCGTATATTAATGACATCTTCACATACAAAATAAACAAACAAAACATGGTTCTTCCTCAAGGCGGAAAAGAGGACCTTGCAGCAAACCTAGGTGTTGATAAAGTAAAATTCAAAGCATGTCTAGCAAGTGAAGAATCTGGTGATGTAGTAACTGCATCAACACAAGAAGGTATTGCAGCTGGTGTAGAAGGGACTCCGGCAACATTTATTCTCGTGTCAACACGAAAAGGATACGAAGTTGTTTCATTCATAGGAGGTGCACGTCCTTATGAGTACATCAAGGCAGCAATTGAGGAAGCGCTTGCGCGATAAGAAAAGTGGGCTAGAAAAAATATGCAATGCCGATGGCATCGCGTATTTTTTCTTATCTAACATCGTTAATCTTTTATCCTAGAAACAAAGACTTACAGATCTCACACCTACTATATCAGACTATACCCACTAATTACAGTATTTTCTAATCCCTAAATGACAACCAAACCAGAGTATATCAATTCTTGAAATTAGCGAATAATTTGTGTTTAGCTTCACGCATCCTTTTTGCAGAATCCAGGTGTGTAAACTTCTTTTGTGTAAGCAGGATAGAGTCTAGAGTAACTCCTTCTTTTAGATATTGCTCACAATCAGGGAGTGAAAGGAACTTCTGTACTGGAGTCATATAGATTTCATACTTCTTCTTAATCTTCCCTTTGCTGTTAACATGGTCAGTAGCGAAGGCACAGAACCTATGATAGTTAAGAAAGTCATCCATGTAATCACGATAGAATGTATTGATAGATTCTGCATACTTCTTTGGTATATGTATATACCCCATATACTTCCTTACCACTGCACCATTCTTACCTTCTACAAGAGCGTTGTCATTGGTCTTTCGAGAGCGAGATTTAGTTTGAGTAATGTGTAACTTGTTAAGAAGAAAAGACACCGTCTTGTTAATATATTCACTCCCATTGTCTGAATGGAAATTAATAACTACATATGGGAAGAGTTTAAGTATTTCCTCTAGTAATGGTTGTAAGTAGAACTCAGATATTTTCTCAACACATCCTACATACTGCATCTGTGTTACTTCATCAACGAAGTTGATATGGTATACACCTTTTTCTTTGTCTAGATCTCCTTGATGTACTGAATCTACCCTTAGATAGCCTGGTTTCCCGTAAGGGTTAGGTTTCTTACGTTCACCGATGTTTGTACTCACTGCTTGCGTCTTTGTGTAGTGAAGCACCTTGCTCTGATAGATGTTTGTCTTCTTGAGATTGTAGATATGTGGTACTGATATATGTTTCAATCGTTCGAACTTTGTGTCACCGTATACGTGATACATTTCCTCACACACTTTCTTAAGTGCATGACCATTCTGGTGATGGTAACCATTAGCTACTTCTGCAAGAAGTGCAATATCTCCTGCTTCATAGAAACGAGGGAAGGTATATTGTGCTCTCTCTTTAGCTTTAAGGGTTCCAAACTCTTTCTTCTCACGTATGAATCTATCTACCTGGCTATCAGAATATCCAGTTACAAACATGAGGCAGGTTTTAACAATACCTTTATCTTTCTTACAAAGTTGTACGTATCTAAACCTCCTTAATGTCTTTCCAATCCATTCATACTTCTTTTCTTTAGAATCACTCACTGTAAACTTCATTCCACCCGTTGCTTGCACTATTGTTTGTAATTGTTTAACATCTTTGATGTAGTCGTCGTTCATGTCGAGTGTCATAACCAACATACTGACGTACTTACAGGAGAAAGGCACCTTTGGGTGTCTTTTTCTGCTAGAACGAGGTTTTGTTTGGGTGTCATTGAGAGGTAGACAACTGAAAATTCTCTTTTGAATTGCAATTGTATTAGTATGAAATCCAATGCAAAAAAGAGCATCTTTTACACACCTTAAACAAAAGCATAGAGACAGAATA
>JAYTBQ010000033.1:0-13179 GCA_043736905.1 Minisyncoccota bacterium | reverse complement strand
CGGTTCTTAAAAGTGAGTAAAAAATGATTTTTTGTAGACATAATTCTAATGCTAATACGTACTTAGTAATATTGCATTAGATTCTGGATTCTAAGTACAAAAACTTTTTACAACAAGTTGGAGAGGAAAACCACACAAAGGAGAGGCTAAAAATTCGCCGTCGAAACATAGACAATATTTGCAGCGTAGGTTCCAGCCTCAGTTACTGTTGATATATTAGCAGCATATCTTAGTGAATAGGTTGTTGTATTGGTTGATCCAGTTCCTGTTGCTAAGACGGCAGATGTTGTTGCAGTAGCACTGTACCCATATGAGGTTGGGGCAGAGTACGGTGTCGACACAGCACCACCTGTTCCTCCAGATACTGTTGCTCTAAGGCCAAATGACTCAGTTCCTGGGGTGGATGAGGCAAAAGAGGCCCCCATTGCAGTGAGAGTGTTAAGCGGATTTTGTTGTGATGTCATTGTCTGACCACGAACAGTGATGGTATAGCCAGAAGGAGCATTTGTTGAGACAGCAAGTGTATGAGCGATATTTTCTGCTATATCTCCTGAAGTTCCAGTAGACGATGCAAACTTTGAAGAACCTACTGCAAAGGCGCCAAAATAGAGTGTTGTAGTAGAGATAGCAAAGGAGAGTGTCTGGGCGACTGTTGCTGTCATAGCAACAGTATCATCAGTCACGATATTTGCAGTAATTATACCGTTATCACCGAGTGTCCCCCCTATCACAATCACAGAACTTGTCGCAGATGCAGGGTTAGTGATAGTTGTTGTCCCTGTTCCTTGAAATGTAGCATTAGAACCAATTCTAATCTGAATACAACGGTTAGCAGGGATAACAGCAGTACCTGACGTGAAGGTAATTGCAGATGTTGTCGTTGCAACACCCCACGTAAGACCAGATGCGGTGTTAGAGATAAGTGCATCAGTAAAACCTGAACAAGTAGCTGACGTACTTGTTGCAAAGTCGATACTGGTTGTAGCTAACGCTCCAATTGTCCAGCCAGCTGGAAATGTAATCGAGATGTTCTGAGTTGCTAGAACACCAGATGGTGTTACGAACTGGAATGTGTGGTCAGAGAGTGCACTTACCTTTACGGATGACTGGGTGTCTGAGAGTGTTGTGAGGGCTGCTGCGAAGACGTGCTCAATTTTTGAAGAGGATGCGCCGAAAATGACAATAAATAAAACAGTAAAAAATCCAATTAATTCAAAAACAGAAGAAATTTTATTTTTGAATAGTTTGGAAAAATTATTCATAATGTACTGTCTAAGAATACCACACTAAACACTCATTTCGTATGGATAGGAACTATATATATTGTATTACAACTATCTAAAAATTTGCCGTCGCAACATAAATAATATTTGCAGTATACGTGGAAGGAAGTGTGTCTGGTGCAATATTTGCAATATATCGCACGGAATATGTTGTTGTAGCACCATCACCTATCGATGCTCCTGCCACTTGAGATGATGTTGTTGCTGTTGCTGCATATGCAAAGCCGGTTGTATCATATGGTGAAGTTGTTGTGCCAGATCCTCCTGACGCAGTAAATCGTATGCCAAACTGTTCAGTTCCAACAAGTGATGTGGTACTTGTATTCCCTATCGCCTGAATAAAAGAACTCCCTGAATTAAGAGTTCCACCTTGTGCAGTAATAGTATACCCATTTGCAGCGTTTGTATTAATAGTAAGTGTGTGAGCCTCAACCTCCGAACTACTTCCTGATGGATTCGTACTCGATGCATACCTCGTCTGAGCTGGAGAAACAGTTCCAAAATAAAGTGTTGACGTCGAAATACTAAAACTAATAGTCTGTGGTGCTGCAGCATTACTACGCTCTTCCCATTCAAAACCAAATCGGTATCGCACAAGCAGATCACCTGTTGCCTGTTCCTGATAAAGAGCGACACCTTCACCTGGTAATAAAATAAATTCATCACCAAGAGTAATACTACTCTCAAAATCTCCAAATGGCTGATTAACTACTCCAGGTGTAGTCACTCCGAGTAATCGCGAATCAGTAACTCCTGAAAATGTTGCGGTGACGTTTGTTGTGCGTACTTCTGATGTCGTTATTGCAGTGCTTGAATGTTTAACCGCAACACTAGTAGAAGCAATTAATGTTCCCGCAGACGCTGCAGTAATTCTTCGCACTGATACTGGAGTATACGCGGGGTTCACTGCAGTTCCACTTCTGTTAACCTGCATTCCAATACGTTTCAATAGGTAATTCTTTGCTGATCCGGCTGGATTAAAAAATGTTGTATAGACATAGTTAGCTGCAGCAGCTTGTGCAATAGGACCGGTTGTCATGAGATACTCATTGAGCGTTGTCGGAGTACTTGCAGAAGCAACCTCTTCCCATTCAATGAGCAGACGCACACGGAGGGAAGTATCTCCAGCGGACGTATCATGGTACAGGCCAATACCCTCTCCAGCCTTAAGAACAATCTGTTCATTTGGACTAAAAATAATTTCCTTATACCCAGTGTTTCCAGCAATATTACTTGCAACAGCACCTGGAGTTTGAACAGCCATCAACTTAGAATCTGCAGTTCCAGTAAATGTCGTCGTTACACCGTTAATACGTATTTCCATAGAACTTGTCGCTGTCCCCGTATGCTTCCTCGGGATACTTGTTGTTGCAATCTGGGTTCCAGCAGATGCCGCAACAATACGCCTTAATTGCATAGGGATATAAACTGCCGCCGCAACAGTATCGACTCGTATACTAACACGTTTAATCACCGCACTTTTCCCAGACGCTGCAGGATTGAAAAAAGTTGCATAATTAAAGGAAGTTGCAGTACTTCCATTAATTGGGCCAATATCTACCAGATATTGATTCTGCGCTGTCGGTGTTGAGGCTGTTTCTTGCCATTCTAAGGAAATCTTTACCGGCTGGTTAACACTTGATGTCAATAATTCATTATAAAAACCAATACCTTCTCCTGGCTGCAAAATAATATCCTCATTAGGACCAAAAATAATATCCCTCTGTCCTATTAACTGCGAAGCAGCACCAGGACCTGTCACCGAAAACAGTCGTGACTCAGTTACTCCGGTATACGTTGTTGTTATAGCTGTCGCGCAACCAGCTCCACACCATCGCATTTCCATCACGCTCGTCGCAGACCCAGTATGCTTCTTGGGTAAATCAGTTGCAGTAAAAAGTGTCCCAGCAGACGCAGCTGTTAATCGCTTAAAGGAATATGATGTATATGCGCCTGTTGATGTCGCATTAACTCGAATAGAGAGTCGCTTAATGATCGCTGTCTTCCCTGACCCAACAGGGTTAAAGAACGTATAGTGTGTTGTCGCAGCCACAGCAGCAACCTGAATAGCAGGGGACGCCCATATATACTCACCTTGTGAAGCTGGCGTATCCCCTGTAGAGACCTCTTGCCATTCGACAATCATTCGAGTGAGATGATTCGCATTTCCTGCTGTTTCTGAGAGCAGGGCTATTCCCTCACCTTGTTGAAGGATAAGTTTCTCATCCGCACCATCAAAGTCAATTTCTTGCCATCCAGTATACTCTCCCGCAACAGCACATGGTGTGACGGAAGCAATACGAGCATCTGCACCACCTACTGTTGTCACCGTGACATTCGTATGGCGAAAATCCATAACGCTATCTGACGACCCAGTATATTTCTTGGGGATGTTGGCAGAAGTAATAGCAGTCCCTGCTGATGCTGCGGTTGTTCTCTTAATTGATATTTTGTTAGTATATACAGCTGCCGCATCACATGTCTCTGTTCCATATAGTATACGCTTCACAATAGCCGTCTTCCCTGACGCTACAGGATTAAAGAATGAGTTATAAACATACCCAGCAGTCGCTGCGACTTCTACTCGAGGAAAAGTAAAGATGAACTCTCCTGCTGGAGCAGGGGCATTCCCCGACTCATCCCACTCGACTAAGACTCGAGCTTTTGTTGCAAGTAACCCTCCAGCCTCTTGATATACAGCGATTCCTTCCCCTTGTTGAAGGATTATTTTTTCATCATTTGCACCAAAGGTAACATCTCGTTTACTGTTCCGTGTCCCTACAGCACCAGACAGTGGCTGGCCCAACATTCTTGAGTCTACAGTCCCTGCGAGTGTTACTGTTGGACCGTTATATCTCACTTCTGCAATTGAGTCTGTCGTAGCTGTATTTTTTTTAGGAATATTGGTAACTGTAATTTGCGTTCCGACAGATGCCGCAGTGATACGACGCACCGTTAAATTAACGTAGTTAGATGCAGTTGATGATGCTGTATTTGACCGTATAGCGATATGCTTAATAGCGATAGTTCTTCCTGACCCTGCTGGATTAAAGAAGGAAGTGTACACATAATTAGCCGTTGTCGATGCATTAATCGGTCCTATATCTACCATATACTCTCGCTCTGCTGGATTGATTGCAGCGGCTGCTCGCTCAACACTTCCACTGAAATTATCAACAACATTTTTATTCTGACGCACTAGGTATAACTTATCAACAACATCACCACCTTTACTTATTTTATACAGTGATTGAAACAAATAATAGTATGCCTCAGGTGAAGTCGATGACACGAAAAGTGTCATCATTAGAACAACTATTGAAAATTGTTTAATGAGGGTTCGAAACATACGTATAAATTTGTTTTGAAATATCTTCAAAAATTGCATTTACTTTCTCCTCATTAATTACCTTCTTATCTTTCTGTTGGACCATCACCGTTATCAAGTATGGCCTTCCAGGGACATAGACAATACCAGAGTCGGCTCGTACAGCTTCATCAACTCGAACTCCAGTCTTATGGACAAACTGAATATTCTCTGGCAAACCTTTACTGAGAAGTTCTTTTGGGGCATGACCTAAAATACCGAGAAACATTTGTGAGTAGAGTGGTGAAAGAAATGTTGCATTATAGAGTGACCTAAAGAAGATGGTGTACCGCTTAGCCGTGATACGGTTGTCATCTTCTGCATCTTTTTTTGGAGACTTCTTGAGTGCGTCAATAACATCGTCGAGACCTAAGTGAACGTAGACATCCTCAAGTTCCTTGTTATCAATATTTCGAAGTAGCACAAAGTGCGCTGTGTTGTCAGAATTAATAAGAGACTCCTTTAAAAATTCTTCTACCGTATGTGTCGTTCCTGTCTGCTCCTTATATAACTCTCCGTATGCATCATCCTTATCCTCATCCATAATCACAAGCTCATTATCTAACTTCCATTTTCCATTCTCTACCTTCTTTAGAGCTGCCATGGCAACAGGAATCTTGATCAAACTTGCAGGCCAAATTTTTTCATCTTTATTAATAGAAATATTGGCACCTGTTGGAAGGAATTCGAAGTAAATTGATACAAGATAATCATCACGCTTTTCATAGGTAGAGGTAAGCGAGTCTCGTAATTTTTGGAAATCAACAATCATATTTTCTTTACCAAGTATTCCAAGTGCAGGATTAAGTAATGGATATTCTTTACTGATAGTAGGTACTGATGTTTGTCGAATCAATGGAATATAGTATCCGTAGGTAACAACAAGCACAAGCACGGTCACAAAAAGTAATACTCGTGTACTATTTTTTTGAACCCAAAGAATAATAGTACTCTGTGGTGTTTTTTTTTGTGGAAAAAGATGCTTCATACTATATCAATTATTGTTCTGCTACTGGCGTATCTGGTTCAACTGGAAGATTTAAGTTACTTAACTGCTCCTTATCTAGAACAGCATCAAGCCCCATCTTGCTACGCAGTACTCCGACTATGCGAGAATCTTCATCAGAAAAAACTTCCCCAGTTGCATCAGAATAAAATGTAAATCCTTCATTGCTAACAATCACTTTCCATGGCACACCTTCAAACTGAAGTTCAGCACGTTCACCATAAGCTGGGTCAAATGTTTTAACCGGTTGCTCAAGAAGCATCTTATCCTGCGGACGATATGCATATGCACTACTCTTGTTATCTGATAACCAAAAAACATATCCATCTTTTATTCCAAGCGGAGAATCTTCTGCTATGGTTGTTGATGCTGTTGACCCGATCTTTTCCTGTGTCCCCGTCTCTGTGTCGTATAACCAAAGCTCGTTATGTATTACACCGTTAACTATTTTTTGAATTTGAACAATAACTTCTCTGACAGAGGTTCCTTTCATTCTCTTTATTGTATCTGATGCAAAGTCAGGCAGTGCGTTAGTCTCCTCAATCTTTTTTATAATTTCTTCCACTTCTTGCTTTTTTATTTCTTCAACGATAGCTTGCGTTGCAAGTGTCATATCCTTACCTTCGTACTTCTTCCATGAACGTTTAAGGAGATCAAGGGCAGTCGATGTAGCGTTCGTTGATGTCCCAACAATCACCGTTGAGCTTGAATGTGTGTCTATTTTTCCTTCTTGTGACGAACTACCAACAATAAGGTCTTGGGTACTTGTACTCAACGCATCTGTCAGTGATGTCGTTGACACTACCAAAACTTCTGTAGTAGTTCCTATACTATTGAATACGTCGAGATTCATATACCACACCTCTTGCTGTAAAGTGTCGTTATTAATAATGGTCACCACTCTCACACCATCAAGAATCTCATCTTTAAGAATGGTATCTCGTGCAAAGTCAGGATGCGTATGTGCGACAGAGGTCTCATACAGGACTTCAACCTTGATACCGTCGAGGTATACCGTTGGTGTCTCATCGAGGTGTCTCTTCGCTTGAATCTTTATCTGCAACTGACCCATATCACTCCATGATGTCGTTGTCGCAACAGGAATTTCAAATGTTCTGTACTTCATCGATATTTCATTAAGGTCACCAAGACTTATCCAGGTAACTCCGTCAAAGGTATAGAGAACTTCAAGGAAGTTATCGAGATATATATCTTGGGGAGTTGATGTAGCACTTACAATCTCCGTAGAACTTGCATCTGAGATACCAGGTGTAGATGTTCCTTCAAGGAGCGTTGTAGTAGAAACTGATGTTGTGGATTCTGTAAGTATGTCACTAATAGACTTCGATGTAGGTACTATACTTGGTGTACTTGTTCCGAACACTTCAGAACTTGTTGCGACCTCTTCGGCAAACACTCTCGTTGCGAGAAGTGACATCATCTGATTTTTTATATACAACAACAACGATGTTGGTTCTGACGCTGGGGCTGAAACTGGTACCGGCTCAACAATAGGAGCTGGAGGTGGAACAATTACAGTATCTGTTTCTTGTGCAGCAGGAGTAGACGTATTGAAAAGATTGAGGATAGAATCCTTAACTGACTCAATAACATTTCCGATTATTGAGCGTGGTTCCTCTGGCGAAACAATTGGCGTCGAAGACGCAATAACCACTGGAACAGTCGACGATGCATCGAGAATAGTTGTACTTGCGGTTGTGTCACTTGTTGTTGCTGTCACAAGAGACGATGTTACTGTGGTGGTAGCTTCACCAGATGAAGTTGTCGAAGCAAGAATGAGTGGGTCTATAATCGTCGTTGAAGAAGCAGCAGAAAGATCAGAGGATGAAGAAGCAACAATCTCTGTTCCAGTAGCAATGGTTTCAAGAGCAATATCAGCCCCTTTGGTAAGAGCAAGTGACACCAGTATCTTTGTTGGATGTGTTGCCGCATCAAATGTACCCTTAAAGTTTCCACAATACATTTCTGCGTTGGTATTCTTAGGGAGGATTGCTGAGTTATCTTTTGTGAATTGTGCCTCATCTCCGTTTGACGTCGTCTGCGGTTCACCTTGAGCGTGTGGCGGATTTATCCATCCACCAAGACATGACTCGGGATAGAAGATACTACTATCCGCCTTCCCTTTCGGTGAAATGAAACTCCCAAGAACAACGAGGAGCACAATCGACGAGATTGCAAGCATAAGATACTTCTTCTGAAGTGTCTTATCCACCTTATCTGCATATGAAAACACGAGACCTTCAAGGGACTTGGTGACACCGTCTATATGCGAAATCATTTCAGGGAATTTTTTTGAAATGATACGAGGTTTTCTGAAGGAAAATTTGGCCATACTACGTCTTCCAGTATACCAACATAACCCTTATATTTATTCGACCAATCCACATAGTGCTGCCGTTAGCTTTTAGCGGTGAGCTTTGAGCCACACATATCACAGCAAAGAATTCACAGAGTGCGCGACATGATGGAAAGTTGTATCAGAATATGAGTACAGTTATTAGCCTTTAGCTATTAGCTTTGAGCAACGCAGAAATACAATACACGACCCTAAAGAATTCACCAAGTGCACGATACGATGGAAAATTTTATCAGAATATGGTAGTATTTGACATGCTAACAACAATGAATTATTACAGTAATGCATCGTGTATGGCTTAAGGCTAAGAGCTAAACGCCCATAGCCATCCAATTGGGGTATCGGTCCAAGACATGATTTTGCTAAATCATCTAATGGTAAGACAATTGTGAACTGAAAAATAGCATAGTCCTGAGTATGAAGGACAATAAAGATGAAATACATACTTACAACATAATTAAAATTGGGGTATCGTCTAATGGTAGGACAGCAGTTTCTGGAACTGTTAATCGAGGTTCGAGCCCTTGTACCCCAGCAATTGAGAAATAGTGAGATTTTTTGGTGAATTTGCGAGCAACATATACTCACTTTTGTATTGTTTTGTAACGATTTTCTTGTCCTTGAGGGTAAGGTTCCAAAGTACGGATTCTACGATCTCACGTTTCCCCTCGTCATTTGCATCAATAAACTCTTTTCGCCTTGTAATACCGTTCATAAATATCTTTTTGACTGGTTCCAAAGTTGCGGATGGTTGTCGAGCTACTTGTTGTTTTTTCTCTGCCTCCACTAATACTCTTTCATTTTTAAGTTCTTGTACCTTTACATCATATACCTCTTTTGTAATTTGATCATTAAGAAATGTATCAAGTAGCTTTGATTCTTTCTTAGCAAAAGTACTAAGTTGCTCTGTAAGTTTTTCCAACACCTGTGTATTATAGCTATTCTCGCCCTCTGTACGTTCTTTCGCCGCCCTATAAGCAAGTTCCACCTGACGCTCTGAAAATGCAAGATTGCCCAGAATTTCGGCAACCATGTCATATAGCTTTGTCTCTCGTAAATAGCTCTTATGTTCTTCACACCTCTTTTTACCATTAGTACAGTAGTAGTAATGGTGGCCTTTCTTTAAAGATGCAGTTAAGGCACAACCACATGATTCACAAGAAAGAAAACCACGAAGTGGAAAGAAAAGATTTTGTGGACGTGGACGAGTTCTACTTTCCGCCACCATCTGAGCTTGATCAAAATCAGTTTTTGAAATAATAGGCTCGTGTTTACCTAGATATACTTTCCCGTCTCGCTCCATAACACCCATATAAAACTTTGTAGAGAGAAATCTTTGTACTGACCCTTTGAATACTCTATTCCCTCCTTTTGTCCTTAGTCCATCTGTATAAAGAATATCCGAAATCTCTCCAAAACTTTTATTGTGGTTGATGTATAAATCATAAGCTCGCTTTACATAATGACTTTCTTTCTCAAAGGGAATAATTTTCTTTGATACTTGATCATTTATATATCCAAATGGTGCTTTGCCCGGCCATCCACCTTGTGAGAGTTTTTCTCTGTTACCACGCTTTACATTCACACTTAGATCTCGTATGTACTGATTAGCCATACCCATTTGTACGGCTATCATGAGCACATTATCTGTTGGCAAATGTTTACCCTCGTATGTTTGTATCTCTTTAATTTTGGAAGTTTGAAGTAAATCTATAATACGCCCAGCATCTACAAAGTTACGTGCAAGACGATCAAGTTTCCAACACAAAATCGCATCTGCTTTCCCTGATGCAAGATATTTCATTACATCTTCAAACACAGGTCTACCCGCTGACTTTGCTGACATACTCTCTCTAAATATTGCAACAATATCCAAGCCATTTTTCTTGGCAAGGTCTAAGAGTTCTCGTTCTTGAGCATCAAGAGATAGAACTTGTCTATCTTCCCCCTCTGTAGACTTTCTGGCGTATATAACGTATTTCATGATGCTAACTATAAATATCAGCCAATTATATCATTTATGGTGTTACCTTTCCCTAAATCATAAGAAATGACTTTCACAACCCCGAGATACTTAGAAACATAAGCAATCTCACTACTAAGATACTCCTTTGGAATTTTCTGATATAACTCAAACACATCAGATTCTCTTTTTATCTCTACGGGTTTCAATAACCCACGACTACAAAAATATCTCTTTTTGCCGTTCAGTCTTTCATCCATGTTATTTTTACTCATGTATTTTGTAAGATAACGTGCAACATTTTTCTGCTCATCCACTTTCTTAATTTTAATGTAACCATGCCCCCACACCTTAAAAACACTTTCACTTAAAATGTATGGAATATTAAAAAGTACCATGTGGTAGTGTACCGCCCCACGTTTCTGAAACTCAATCACGGAAACATATTTAAGTTCTATTTTCTTTTTCTGAAATATCTTGTAATTAAATTTTTTAATAAATTTTGTGTGGAGCAAATTTGCCTCCTCTACATTAGAAATATTCTCGCCAAAAGTAAGTGTTAAAAACTTTGGATTATAAGCTATACCTTTCTGATCTTTCCAAAACCAAGCATTCGTAGAAATGATATTAAAAACATGACTCCTTGCCCTATTGCCTGCACGTTTCCTATTATCCTCTTTATCAGTTTGATTTTTCTCCTGTCGCTCTCTTTGTATCTTTTTTCGTGATGCAGAAATTGTGTTATAAAATATCTCTTTTTCATAAAAGGAAAACTTAACATGCCTACCGCATAATAGCGCTTTTGCCTTAGTAATAATAATGTTGCTTTGAGTTGTATACATAAAATAATTCTCAGTAAGTGTGCTTTTTATCTAGTCGATTAGCACATAATTTTTCTCCTCGTAAAGAGTCGCTAAACCAAGATAGATAGTTTTTTTGATCAACGTATTTATCTATCTTTTCAAAATTAACAACTCTACCAACATCTTTAAGTGCAGCTATTTCAATAAGTGGAAAATCTGTTTTATTGTTAATATTTGGTGGTGTTTTTCCTCTATTATCTACAATTGTTATATTATTAATAATCCTATCCATATTCCACCCTACAGGAATCTTACCAATTTCACTTTCAATCATTTGCGAACCACTAGAATTATAAGGATCCCCATTATCATCAGGAAAATCAAAATCAATAAACCAGTGTTCGTAAATAGATTGAATTATCTCTTCTATTTTTTGATTAAATTCCTTATTTATTGAGATATGTTCAATTAGTACATTATATTCTTTTACGACTTCTCTTTGTTTTGTGATATGAGGAACTGGGAGTTTCATTTCACATAGAGATTCCCAACTAAAACCACCCCTCACACTGCTGTCTGTAGTAAACCAAGCTCTCCTATCAAATTCTGACCTCCTAAACCACATCATAAGATACTCAGGTAAAAGTTGTTCTGTATCTATAATTTGAAAAACAGTATATGCAGGTGATACAAGAACAGGTTCATCATCCTCAAGAAGTCGAATAGGTAGCACTTCATCACGACCAACATGCATAGGATTGTACGCAAACATACCCTTACGAACAACTCTATAATTTGACATATCTGTGCCTATTACATTAGCAACAGAAGGCATAAATTCTTTATTAATACTTATACCTTGTAAGTTTTTTACTACTAATCCTGAGTTCTTTTCTCCTACTTGTTTGATATATTTACCAAGTTCTTTATAATTTGATTTCATATCCTAGTTCTTTAAAAACATTAAGCAATTCTTTCTGTGCCAATTGTTCTGTTTTAAGTAAAGAAGAAAACTCACCTTGCAACAATTTCATTTTTTTATCAAAATCGATACTCTCATCTCTGTCAATAAATTCAATATATTTACTAGGTACAAGTGAAAAATCTTTTGCGACAACCTCGTCCAAAGAAGCACTATAACAATACTCTGGAATATTCTGATATGTTTTTTCATAATCAGCTTGTTGCCAATTATGATACGTTGTTGTTATTTTTTGAATATCTTCATCAGAAAACTGTTTATATTTCTTTTCAAAAGGTATCCCTATCTTTCGCAAGTCAACAAACAAAATTTCTTTTTCACGATTACGGTATTTTTTCAATTTACCATTAAGGTCAACTGTTCGTGTCTTTTTATTTTTATTTAAAATCCAAAGTGTAACACTAATGTCGGTAGTATAAAATAACTTCATAGGCATCACCAAAATTGCCTCAACTAAGTCATTTTCAATTAATTTCCTACGAATCTTATACTCATCCCCAGCTCCAGATAAAGCCCCGTTAGCAAGGAGAAAACCTGCTACACCATTCTCTGATAATTTTGAAACAATATGAAGAATCCATCCATAGTTAGCGTTGCCTGTTGGAGGAACTTCGTACCCGCTCCACCTAGAATCACTAGTTAGTTCATCAGCAGTCCTCCAATCATTCTGATTAAAAGGTGGGTTTGCCATTATATAATCTGCCTTAAGATCCTTGTGTTGATCTTTTGAAAAAGTATCCGCTGGAGTTGCCCCAAGGTTTGCAGAAATACCACGTATCGCAAGATTCATTTTAGCCAACTTGTATGTAGTAGCAATATTTTCCTGTCCATAAATAGCAACTTCTTTCTGATTGCCATGATGGCTCTCTATAAACTTGATTGACTGTACGAACATACCACCAGAACCACAAGCAGGGTCATATATTTTACCCTTATACGGCTCCAACATCTCAGCGATAAGATTTACTATACTCTTCGGCGTATAGAACTCTCCCTTTCCTTTTCCTTCTGCTAATGCGAATTTACTCAAGAAATATTCATAAACACGACCAACAATATCTTGCTGTTTATCTTTTAACGTATCAATGTTATTAATTGTGTCTAGTAGTGAAGCGAGCTTTGTTTTGTCTAAACCAATTCGAGAATAATAATTATCAGGTAATGCTCCCTTCAACGCAGGATTATTTTTTTCTACAGTAAAAAGTGCTGTATCTATTTTTATCGAAATATCATCTTGTTTACTATTTTCAATCAAGTAACTCCATCGAGAAACTAAAGGAAGATAGAATACATTTTTCATTCTTAGTTTCTAGAATCTAATGCAACTAATTTGTAGAATACATCTTTAGGGAACTGCCAGTCAATACACTTCCTTGGTCTACCATTTAATGAGTCCTC
>JAYTBQ010000032.1:0-4483 GCA_043736905.1 Minisyncoccota bacterium | reverse complement strand
CTCTTTTGTATTGTTGTACACACTCTGTAAACTTTCCACTAAAAGCTAAAAGCTAAAAGCTAAAAGCTAAAAGCTAAAAGCTAAAAGCTAAAAGCCGTTGACTGTCTTACATCTGATGCGCTACAAGATTCTTGTAGATTTCATTATTCTCCATCAGTTCATCATGTGTGCCTTCTCCTACAATACTTCCTTTATCCATGACAATTATCTTGTCTGCATTACGCACCGTTGTTAGACGGTGAGCGATGATGATAGTTGTTTTGCCTCGTGAGACTTCGTTAATTGCTTCCATAACCTTTGCTTCATTCTCTGTATCAAGTGAAGAGGTTGCTTCGTCAAAGATAAGAATGTCTGGACTCTTAATGATGGCACGTGCAATACCGACACGTTGGCGTTCACCTCCTGAGAGTTTGATTCCACGTTCACCAATAATTGTTGCTAATTTTTTATCACCTAGTCTGTGGAAATATTGATCGATACGTGACTGGCGAACTACCTCATCCATGTTCTTTACCGCTTTACTGAGTTCCTTTTCTTTAACACCAAAAAGAATGTTGTCCTCGACGGTGTCATCAAATAAGTCAACGTGTTGCTCGACATAGCCAATAGCATGACGGAGACTTGCTGTGTCGATTTCTCGAATATCATTTCGACCAATTGTAATTTCACCTTCATTCCAGTTATACATACGAAGAAGTAACCGTGTTATTGTTGATTTGCCGGAACCAGAATGACCAACAAAGGCAACTCTTTGCCCAGCTTGTATTGTGAGCGAAATGTTGTTAAGGACATTCTGTTCACTTGATGGGTAACGGAAAGACAGATTCTTAAGTACGATGTCTCCTGAAGAGTAGGGTATATTTTTGCGTTCTTCAAATAATGGCACAGTGTCTATAATATCCAAATATTTATCAAGCTCAACAAAACGAAGTGGAAGTTGTTTGAATATAGCATTAATGTTACGTATATTGTTATAAATATCTGACGTCCATGAAAAAATTGCGTACACTACACCAACAGTGATTGATCCCTTAAGAAAAAGAGTGATAATAAGAATGAGGGATACAAAACGACTGAAATAAACAAAAAGATTTCTACTATTTAAATATTTTGCCTGTTGTAAAAAAATCATTATTCCATAGGAAATTATAGCAAAGCGATTCTTTAAGTACTTTTTGAGATATGTCTCCTCTTGTCCAGAAAGCTTGATAAGGAGTAGGTGACTAAATGCCTCCGTTCGGACTTTTCTCTGGGTATCCCAGTTGTCGATATTTTTTCTAAGGAGCGGTGTGAAGTATGTGTTAAATTTGTTCGTTGCATACAGGAGAACAATAAAGGTAACTGTTGTCCATGCTCCGATAGCTATTGAGTAGTACGAGATAGCCGTAAGAGAAATGAGAAGTGAAAAGACTATAGGCATCCCTTGAAGAGTAAGTGTTTGGATGATATTTTGAATCGCTCCTTCTCCTCGATTAATTACTTGAAGTTTAATTGCAGAATGACTTTCAGTATATTGGAAAGCGTTTAATTTGAATATTTTTGAAAAGGAAAATTCTTCAAGATATTGCTGTACTGAGGCATCAAGATTCTTGAGTTCATTTTTGTCTCCTGCATACGATGCAATGATTGTTATGATGGCAATGAAAGGGAAGATTGCAACTAGTAGCAGAAGTTCGCTAGTATTTCTCGTCACTAAAGAGTCAATTATTTTTGAAAAGAGAAAAGTGAATGCGACGGCTACAAGTTGTGAAATAAAAATAAGCCCAATTTGGATGTAGAGAAAGACATGGAAAGGCTTGAGCAATTTCCAGAGTCTATAAATAAGTGAGAGATATTTTTGCATCTTGTAAGCATACCAGAGCTTTACATTTTTTGTAAGTCTTGTTGTGTAAAGAGCTTACATGGTATACTGTATAGCAAGAAGACAAAAGCAATGTCGATAATAAAAAAGTGATGCAAGGTGCATCACTTTTTTATTTCCCTTTCAATTAGTTATTCAGTGTCACCATCCTCTTCTTCGATTTCATCTTCTAGCTCTTCTATTCTCATATCTGCAACTTCTTCCTCAAGAAGATACAGCATTTCTTTTTCTAATTCCTTTTTGTTGGCTTCAAACAACTTAGATGGTAGTGATTGTATCTCATCGACTGAGCCTGCTTGTGAAAGAATGTCAGAAATAAATGCTGCGTTCTTCACAGCTGCTATTGCTTCCAGTGATTCTTGGTATTCGTTAATATAGTCATACCAATTCGCAATTGTTGCTTGTGTGCCGTAAGCTGAGAGTGCCGCATACCATTCTAATGCGAGACATAACTGCTCCTCCTTGGGTGTGTTGGTCCTGCGTAAATCACTTAAGTAATTGTACGCTCTTTGTAAATGAGGGGGTAAAATAATGTCCATAGTGTGTATTATGCATGAAGATGAAGATAAATATCTTCGAGCGCTCTCACTGCATCACCGGCTGCGATGTTGTTCTGATGGTATAAAACATCAGTACAGTCTCCGGCCGCCCAGATACCCTTCGTGCTGGTTTCTTGTGTACGAGGGTTGATAACAATATTGTTGGTTGGTGTCATCTCAATGACACCCGATGCAAATGACGTAGCTGGAATCTGTCCAATCTCGACAAAGACTGCAGACACTGGAAGTGTTACCTCATGCTCTTCGCCATCTTTTTTATATGTGAGGGACTCAACAAAGACTGACCCTTCGATTTTTGTCGGGGCTACATTTTCAATGAGCTTAAAATTTTCTTTTGTCTTTAGTTTTTCTATCGTGATCGCATCCGCTCGTGGTGCACTTCGCGAAAGAAGCGTCACACTCTTACAGTACGCAAGGAGTTGTGCTGCTGATTCGAATCCTGCGTTGCCGCCACCAACCACCACCACATCCATTCCAGAGAAGAGGGGCCCGTCACATGATGCGCAGTACGTGAGTCCTTTGTGTTCAAGAGTATCTGCTCCAGGAATGTCGAGACGTCGACGTGCCGACCCTGTTGCGATGAGTACCGTCTTGGAGGTTTCTGTGCCTTTACTAGTTGTTACTGTAAAATTCCCATCAGTACCGGCGATTGTAGATACTTCAGATTGAGTGACAGTGAGGATGTCTCCTTTGTATTCTTCAACATGAGTGCGGAGAGACTTCGCTAAGTCAGCACCGGATATGTGAGGAGTACCTATCCAGTTCTGGATATCTTCTGAGACAGTTGATTGTCCTCCCCATTCTTTGACAATGAGAAGTGTCTTAAGTTGCTTGCGTGCAGCATAGACTGCTGCGGCTGTTCCTGCTGGTCCTCCTCCGATGATGATTAAGTCGTACATAAAAATAGTTATTGGGAATTAATTGCCTCTAATTGGTAAGATATTGGAGAGTATATCATGGGTGGTATACTTAAAAAATGTTAAAAAATAGCAATGATCTTGGGGCTACTACTGCTCCTTTTATTGAAGAATTTAATCGTTTCTGCAGCGATCACAATCTTCTCGGAAAGATAAATGCTGATCATATTGGGCTTAAATGTAGTTCTTCTGAATTATATGAAAAACAAAGATCTTTCTTTGAGTTTCAGGGAAAATTTGTGTATCAATCAATTATCTCTAAACGTAGAATTTCTATAATTGGGTTATTGGATGTAATAAATACAGAAGTTGGAGAACTTCGCTACTTAGAGCTTTCTGATCAGAAGCCGGATAATTCTCAAAAAGATTATATTGATCACCTTGAGGTTGTTCCAATAGGTATGACATATAATGAATTACTTCTTTTACTTCAGAGTAGTGGTGTGGTGTTTAAAGAAATTGTGAGATCTCATCACACAACACATGACACTGTATTGCCGTCAGGTTTTATTATAAGACTCTCGCATGAGATGCTTATTGATAAAATTAAACGAGAGGAAATGTTATAAAGTAAAAATTACAAATATTTGACATTATAATTAAATAGTTGTAGTGTATATATTGGCAATGTTGCCTGATTTTTGAAAGCTAGCTATGTGGAGAAATGAGCTTGTTACTCTTGGGGATGTTTTTGATTTTTTCGAGTGGCGAAGGGTCAACCGAGGCGTTCCCTATTATTTCCAAGGCATAATTCCGAATCCGAACCCCAATGCACGCCCTTCAATTCGTTTTTATGTTGATCTGGGAAGATTGTATGCAGTTGGTTGCAAAGGAGGTCAGCTTCATCGTCTAACGATAGGATGTCAGCGAGCTTCAGTTATTTCATGTTGTGCTTTTGGTGATAATAAGAAAACAACAATTGACGTAACTCATGTATCATACGATAGATTTCATATTCGTGTTGAAACACCGGCAATTACAGTAAGTGTTCATGCACGAAAGGGGGTAATGAGTTCTTTGTTTGAAAATGGATATGTGAAAGAATCTGCTATATAGCTCCCGATAGGTGCTACTTTGTTAAACTACCCATACACCACATAGCTTAAACGGTGTTCAAACGTATGAATAGTAAAAAGTGTGTATTT
>JAYTBQ010000031.1:0-4490 GCA_043736905.1 Minisyncoccota bacterium | reverse complement strand
AAATTGTGTATGTGACATCCCTGTACTGTGATTAGTTTGTAATGGTATACAACTATTTTACGCTACGGGGATGTTGCGTTTCAGATTAGAATTTAAGTGCAATTAGTTGACATTTTTTATAAAAGTTATATAATAAAATCTAAACACTTTATAGTGACACTATAAAGATTCCAGTCCTTTCAATCAAAACGGGGAAGAATCGTGAACAACCCAAAGACTCTGAATATTTTTCCATTTAATCCTCATGTGGCGCCTGTCTGCAGAGCCCTTATCGCAGGAGAGCATAATGGTCCCAATGGATCAGTCGCACTTGCTGAGCGACATATCCTTCCGGATGCAATGAAGGGTAACTGGAAGATGTGGATGCTCATGGTAAACGTGTATTACACGGTTGCTGGAGTATTGGGCTCACAAGGAATTTACGGCAAGATTCGGGCAGCATACTACCTCAAGAAAGCGAAGGACACTGCCGTAAAAGCAATTCTTCAAGAGACTGGGGGGTTCAACCTTACCATAGCCTTAGGCAACCTTGATGTCCATCTTGGGAGTAATCAGGCATCAAACATCGAGTGTGGACATGTTCATCTATTGATGGCCTGCTTTATAAAGTGGCATGTGAATTTCACTTTGCGATTCAAGTTAAACGGTAGCCACAACGTTGTTGTGATTCGGAAGTGCAACAAGATAATCCAAAGGAGCAATGAAACGCAACTCAAGATGCTTGCACTTGCTTCTCTCTACGAACTTCCCGAGACACCACAGAAAGAAAAAGAGGAAATTTGGGGAGCACTCTACCAGTTCATGAGCCCTCACTACAACAGGCTCATGATGCTGGACCCTCGAAAGGCAAGCGAGGAAGACCTGATACTTGTTCAAACGGTTTGCCGCATCTGCCGAGCTCTTGGCAACAAGATATCAGCAGCAGATCTTGCCAAGCTATACCGTCTCGGTGACCAACTACAAAAAGCTGCTCACTAAGAGCTATTGTTGGCAAAGAGCCCTTCGCGCACATGCACGGGGGCTTTTTTTTTGCTATAATCATTCTCATGTCAACATCGTATATTACTACTATCGGCCTTGAGGTTCATGCTGAATTACACACCAACTCTAAGATGTGGTGTGGTTGCAAGAATGACCCATCTGAGAAACGTCCCAACATGAACATCTGTGAGCTGTGTATGGCTCATCCTGGAACCCTTCCTGTTGCCAATAAAGATGCCATCAAGAAGGTGATTCAGGTTGGTCTAGCAGTTCACTCAAATATTGCAGATTTCACTGAATTTGACCGTAAGAACTACTTTTATCCAGATATCCCTAAGGGATACCAGATTACTCAATACAAGCTCCCTATCGTCTCTGGTGGCTCTATAAATGGTGTAGAGCTTACTCGTATCCACCTTGAGGAAGATACTGCTAAGTCATCACATGAAGGAGGAATTACCCTTGTCGACTACAACCGTGCAGGTGTTCCACTTATGGAACTTGTTACAGAGCCTGTCATCCATTCTGCTGAAGAGGCTGTAGAATTTGCTCGCAAACTTCAGCGAATTCTTCGCTACGTTGGCGCTTCAGAAGCTAAAATGGACATGGGCCAGATGCGCGTGGAAGCAAATATTTCTGTATCAAAAGATCCGGATGTCTTTGGAACTAAATGTGAAGTTAAGAACCTCAACTCATTCGCATCCGTTTTTGGAGCAATTAATTATGAAGTCGCTCGACATATAGATCTTATTGAAAATGGTGGGTCAGTAGTACAAGAGACACGTGGCTGGGATGAGGGCAAACTTGAAACATTCAGTCAGCGCAAAAAAGAAAATGCTCATGACTATCGTTACTTCCCAGACCCGGATCTTCCTAAGCTTTATCTTTCAAAGCTTTTTGATATTAACGCCATTCGTGAATCTATAAAAGGCACATTGCCGTCGGATTACGAATTTTCACTATCTTTACTTAAAATTAAGCCGGATGTTATGGAAACATTAATAGACAATAAAGATCTTGCTGATATTATTATTTGGGCAAACTTTATTTCTGGAAGCGAAGATACCCTTGGCCAACTTGCATCAAATTTCTTGGTTTCAGATATTGTTGGTTTATTAAAAAAAGAAAATAGAACAATCACAAAGGACAATCTTCCGACACCTGACACTCTTCGAAGACTAGTTGAAATGGTGAATGAAAACAAATTATCTTCTCGTGGAGCAAAAGACATAATCCCTTTTTTGCTTAAACATGAAGAAATAGATGTGGAAAAGTTAGCTGAGGAAAAAGGAATGATACAGAAGAACGACCCAGAACTATTGAAGGCAATTGTTGCAGAAGTTATTACTGAAAATCCTATACAAGTTGCAGACTATAAGAATGGCAAGGAAAGCATGTTCATGTTCTTCGTCGGACAATGTATGAAGAAGAGTAAGGGTGCAGGGAACCCAAGTATCTTCCAAGAATTACTTAGGGCAGCTCTTGGCTAGTAGCTTTTAGTAAATGCAAAAAAGAAAAGCGCTACCCTTCGGGTCGCGCTTTTCTACATTGTACGATACACTACACAGAATATATTTCCCTTTCATGAAGCTTTTTACCCGAAGATTTATCATAGACCTTTTTCTAATCGTTGTTATTGGTATAAGTCTCTATGCTCTTACACATAATTCATTAGTCCGTCCAACACCAGTAACCAAGAAAGGATTCTGGAGCATTCAACTTATTCAATACCCTCTGGTTTTCGGTATGGCAGGACATAATTATCTAGTACTGAAAGATGGGAAAGATAGAACAATTCGTGAACTTCATGGCTTTCCTACAGAAACAAAAAATGGGAAGGAGATGTGGAAATATATTGGAACTAACACTGCTGACAAATTAAAAGTCTGGGAGTTTGATAGTCCTCATTTCTACATTGCTAACAAAAATTTTCCTGGCATCTTATTGTATGAAGGATCTGAAGCCGATGCTTGGCACATCTGGAAAAAGTCAGCACCCTGTAAAGGAGAAATTAATAAAGAGAATATTCCATACCCACCGTATGGAGTTAATGTTAGAGGCGATACAGAAAACTCAAATTCAGTCGCATATACTCTTAGTCTGTGTATGAATCTAACCACAAAACACCTTGGGCTTATCACCCCAGGATGGGGGAAGAACTTACTGGGAGCAAGGTAGCAAAACAAATAAGACAAGAGGACAGGAAGACATTAAAACACAATGCGGAACCTTAAGGTTCCGCATTGTGTTTTAATGGTTTCTTCCCTCTTCATTCCTCTGTATCAAGTCTTTTTATCTTATAGTCCTCCTGTCTTAAACTCCTGTATTTTTACTCCTTTATTTCTAAACTTTGTATTAAATAATCTCCAAATGCTTTTATCGTCTCATCATTATACAGTGACAAAAGTATCACTTTTTTCTTTGATGCTTTTTCGAGATCTTTAATTTTTGTCTTTAGTGTTGCTTCATCAACGGTATCTATTTTAGAAAGCACAACAATTTCATCTCGGTTAAGCAAGGTCTTATCATAGACACCAAGTTCCTTACGGATTGCTGTATAGACACCTGCAACATCTTCATTGTCAGCTCCGACAAGATGCACGAGTGTTCGTGTTCGAGTAATGTGACGAAGGAATTTATGGCCAAGTCCTTTTCCTTCACTTGCTCCTTCGATAAGCCCAGGAATGTCAGCTAAAATATAATTAAAGTATGCACCAAGGTTTGGTTCAAGTGTCGTGAATGGATAGTCACCGATCTTTGCACCGGCACGAGTAAGTGCATTAAGCAGTGATGACTTGCCAGCGTTAGGAAGTCCAATAAGTCCAACATCAGCAATAAGCTTAAGTTCAATATCAAAGGTTGCGTATTCCCCTGGTTCACCTTTTGTAAATTCTTCTGGAGTACGGTTGGTTGATGACTTGAAGTTCTCATTACCAAGTCCACCCTTGCCACCACGAAGTACAATGAAGTCCCCTTCTTCCATGAATTCATATTTCTTGTCGTATTCTCGGTTATAGATAACAGCACCAAGAGGAACATTCAAGAAAAGATCCTTTGCATCACTTCCGTGCATACTTCGCTTCTGTCCCATCTCTCCATGTTCCCCTTCCCATTCCTTTTTATGCTTATAGACAGCAAGGGCTTGAATATCACGAACTACACGGAAGTATATATCTCCGCCACGTCCACCGTCGCCTCCAGCTGGTCCTCCAAAAGGAATACCTTTTTCACGACGCCAACGAACAACACCGTCGCCTCCTTTGCCGGCTTTGATTTGAAGAGTTACATGATCGATTAACATAGTTGGTAGGTTATAGTTTGTAGGGAGTAATATAATTTTTTGTCAAAGATTACTTAATCCATAGTTTCCACTTGAAATACCATACTACCAAATTTTTATTTAATTGTCCATGAAAATTCTCTTTTGAATTGCAATTGTATTAGTATGAAATCCAATGCAAAAAATTCAAAAAAGAGCATCTTTTACACACCTTAAACAAAAGCATAGA
>JAYTBQ010000030.1:0-4529 GCA_043736905.1 Minisyncoccota bacterium | reverse complement strand
TAGAGATTAGAGATTAGAGATTAGAGATTAGAGATTAGAGATTAGAGATTAGAGATTAGAGATTAGAGATTAGAGATTAGAGATTAGAGATTATTAATTCTAAGTCAGGAATCCAAATACATAAATACAAATGGATGGCGCCTACGTCGCCACCCATTTGTATTTACTAAAAGCCAACAGCTAACGGCTAACAACTGCCTTCGTTCCCTCAATACACATAAACAGTGGAATTTCCTTTCGTGCATTATTCTCAGACTTCTGTCGTGGGCCACGTTCACTTTCTCGGTGACTTACCCATTCCTCAAGACGGGTGAGCGCAAATCCAGCCTTGGCAAGTGCCTTTACATACACCTGTAGTGGACGGTGGAAGGTTACAGTAAACTTCTTGTTCGTCTTTGACCCTGGGGTCATATCTATCTTCACTTGTGACTCTGACATGTACTCATCAATACGCCTATACTGCACACCAATTCTTTCATCATATCCCCAGTGTGATACACGAGGATTTCTGAAGCTTGGGTGATTAAGTACAAAGATACATGAACCAGACAGCGTAAGAACGCGCTTCGCTTCTTCTATTGTCTTCTGTAGTTTCTCAATATTTTGAAGCGCTAAGATACAGACAACCATATCGAAAGTTCCATCCTTAAGCATGGAGAGTTCATCAGCACTTCCATGGAAGTACACGACCTTGTGTGTGCCAGTTTCCTTCACTGACACATTCTTGGATTCTGCAATATCAATAAGTTCCTTACCAAGATCCACCCCGGTGACATTCGCTCCTTCGGCACGGAGAATTCTAGAGAACTGACCTTGACCACAAGCAAGATCAAGAACCTTCTTACCTTTTACATCTCCAATGAGTCGCAAGAGGTTCGGATAAATTACTTTTTCATGATAGGTATCCCCTGTCTTTTCCAAATGATCGTTATACCAAGCAGCAACAGTACCCCAAGAAGTGTCGTTTCCAGCCGTTTGCTTTTGGCTTTTAGCTTTTGGCTTTACAAATGATTGATCATTTGTCGAATGCACGCGAGAAAATGACCTCTGTGTATCAGAGCTTCTGGATGGAACACTACCGTGAGACGACTTGTGCTTATGAACAAACCCTTCTGGCTTTGTTCCTTCGTTCTTGTTGTTAAAAAATGGCTTGCTCATAAATATGGAGAGTAATATAGAATATAACCATAATACAACATTTTTAATCAATTAGCAAGGCTTTTATATTGACACCATTGCATATCAAATGTAGTATTTATTTTAGATTTTGCTCATCATTACCCAACAAAGAAAGGTTGTCGACAAACATGATTACTACCGAAACTGATGTTCTTGATGCAGGCATTCTAGCTTGCATCAATGAACACCTGCGTCCTGAGGATGTAACACCTAACTTGCTTAGTCTTGTCAGGATGGGAATCATCGCTCATGAGCATGCTTTTTACTTTGGACGAAAAAGTCTAAAGAAAACATTTCTAAGCACCGTTGAAGATGCATGGCAAAGCGATCAAGAAGGAAGACCTTCGGAAATAATTCATAGAACTACGTATAGCAGGCTCCTTTCAAATCTTTCGGATGCGTGTACAACTGCTCGACATCACGCTGTAACATTCCCCCTCGTCATAAAAGATGTATTTCTTGCATTTGTTAGTGATGCATGGGATGCAGGTAATCACCAGCGAAGAGTGTACTCTTGTGAAGTAGAAGGATCTGTCAACAATGAATTTGGAGTAGCTCTTAACTTTGCCTGTGGTATTGCTATCTTTGGTGAAAGAAAAGGACTCCTTCCTGAGGAATACAAAAACAGGCCTGAGTTGACAGAGCAAGTTAAGAAAGATGACCATCAATTAGCTGTGATATTTTTATCCAAGTAGACAGATAAGCACAGCTTCTGAAGACCACCATGAACGTGATGGTCTTTTTGTTTATGCAACAAGACTTTTCTTGAAGGTAATTTTGATTACCAGCAATTTATTTACAATAATAAGACATGCGGTATACTTAAAGTACTATGACGTTAAAAAGAATTATTTTAGGACTAATAATTATTGCTGCAATATTAGGTGGTGTCATCATCATTCGACAGTACTATTTTACACAGCCAAAGACTACAAGCATCACTCAAGAGTACTCAAGCAGCGTATATGGTATTTCTTTTACTTTCCCCCTTTCATATACACTGACAGAAAAGGATGTAAGTGGGAGCTCTACGAGAAAGCATCATAGTATTACTCTCACATCAACAGCAGAACTGCCTGCACCAAAGAACGGAGAGGGTCCGACTTCAATCACCATTGGTATCTACCAAAACAATCTTGATAATCAAACATCTGAGCAATGGATTCGTAATTCTAATGAATCAAATTTTAAATTATCAAGTGGCACTACTGCCACCACGACACTAGGAGGAATTCCAGCCCTTTCGTATCGATGGTCTGGCTTGTACGAAGGAACAACAATTGCTATAGCAAAAAAAGATTGGATATATGCTTTTACTGTAACGTACTTAGAACCTGGCTCTCAGATTGTTCAGGATTTCGTCGAGATAAAAAAGAGTGTTCATTTTTTTGATAAATAAAACTATTTTTGTGTTAAAAGAGTTTATCTTTTGCACCCAACCACTTCTCAATATACTCTTTCACTTTGCCGCGCTTAGCAACGCCAGACTCTGCCATGTAGCGAATGGCTCCAAATATTGGTCGACCAAACCATGGTCTATCATGTACACCACCTATGCTCCACGCACAGCCAACATAGCCTCCAGGATCACGACCATCTAACTCATAGGTATCATTTAAGTACACAGCAATACTCATCGCTTCCCTAGGTGAGGTTGACCATTCGAGAATTTTCTTGGCCCAGTACATACGCATATACCCATGCATCTTGCCTGTACTTACCATCTGCATCTGCGCTGCATTCCATAATGGGTCATGTGTGAGTGCTTTTTCAAACTCATCACATGTGTAAATATAGATCCTCTCATCTGATGATGCTTTCTGTAATGTTACCTGTGACCAACTAGGAAACCCTTCGAATAAATCGTAGCTAGTATTGTAATAGCAAAAATTCTCTGATACCTCCGCACGAATGACACACTCTTCAATGAATGCTGCAATACTACCCATCTTTCCATTGGAACCATTTTTCACATCGTCAAACGCATCCTCTATCGCGATACCTGTTACTCTCAATAGTTCGAGAATAATTCTTCTTCGTGAAATATTGCCATGAGAAATATATGGAGAGAGATTGCTCTGCCCGTCTTCATTTATCTTATTACGGGACTCATCATACTGAGTCAGTTTGTGGGTGAAAAAATCCGTAAGGATTTTTTCACCTGCTTTTGGTCCTGGTGTGAAGCTTCCTGTTCCTGATACATCTTCACGACATTTTATTTTTGAGGCGATGTCATTCCAGTCAGTTGGTGTAATGGTTTTAAGAAGTATCTCATTTTCATGATGCATAGCAAGCTTCCCGTGGTCCTCAAGAAAATCTGACAACTGTACATGTATCTTTCTTCGAATTGTATGTGCTGCAAATTCCTGCTTCTGCGATGTCTGCCACACTGGAATACAATTGTGTGCATCAACTTCATAGAGAGGAAGACTGCCATGATGGTTAATAAATATTTCTTTCCATTTTTTCATGAAGTGAAGCGGGAGCTGATCGATGATGATAGCTCCAACATGTTTCGGAATTGATGATGTAGCATTATTCTCAAATAGTTTCTTTTCTTCAAAGGTTACAACAAGCGGTATCTGATGCTTACGAAGTTCTTTTTCCACTTCTTGAAGTGAAGGTAACACCCAGTCATAGAAACGTTTTGTTGCCCCTTCCCACTCGTAGTTCCAGATACCATAATTAACGATTAGCTGTGAATTATGTGACTTCGCAAGTTCTTGAACAAAGAGCAATGCGTCATTGTCATGCGCGCGAATATCGCGGCACATCTGGTAAATAACAGTACCACCCTTGTATTCAGCACTGGTAAGATTTTGTATTCGAAGAGGATTTACTGACATCAGTGCAGTATATCAGTGTCCTTACGATTCTGACATTAAGAACAACTTGATTGAAAAACAGTTGTACGCTAGAATTTACACAATTTCAAACTTTTTTACTGCAGAAAGGTCTGTTATGTTCATTCATCAAATACTTCGTGGAAAGATACTGCTTGATGCATATATTCTTTTTTTCACGATAGTAATTCCGATTTACTTTCTCTATGGAGACCCATTTCTGGTACTTCTGGTGATGTATATCATATCGCCTCTAGCAAGGAGCACTCAGATTGATGGGATGGTGCTTACCGTTGTACTTTACTACAGTACTGTCCTAATAACTGCAACATGTGTAAGCCACATTCTAGGTAAGGCAGTACAAAGAAAAAGAATACACCATTAGCGGCAGTCATGTGACTGCCACTTTTGAAAATTCTCTTTTGAATTGCAATTGTATTAGTATGAAATCCAATGCAAAAAAGAGCATCTTTTACACACCTTAAACAAAAGCATAGAGACAGAATA
>JAYTBQ010000029.1:0-13397 GCA_043736905.1 Minisyncoccota bacterium | reverse complement strand
AAAGCTGATTACAGCGATACTTCTGAACTCGTCAGTAACGTTGGATGAAAAGAAAGAAAAGTAGTGACTAGGTGATATTGGGAGCTATATGCCACTATACAACACTTTGTCAATAAAAATAGCTTGACAAAATATTTAGATAGTGTATACTATAACCATGCTCGAGTAATATTTTTTTGAGCACGCAACCCCGTTCATTCACTTTTTGGAGAATTGCACCATGAACAAGACCCTCGTTTCCATCGCTCTGCTGGCCTTCGTTTTCGTTGCCAGCGCTCAAACTGCCACCGATGAAATCGTGGTGACGCCAGCAAAAGCCACCACCGACACGGCCTCCGGGGAGTTTAAGAACTCCTGCAAGGTCACCTTCTCGAACGGCATGAGCGATACCGCCAAGTGCGGCGGCCTCGTCGCGGTGATTGACCCGCGTGAGAAGTTGCAGTGCGCACCGCGTGCCAACATCGTTAAAAAAGGGGACGGATTCATGTTCTATAAGAACCCCAAGGATGCCGGTGAACGCATCACCCCCTGCACCGACGGTGCCAAGGTGAAGTCGTAGGACTTTTCACAGGCATCACGAAGCCCCTCATCGAGGGGCTTTTTTAATGCTATATACATAAAATGTATTTACAAAAAAATAACAAAATACTCAATAAAATCAAACACTAAAAATTGCTTGACAAAAGTATGTTTTAGTGTATACTACACTACAAGGTTTGTTTTGAAATGTTTTCAGACAAGCAGGGCGATCTTGCCCAAATTCTTTGAGGAGATACAAATGAACACTCAGTCTGTTCCGGTTGTCGAACCCGTTTCGAAGAAAGCACTCGTGATCAGCCTCGGCGTCATTGCCTTCGGCGTCATTCTTGCTTTTATTACACTCTCCTTTTTTTCGCAAAAAATGAAGACGAATGTCTACGCAGACATCCCTACAACCGTAGTCCAACAGACTCCTGATGTTGCAGTAAGTGCTGCAACGTTGGCGCCAGCGGTGGTTCAGGCCAAGAGCGATGTTGTCACTGTCGGTGGCTACACCGAAGCGCAGCTCAACGCCCGTGGGTATGTGCTGGTCAGAGGCCCGTTTGTGGTCGCTCCCGGTACGCCTTATGGCAAAGAAGGTGTCAAGTACATGGACCTGGCCGGGAACACCTACGAGCGCCACACACTCGGCTGGCGCGAATGCTTGATCTGGAGCAATCGTGGACGATTGGTTGCCGCGTATTTCATCGGCGACCTGAGCCAAGCCCACGACATCCTTCAGACGACATCTCAGTGCGACCTGCTCGCAGCACAAGAAGCATTGAAAATGCGTGCGACGACGCCGTTTACAACAAGTGTGCGTGAGGCCAAAAAAGGGTAATACCTCTCAACAATCTTCATGCTCACCCCGAAAGCTCTCCGCCAGGAGGGCTTTTTCTATGCCAATATATATTTTGTCAAGGGAAGAGCTTGACAAAAGTATATAATGTGTAGTATAATAGTAACATTACAGGAAAGTGTAACAAACTAAAATAAATTAATAAGTATCTATGAAAAATAAAATTATCAAAAATATTGTAGTAGTAGCTGTGTTGGTAAATATTCTACCAACACAACTCTTTGCGCAATATACTACCTCTAATGTTTATTTAGATTCCTCAACATATTCTGATATTGGTTATACCTCACCAACATATTCTGATATAGGCTACACTTCTCCTACCTATTCAAACATAGGTTATACCTCCCCAACGTATTCTAATACTGGCTATACTTCTCCTACGTATTCAGGCACAGGGTACACTTCACCAACATACTCTAATACCGGATATACATCTCCTACATACTCAGGTACAGGGTACACTTCACCTACATACTCAGGTACAGGGTACACTTCACCTACATACTCAGATACAGGCTATACCTCACCTACATACTCAGGTACAGGCTATACCTCCCCTACGTACTCCAGTACAGGGTACACATCTCCTTCATACTCTAATACTGGTTACACCTCACCTACGTACTCAGGTACAAACTATGTACAATCGACATATACTTCTCAGCCGTATATACCTTCTACCTATACTTCACCTGCATCACCACCAGTTACAACGACAACTACAATTTCTTGTCCTACTGGATCAACACTCATCAATGGTCAGTGCCTCAGTACGGTTACAGGAACAGTGATTACGACAACATCATGTCCAGCAGGAACAGTGATCAATGGTACTGACTGTCTCAATACTGTTAACGGAACAGTGGTAACAAAAATTATTTGTACATCTGGAACTCTCAGTAATGGTCAGTGTATCAACAACATTAATGGTGAATTAGTTACTAAGATTATCTGTCCAGCCGGAGCTCTCCTTACCAATGGTCAGTGTATCAACACTATCACCGGAACAGTGGTAACGAATGTTATTTGTCCAGCAGGGTCTAATCTCTCAAATGGTCAGTGTAACAACACCATAGCAGGAACAGTGGTTACCAATATTACTTGTCCAACAGGATCTAATCTTGTTAGTGGTAGATGCATCAACACTATCACCGGAACAGTGGTAACGAATGTTATTTGTCCAGCAGGGTCTAATCTCTCAAATGGCCAGTGTATAATGACAGTGACTCCACCAGTTACGACAGTTACTAACTGTCCTTCCAATACAACATATGTTAACGGAACATGTCAGCAAATAATCAACCCACCGGTTGTTGTTAATCAGACATGTTGGGATGGTGCTATTATTCCTGCAACCTCTATCTGTTCACCTCAGTACAAGGTATGTTCAAGTGGTGTGAGTGTTCCAATTAACCAAGCATGTTATGTGACACCAACCCCAATCTATACACCTCCACAGATTATTAAGTTCAACAACGTTGTAACAAGTCTTGCAACACAAGTAACTAACACAAGTGGTCGTTGTAACGGAATAGGTCTTATTGCGAACAATGCTCAGTCAACAGGATGGTTCGAATATGGTGAAACTGTTAACCTTGGACGAACAACAGCGAGTGCTCAGATTGGATCTGCTAATACAGCACCGTTCTCAAATGTTCTCGCTAACCTCAAGCCTACAACCAAGTACTTCTGTCGTGCGGTGATGCAGAACCAGTACGGTATTGTAAAGGGTGAAATAGTAAGTTTCATAACAACAACAAAAGCAACTGTCTACGTGAAGCCTACTGTTGTCGTTAAGAAACCTACAACCAAGACACCAGTTAAGAAAGCTGAGATTCTCTGTTCAGACGGAACAACACTACAAGTGAAGAACCAGAGTTCAGCGACACTTCTTTCACAAGGAGAAAAGCTCGTCTCTCTTCAGATAGAAAAGGTAAGTGGTAAACTAACATCAGGAGACTCTGTAACGTATAAGATTAATTACAAGAATCTTGTCGATACACGACTTACAGGAATTGTTGTTAAAGTGGCGCTTCCTCAAGAAATTGTCTTCGCAAGTACAAGTGTCGGAACGTTTGATGAAGGAACACGAACACTTATTCTTAATCAAGATACTATTGACCCGTACACAGAAGGAACAATCCTTATCTCAGGTGTTGTAGCAAAGAATGCTCCAATCGGTAAGACAATTATTACTAACGCATACGCTGTCTATACGGTCCCAGGAACAAAGACTCAGGACGAAGTAACAGCATATGTTGTAGGATCAATCGTTCCTAACACAGATATATCAAAGAGTGATACCGGTGTGAAGAATGTTGTTGGATCAACAATTGGAAAAGGATTCATGCCTAATACCCTTATCGAATGGCTAGCACTTCTCGCAATCATGTTCATCATCTTTATTCTAGGACGTAGTATCTACGCTTCATACAAAGATGACACCAATGAACGTCACTAAGAAAGCAGTCAATAAAGAATGAACATAAATTAATGCCTTATGTGAGCCGAAAGGTCAAGCACAACCAGTCCCGAAAGGGACTGGTTTTGTTTATGGTATTATTACAGTATGAAAGAATCATTCGTCGTACGGGAACAGGATCTAGAAGAACTCGCAAGGAAGATAGTAAAAACACTGTCCTCGACATTTTCTGGTCAAGCAAAAGTACTTTTCCTCGAAGGAGATCTAGGAACAGGGAAGACAACCTTTACAAAAGAAATTGCTCAAGTGCTCGGAATAGAAAAAGCAGATGTACACAGTCCAACATTTATCCTCAAAAAAGAATACAAAGGAAGTCATTCTTTTTTTAAGAAACTTATTCACATTGATGCCTATCGCTTTGAATCCAAGGAAGAGGGAAAAGTACTTAGACTAGATGATGACCGTAACGACCATGATGCACTTATCGTCATTGAGTGGCCGTCAAAGTTGGGATACAAGAAACCGGACATGACAATAGAATTTACTGTTTTAGATGATGACACACGAGAGATGATAATTAACTACGTTAACCAATGACAAAAAGTCCCAAAAAAACAATAGTGCTCCTCGATGCTCATGCAATTCTTCATCGAGGCTATCATGCCATGGGAGGGTTCGCTACGCGAGATGGTAAACCGACAGGGGCGCTCTATGGATTTATTACGATGGTACTTAGAATCTACGAAGACATTAAGCCGGATTATATTGCAGCATGTTTTGATTTGCCTAAGCCAACCTTCCGTCACTTAAGTTATGATGGGTATAAGGCAGGGAGGTCCAAGACCGACGATGCACTCATTACGCAGATACAAGAAGCATACTCATTGTGTGAAGCACTCTGTATTCCCGTCTACAAAGAAGAGGGGTTTGAGGCTGACGATCTTCTTGGAACAATCAGTGAGCAGTTAAAGAAACATGAAAACACGCGAGTGATTATTGCAAGTGGAGATATGGACACGTTCCAACTTATTGATGGTGACCTTGTAACGGTGTACACTCTAAAAAAAGCAAATGAAGCCGTACTCTACACAACAGATACAGTAGTTGCACGTTTTGGTTTTCCTCCAAAATATATTCCAGATTATAAAGGCCTTGCTGGCGATACGTCAGATAATATTATTGGTATCAAAGGAATAGGAGATAAGACTGCAACGGAACTTATTAAGAGGTATGGAACCATAGAAGAAATGTATGTTGTTCTTCGAAAGGATAGGCAGACACTTCTTGATGACGGATTTAAAGAACGTATCGTAAAACTTCTTGAAGATGGTGAAGAGGATGCCCTCTTTTCAAAAACACTTGCAACGATTAGGCGTGATGCCGAGACTGTGTATGTCGAGCCAGAAAAAGAGTGGAATGAAACTCTTGATATACAAAAGTATCAGGCAATGTGTGATCTCTATGAGTTCCGTTCACTTCGTAACCGACTTCATGTTGTAAAAGGTGAGGTCGTAGAGGAACCGCTCATTATTATTTCAGATGAAGCACTTGATGAATTTCGTGTTATGGTTAATCTTCTTCATAGTGAAATGACAAATGCAACATTTGTTGATATTCAAAATAGTACAAAAGAAGCAACAGAAGAAAAAGTTCGTGAAGCGTTGCTGCAACAGTTAGAACAAGAAAAGCTTCTTGACCTTTTTATCACTGTTGAAAAACCAATTATTGGAATCCTCAAAGAAATGAACAGAGTAGGGATATCACTTGATGTAAAGAAGTTACAAATAATGAGTAAAGAAATTCATGCACAAGTAACAATACTTGAACAAAAGATTCATGAGCTTGTCGGACAAGAATTCAATATCGCTTCTCCAAAGCAGTTAGGAGAAGTGTTGTATGAGAAGATGGGATTAGGAAGTAAAATCAAAAAAACAAAAACCGGACAGAAGAGTACGAACGTCACCGAGTTAGAAAAGATACGAGATGAACATTCTGTTGTTCCACTCATTCTTGAATATCGTGAATTAACGAAGCTTCTTTCTACATACGTCGACCTTCTTCCAACGTTTGTGAAAGAGGATGGGAAGATACATGCACACTTTATTCAGACAGGAGCAGGGACGGGACGGTTCAGTTGTGAAGATCCTAACTTACAAAATCTTCCGGTAAAGAGTGAGCTCGGACAGAAAGTTCGTGGTGCATTTATCGCAAGTAAAGGTAAGGTTCTTC
The DNA here is from genome assembly GCA_043736905.1 of Minisyncoccota bacterium. GTDB lineage: Bacteria > Patescibacteriota > Minisyncoccia > Phycocordibacterales > UBA5272 > UBA11704. The sequence continues at coordinate 7,365 of JAYTBQ010000029.1, read as the reverse complement.
TTTCATGTGACTATGCTCAGATTGATCTTCGTGCAGCCGCGATACTTTCACAGGATAAAAATCTTGTTGAAATTTTTGAACAAGGAATTGATGTGCATACTGGAACAGCAGCAAGAGTGTTTGGTGTTCCTGAGTCTGAGGTAACAAGTGATATGCGCAGAAAGGCAAAGGCAATTAACTTCGGTATCTTGTATGGTATGGGAGTAACAGCACTTAAAGAAGGAATGGGGGTTGAGCGAAAAGAAGCACAGGACTTTTATGATCATTACAAGGCAACCTTTGTTAGACTCATGGAATATCTTGAGGAAGTGAAGGCATATGCGTGGAAGCATGGGCACACGATGACACTGCTTGGGAGACGACGAGAGGTTCCTCTTCTTAAGAGTTCTCTTCCTTTTCTCCGTGCACAAGGAGAGCGTATTGCAGTCAATGCCCCGATACAAGGAACGAGTGCGGATATTCTGAAGCTTGCAATGATTGATGCAACAGACTATATCAAAGAAAATAAAATGGAAGACAAGGTGTCTCTGCTCCTTCAAATTCATGATGAACTAGTTTTTGAAATTGATGAATCCATTGCCGAAAAGGTTTCGCAGGACCTTGCAGGAATTCTTGAGAAGGTGCTTAAGAAAAGAAACCTCTCAGATCTTCCACTTACCGTAACTCGCTCACTCGGTGCTAATCTTCAAGTACTTTAGAATATTCATTCTATGATATATACACTCGTAGGTACAAAAAAAGAAATCAGAGAAAAAGCCCAAAAGGAATTTGCTGCGATTGGTTCTGTTACACAATATGTCTACACAGAAACCGTCGCATCACTGGAATCGTTTATTGATGCGGCAAGTCTCTTTGGCGCAACTGACATTGTCATGTGTTCGCAATTATCGGGAACTGCTTCATCAAAAGAAGAACTACAAAGACTACTTCCTCGTATGCAAGTATCACCAACTATTTTTATTATTGATGAACCATTTGCAGATGTTCATGTCACCAACAGATTAAGTAAAGTATCAGTTACGTTGTTTAATGCAAAGGAAGAAAAAGTAAAGGATAACAGTGTGTTTGTGTTGTGTGATTCCTTTGCTGTCAGGGATAAGAAGCAGGCATGGATTGATTTTATGAATGTACGCAATAAGGAAGAAGGTGAGGCGATACAGGGGGCGTTGTGGTGGAAGTTTCAACAGGTGTGGCAAGTAGTGAGAGCAGGTAGGAAGACAGCTTATTCTTTAGAAGATTGCCGAAGGATTGGAGGGGAGCTCGTTAGGTCAAGTATTCTTGCACACAGAGGTGAAAGAAATCTTATGGTTGAATTGGAAAGAATTATTCTCTCCTTGTAGTTTTTTATGGTTGAGATGATGTTGCTTCAAGAAGTGCGCGACATGCCTCTTCGGATGCTTCTGCTTTTGTGTAGAGTTCTGGAATAATATAGTAGCGCTTCGTTGCAGTTTCTGGTTGATCGATATCGAGGTACCATGTTTTTTCTGGCTCACTCCAAGTACTGTCACAGGTCATGTTGGTATCAAGCGTGTGATACTTAAGAATAAGCTTATTGGTTTCTGTCGCGAGAAGATACATTTCGTTATTGCATGATCTAGGATCATCTGCAGAGAGGGTTGTGCTATTTTCTTCATGCATAAGTGTTCGCGTGTTGGTCTTCACATCGAGAATATAAATTCTATTAGCAAATTTACACTCTTCATTCCCACTAAAATAGTTTTCACTCAAGTAATATTTTCCAGGTAATCCATCAACTGGAATAGCTCCAGGAACAGGGACAACATTAACAAGGTGCGTTGTCGACGCAGTTTCACCGGTCGATGAGTTGTTGAAAACAGGAAGCGTATAGACAGGGACACCTTCAGATGTAATAATTTTACCATTTTCAATAATGTATCGTATTTCGTTAACTATAGGAGGTGGGACATTTGCAGCAACTGGCACTGTTGTTTTTGGTGCTGGTGTAGTTTCTTTTAGACCCGTTGCAACATCATTACCAAGTGATGCAGTTGTTTTTTTGAAGACAGCGGAGGCAGATTCTTTTATCTTTGTAAAAAGATTCGTGGTGACTTGAGGTTCTCGAGCGACAGATGTTGTTGGCAGCATGTGAAGTGAAGTTGTCGATGTTGTTGCAACCTCATCAGTAGGAACATTTTCTGACATGTATGGTTGTAGCTCCTGCTTACAGGTTCCAAATTCACAGGCTGCTCCTTTTCGCGCAACCGTTGTTCCGTCTGGGCACATCATCTCATCTGTCGGACAGATAGGAACAAGGCCAGACTGTTTTTTCTTGTTCATGTAGACAGCGCCAGATACCGCAACAATTGCGACACCAACGACAGCGACAGATATAAGTGTTTTTCTCATGTATAAAAGTATATCGTACTTTTTTCTGAAATGAATCAATAACAGAGGACAACAAAGAATGGCGGCAGGTAATCATCAAAAATAATTATTTGACATAGTCGTTTTATTCATGTTATTATAAACAAATCATGAAAAACATGCGTACCACTATACACATAAATACCCTTAGTCGAGAACTTCTCGGGGTATTCTTTGTTGGCAATTTTGCCCGTATGTATAGTATTTCTTTTGGTATAAAAGAAAAATTGCGCTGTGTTCTAAGTAGTTAAACGCTTACGTTTGAATCCTTACAACGCCGCGCAAAGCGGCGATTGTTGTTCTTTGACTTTATATAGAAAGGTAGAAAATGCTTACTAATAAAGGCGGAAATCCGCTTGCCTATCTCTTTGGACAGATGTGGAGATACTCGGAGGGGAATAGAAAACGAGTCACACTGTTCTGGGGGCTGCTTGTTATTGCAATATCGCTTGATCTCTTTCTTCAACCTCTCATATAGGCAAAAATAATAGATACGGTCTCGAAAGAAGGGATACAAGAAGGGAACATACAAACGCTTCTCACTCTTTTGCTTGCCACTGTACTCGTTGAGCTTGCCTCTTGGTCATTCCACGGACCAAGTCGTGTCATGGAAATCTTCAATGCATTCCATGTTCGAGTAAACTACCGCAAGTACCTCTTAAGAGGCATCATGGGTCTTCCTATGGAGTGGCATGTGGATCATCATTCGGGAGACACTATTGATAAAGTTGGTAGGGGAACTAATGCCCTCTACGCTTTCTCCGAACAAACATTCCAAGTGGTGTATGCAGTGGTTCGACTCGTTGGCAGTTATGCTGTTCTCGTGTACTTCAGTCCTTCAGCTGGAGGTATCGTTCTTGCAATGATTCTTGTCACCATGTGGATTACCATGCGGTTCGACAAGGTGCTTGTAATGCAGTATGAAGAGCTTAACAAAAAGGAAAATGCAATCGCAGAGAGTATTTTCGATACAATCAGTAACATAGCAACAGTCATAACATTGCGCGTTGAGCAACTTGTATTCCGTGCAATCGTGCACAAGATAGAAAAGCCATATGAATTGTATAAAAAGAACACTGTGATTAACGAAGTGAAGTGGTTTCTGACGAGCATGTGTTGTTCCATAATGGTAGCGCTCGTCCTTGCTACTTATTTTCTCCAGAATGTTGGTGCCAAGGTTGAAACACTCACCGCGAGTGTTTACCTCCTTATCAACTACCTGGGGAAGATAAGTGATCTCTTCTACACCTTCACAACAATGTATGGAGAAATTCTCAAGAAGAGAGCGAATGTTAGAAATAGCGAAGTGGTTGCACATGACTTTAACAAGGAGGATATTGTGGACCACGTTCTCCCTCATTCATGGAAGGAAATTGTAGTTTCAGGACTCACTTTCTCATATGGCAACAACGATGATGAAGGGTTACATCTCGACGATGTATCGCTTCGTATCGTTCGAGGAGAGCGTATTGCACTTATCGGTAAAACAGGGAGCGGTAAAAGTACCTTCCTTAAAGTAGCTCGAGGGTTATACACTCCAAGTCATGTGAGTTTGTCAGTTGATGGTGTTGCAGTTGCTAGTGGCTTTAGCGGGATAGAACAAGATATAACACTCATTCCGCAGAGTCCAGAGATATTTGCAACGACAGTGAGAGAAAACATTACGCTCGGTGCTGAGTATGATGATGCGCTTCTAGCTCGCTACATCGAGATGGCATGCTTTACAGACGTCGTTGGTAGTCTCCCTAAGGGACTTGAAACATCAACAAAGGAAAAAGGGGTCAACCTAAGCGGGGGTCAGCAGCAGAGACTTGCGCTCGCGTGTGGACTTCTTGCAAGTGATGGAAAAGGTATAGCGCTTCTCGATGAGCCAACAAGTAGTCTTGATCCGTCAACAGAAAGAACAGTGTACAAAAATATTTTTGACGCAATGGAAGGAAAGACAATACTTTCCACTCTCCATCGACTACACCTTCTTCCGCTCTTCGACAGAATTTATTTGTTTGAAGAAGGGAAGGTAATTGCTTCAGGGTCACTTGATGAGCTACTCACCGAGAGTGAGGAGTTCAGACAGCTCTGGCAAAAGAGTTTGGCGACAGCAGAATAATAAAAGTAACAAATTGATTCTCTCTATGTGAAGTCTTCAACCCCATTTTCTGGAAACAGGAAGTGGGGTTTTTCTTGTGATTGATTATTGTTAACATTTATATTGTAAAGTATACTTTACAATATAAATGTTTTCGATTACACTAAAAATACTATGCTAATCGAAATCTTTATTCAGCAAGTAAAATATTTTATACAACAAGACCCACAACTTGCGGCACTATATTTGATACTTGCAAAGATTTTTGGAGCTGTTCTTTTATTCCCAGGAGCCCCTCTTACCCTTCTCTCTGGTGCGACATTTGGACTCTTTTGGGGAACTATTATTTCAATAATCGGAAATACATTAGGAGCGAGTGCTGCTTTTTTTATATCAAGATTTTTTCTAAAAGAATATGTTATAGAGAATCTGTATAGTAAGTACCCCACAATACAAAAATATGAGGCACGTTTATTTAGTAAGGGAATTATTACAATTCTTATCCTACGACTCATCCCACTATTTCCTTTCAATGTACTAAACTACCTTCTTGGTGTTACACAAGTAACAGCAAGAGACTATCTGGTGGGTACTGCGATAGGAATGATTCCCGGAACAATTGCATATGTGTATTTCGGTAAGGCGCTCATTACGCTCAGCCCTTTACACATACTTATCTCTATATTTGTTATCATTATTTTAACCTATATTGGAAAATTTTATGAAAAGAAATATTAAATAGTAAGCAAAATGAAAACAAATAAGTACGATATTATTATCATCGGAGCTGGATCAGGAGGGCTTAATATTGCGGGTTTTTTCTCAAAGATTTCACTGAAGGTCCTTCTTGTTGATAAAGCCGATAACTCCATAGGTGGAGATTGTTTGAATACCGGCTGTATTCCAAGTAAAGCGCTTATTCATGTAGCAAATCAGATTAACGAAACAAGAAACGCAAGTAGATTTTTGTTTACAAAGAATAATCTAGACGTCGATATAAAAAAAGTGACAGAGTACATACTGTCGAAGCAGAATTATATTAGAGAAAGTGAGAATCCTGAGTATTTAAAAAATAAAGGCATTGATTACATTAATGGGGAAGCAAAATTTATAGATAGTAAGACCATATCTCTTAATGGATTGTTGTATAGTGCAAAAAATATTGTTGTAGCAACAGGGTCACGAGCCAGAAAATTATCTGTAGAAAACGACAAAAGCTTACCCTTATACACTAATGAAACTATTTTTAGTATAGATTTTCTACCTAAGAAATTTGTTTTTATTGGTGGCGGTCCTATTAACTGTGAACTAGGACAAGCTTTTTCTCGTCTTGGTTCACACGTTACTATTTTAAATTCTGGGACAAGAATACTCGAAAAAGAATTAGAAGAAGTAAGTGCTATTTTGCAAAAGACTTTTACTAATGAAAATATTACTGTTACTAACAACACAAATATTATAAAAATAATAGATAAGAAGGTCTGGTATACGGTTACAGGTTCTGAAGAAGTATTAAGTATAGAAACAGACGCAGTGTTCGTTGGCATTGGAAGAGAGCTTAATATAGATAATCTTGATCTAGAAAAAGGAGGTGTACAGATACATGAAAGCAAGACGAAACTTATTGTTGATGAATATTTGAGAACCACAAATCCACATGTGCATGTTGCAGGAGATGTTGCTGGTAATTATCAATTTACCCATGCTGCAGAAATGCATGCAAAAGTAATTATAAAAAATATGCTATCTCCTTTTAAAGTAAAATTTGATGCTAAAAATATTGCATGGGTAACGTATACATCGCCAGAAGTTGCAACATTTTGAATGAGTAAAAAAGATGCAGAAAATAATGGCTGTTCTATTATACAGAGACAGTTTAATCATGAAGATAGGGCAATTGTAGATGAAAATGATGGGGGAAAACTTATATTGTATGTTGATAAAGATAATTATATACGTGGAGGAACAATGATTGCAAAAAATGCGGGAGAAATATCACAAGAATTAACACTTGCAATGTCTGAAGGAATAAAACTTTCAGCATTATTTAATAAAGTATATCCATACCCAACAGCAAGTAGAATAAATAAGCAGATTGCAGGGGATTATGTGAGCTCAAAATTAACAACTAAAATTATCTGGTTATTTCAAATTTTGTACAAAATAGTATAAGCATATTCATTTATCCACAGAGAAATGTATAGTTTGCTTTACATTATTATTGATGTATAGTATCCTTTACATATGAGTAATAAAGTTCTAAGATTGCTCATACAAAAACTACTATAAAAATAACCAATATGCATACAAAAATTATAACTGGACTACTTGTTTCTGCTGTTGCTTTTACTACAGTGTCAGCCATGGAAATGAGTACAGGAGTTGACTCGATGGTAAAAGATGGGATGATGGACGATCACATGATGAAGGCGACTGACACCGTGGTGAAAAAAGATGACATGATGATGAAAGACAAAATGACGGATAGTGGGAAGATGATGAAATCCATGACACCAACAAGTGATGCCGGTATCGGATCACGCGGTGAACATGTTACAGTAATACAAAAGTTTCTTGTTGAAAAAGGTTTTCTTACGCTCCCCGAAGGAGTTGTACATGGGTATTATGGGGTGATAACGAAGAAAGCGGTTATGGCATATCAAGAGTCAATTGGAATTAACCCAACAGGTTTTTTTGGACCAAAAACACGTATGATGATAGATGACAAGATAAAAATGATGGATAATGGTAAAATGATGAAGAAAGATGATGGCATGATAAAAGACAAAATGTCACAGTAAATAAAGACTTATAATTGAAAGAACTCAAAAACAATTTAAAAGAAATAAGAGTCGCTAATGAACTCTCTCAAGAAGCACTTGCTGAGAGTGTTG
>JAYTBQ010000028.1:0-4592 GCA_043736905.1 Minisyncoccota bacterium | reverse complement strand
GTTCGCTTCGCGAACCCCGCTTTTTTGTGTACATCCACTATATGTATCTTACGAAATGCAAACAAAAGAACTATACTACATACCATGAAATACTTTCTTACATCGTCAGGGCTAAAAAATGCTGATCTTGCTAATGCTTTATCTCAACTTGTTAGTAAACCACTTTCTGAAATATCAGTACTCTTCGTACCAACCGCAGCGAACACGGAAGGAAGTGACAAGCGTTGGCTTATAGAAAATCTTGTTGATTTTACTAAGTATGAAGTGAAGTCTATCGATATCCTTGATATCACCTCAGTTCCTGAAGATGTTTGGAAAAATAGATTTAGGCAGAATGACGTCATTTGTTTTGGTGGTGGTAATGAAAAATATCTTGCGGAAGTGTTTGATACCCTTGGAATGAAAGCGTTTCTTGGCACACTTGGTGATACCGTTTACATGGGAATCAGTGCCGGGAGTATGGTTGCGGGGGTGTTTATGCCACAAGATGCTTACCCAGTTCTTTTTCCGGAGGAAGAAGACTTTGGTAAAATAATAAAAGACGGCCTTGGTCTCTGTAACTTCTGTTTCATACCACACCTCAACAGTAATTACTTTTCACGTGTTAGAAATGATGTCCTAAATGAAATACAGGACACCTTCACCATAACGACATATGCAACGGATGATGAAACGGCACTTGCGGTTGAAAATGAAAATATCGGTATTGTTGGGACAGGGGAGTACTGGATGATAGAGAAGTAAGGGGATACAATACGAATGGGCCGCGCGACGCGCGGCCCATTCGTATTGTATCCCTATTTTCCCCACTATTTTTACCGAGCAAACTCAACTGACCGAGATTCTCTGATGACATGAATCTTTATTTCACCAGGGAACCTGAGTTCTTGCTCAACACGAAGAGCGATACTTCGTGCAAGGTCTCGAGCTTCCAAGTCGTTAACAAGTAAAGGGGAAACAAAAACACGTATCTCTCGTCCTGCTTGCAGTGCATACACCCTCTCAATGCCCCTAAATGACATAGCAAGGGCCTCCAAATCTTCTAGACGCTTAATATACCTATCTACAGTATCCCTACGTGCTCCAGGCCTTCCGCCACTTATTGCGTCAGCTACCTGAACGATAACACTTTCAACAGTTTCGTAAGGATATTCCTCATGGTGAGCCTGCATTGCAAGGATGACTCGTTCATCCACACCATATTTCATGAGAATCTTTCTTCCAATTTCTACATGCGTCCCCTGAATCTCATGATCAACCGCTTTTCCAATATCATGAAGCAATGCTCCTGCCTTTGCAACATACAAATCCGCTCCAAGCTCAGTTGCAAGAACTCCAGAGATATGTGCCATCTCCACCGAATGATCAAGAACATTTTGTCCGTAGCTTGTTCTGAAATAGAGTCGTCCGATAATTGGGATAAGTTCTTCCGGCATAGAAAGAAGTCCGCACGCAAGTACTGCCTCCTCACCTTTCTTGCGCATGAACACTCCAATCTCCCTCTTGGCTTTTTCGAGACATTCTTCAATTTTAGCCGGCTGAATGCGTCCATCTTTGATAAGCATTTCAAGAGCATTCTTAGCAATTGCACGCCTAACCGGGTCAAAGCATGAGACAACAATACTATTAGGAATCTCATCAACAAGGAGCTCAACACCGGCAAGTCGTTCAAAGGTTTTGATATTACGACCTTCTTTCCCTATTACCTTACCTTTTATCTCTTCATTCTCAATCTCAACAGTTGATGACATAAACTGTGAAATCTGTCCGTTGGCAATACGATAAATACTACTAACGAGGATATCTCGTGCTTTTTCTTCTAGACGAACTTCACCATCCCGAGCGAGCTTGAGCATTCTTGACTGTAAATCTTCTTCTGATTCTTTTACCATTCTCTGAAAAAGCTGCTCTTTTGCTTCCTCTTTCGAAAGTGTTGCTACCTTTTCAAGTATTTTACTCATTTGCACATTCTTCTCGAGCATTTTTTCTTTTAAGGTTTCTAAGTCGCGGCCTTTTTGCTTAAGTACATCGAACTCTTTTGTTACCAGTGCATCCTTAGTAGCAATCTCAGTCTCACGTTTATCCAATCGCTCTTCTTGCTTCTGAATTCTTTCCTCATTTCTCTTAAGTTCTTCACGAAGAACACTAGCTCGTGTAAGCGCTTCATCTTCAATTGCGTGTGCATCTCGTTTTGCCTGAAGTAACTTCTCTTCTATGTCTGCCTCAACAGAGCCACGACGAGCTATGGCTACATAATGACGAATGACATACCCAATCGCGCCCCCAACAACAAATATGACAGCGCCTTCAACAAGAAGTACTGTAGTGCTCATGTTATTTTGCTTTTGGTTTTAGAATCGTATCAACAATGCCGTACTTCTTCGCCTCTTCTGCAGACATCCAATAATCTCGATCACTATCTTTTTCAATCTGAGCTTTAGTTTTACCTGTTGCTTGAACGAGCATTTCGTACAACTTATCCTTTAGGCGAAGGATATGCTTTGCGGTAATCTCAATATCTGAAGCCTGTCCTTCCACTCCAGTAAGTGGCTGATGGATCATCACTTCTGAGTTAGGGAGAACATAACGCTTGCCTTTCACTCCCTGTGAAAGAATCATTGCCCCCATCGAAGCTGCCATACCAGTACATACCGTTGACACATCAGGCTTAATGTGATGCATGGTATCAATAATTGCCATACCTGCTTGAATACTTCCGCCTGGAGAGTTGATATAGAGGGTGATATCCTTTTTTGGATCTTCTGATTCTAGAAAGAGAAGCTGAGCAACAACAAGCGAAGCTGTGTGCTGATTTACTTCATCATGAAGAAAGATGATTCTCTCTTTGAGGAGACGTGAATAAATATCATACGCACGTTCACCAAACTGACTTTTTTCGATAACTGTTGGAATAAGCATAGTAGTGTAAATAAAATATAGGTAATTCTCTGGCAAGAGATACTGTGACGATGTCTTGGCAGAAAATACCCTTGTAGTTTCTGTAAAAGTGCACATTTCTTGAGCTCTGTAGTGCTGTCGTGACTGAATAACCATCGTTTCTGTACTACGTAAACTATATCACAAAAGATATATATGTCTCCGTATGTAATTTGACACTATCATACTTAGTATGATAGTACAAAGACATTACCGAGTAACCGAATATCGCCCTCTATATCATCGCCATGGAACCACTTTTTTCTGTCACACCTACTGGATTCTTACTTTCTACCGACTCTGCAACATATATTTTGGAACGTGTTGGGGAAATGCTTAAAGTTACAGGACCAGACACTTGTTATTATCTTCTTGAGACAGCAAGAGGACTTGGGCAAGCGAATTGTGCACTTACAACATTTACTATACTAATGGGAAATTAAAACACTTTGTATATAAAGTGTTTTTTGGATATATGATTGACAATACGATAGTTATATAGTATAATAGAAAAATGGCGACCGTTTTCTGAAATTCAGAAAATGTTGTTGCAAGCACATTAATTTTCAACCATTTTGGAGGTTTACATGAAAGTATTCTTGCGTTGGCTCTTGGTGCCACTGTTCTTCGGGCTTGGTGTGATGACGCTGGCAATGAAAGGTGTCTGCCTTTCTGGTGTTGTCGAACTCCTCATCTCGGCAGTGCTCTTCGGGCTTTCGTTCGTGACAAAGACAGCATTTACAGAACTGGCGGATCTCGCATCGGACGCAGCAAGTGCCGCAGGAGGTGCAGTTGCCACAGGTTCTGCAAAGGCGGCACCTCATATCGGACACGCTGCACAGGCAACCGCGCAAAGTGGTGCCAAGGTGGCAAACGCGATATGGGAAGGGTTCTGTGCTGATGCCGTCTTTTGGACAGGGGTTCTTGCCGGTTGTGTTGCAACATACCTATTCGGCAGTGCGTACATCCAGCACAACTGGCAACATTTCCATTTGGGGATGTTTGTCACTTCGTTCTCCCTGTTCTGCTTGGCTACCAAGTATGATTGGTGGGATAACATCACACGAAACTGCATAGACGATAAGAAGGGGAGGGTCTGGACATGGCTTTTTATATCGCTTGTCGGGCTTGCTCTTGCGTTCATCCACAAGTGGTTGGATGTGGGAGTAATATTCTTTGTCTCAAGCCTTGCTGCGGGGATTACGCTCCTCGAGTGGTGGGATGATACCTGGAACCTCTTCAAGAAAGTAACAGAGCCGTGGTGGTTCAAGCATGGGTGGGTAGCCGCGGCACTGATCTGGGGCCTGACCCTCTTCGTTTGCCTCATTGCGTATCCAATAGCAAGGGGTCAGCAAGTTGGGAGTAGCGAAACATACCTGCTCTATGCTGTAATCATTGTTGGAATCGTTCTTGGAATTCCAAAGCTCATGCAAAGAATAAAATAGGGGAGGTGGAAGACCTTCATGAAGGGCGGCTGCGCAAGCAACCGCCCTTTTTCTATTCTTGGGTAGCAAAACCGAAAAACGTAACACTCACCATTTGTAAATGTGGAATATATAATACCATCCCCAACTAACCTCTTCCCTCAATCCCCACAATTGATATACTATAACTATGTATACAATTGATATACCAACACTAAAACATCACTTACA
>JAYTBQ010000027.1:0-13680 GCA_043736905.1 Minisyncoccota bacterium | reverse complement strand
GAATCTCATTAAAATTTACAATCTTATTGTTCTTATCAATCCCCATCCCCTCTTTCTTATACAACCTCATCCTCTTGATACGATGTTCATCACTTACCCAGATATGTCCATCAGCATAGACGATACGATGAAATGGTATAGCAGTCTCCCCTTCTTGGTACGCTTTACCAAGTATCCCTGTGATACTCTGGGACGCCATAAGTCCTGCACCACATGCACGAGCAAGTCGTCCGTACGTAGTCACTCGTCCAGACGGAATAGTGAGTGCGGCTTCGACAACTCTCTCACTAAATGTCTTTCCTTGTTTTACTTTTACTAGTTTCATATTCTAAAGAAAATTTTATACATTCATACCACCAACCATTGCTGTACTATCCGCATAAATCCGCGTCCATTCCGCGTAATTCTGCGTTCGTTCCGCGTTGGTCAGCGTTTAGTCTGCGTGGTCCGCGAGCCATAGGCTGCTAGTAGGAAACCGTAAATGTAATCTCTTTTGCGGGAAGGTCCACCACAACTCCTGTGATTGAATTACTTGCGGTAAATGTTCCGCCATACACCATTGAGCCTGAGTCAAGAACTAGCACTTCGTCAAAATCAGCATACAATTCATACACATTTGACTGGTTCTCGTACAATGGAACACTTGGCAAAGAAAACGATAACCCCGATGCAGCAAATGTTTGCCCAGAGAGCGGATCCTTAAGAATAAGCTTTGTAATTTTTGCAGGCAAATTTACCGATGTTGTTGTAGAGGTTAGGACAAGCGATGTAAGTACAATCGGAACACCAGAACTAATAGTAAATGATCCAAGCTTAACATTCTTACTCTTTGGTAATATCGGTGCATCAGTTCTTGCCGAAAAGGCTGAAGCAGTATACCCTTTTATAACAATATATGCAGGACCAGTGACACCACCTTGGTTTGTGACAGTAAGAACATAATCCCCTAATGGAATTTTTTCTTGGCATGTTCCACCACAAGAAAAGAATTGGTTTGTACTTGATGCTAACACTTCAAATGATGTTCCATTTATTGAAGCAAAGGTACCCAGTGTATAGCTTTTACCGGTGTAGTTAGAAAGTAATGTGACCGTGTTGGTTGCGGTGAAGTTGGTTCCATATATTGTAAACTCCTTCTTTGGCCATGCATCCCTCAGGATAAGGTTAACACTTGTTGATGCAATCATTGGTGTCTTATAGATAATGGAAGAAATATGCTTAATAGTTCCGCAGTATCCATTGAAGTTACAGATCGCTTTAACAATTGCTCCATCCTCAGCCCTAAGAGCCGTGAGCATAATATCGTTGTTCTCAGAACGATTAATGGCATAGCCTGTCAGTATTGAGCTCGTTGCAAGAAGCGGGTCTCGTGGAAATGCTTGTACATAATTTGGGACAAGGTGTGCAACATCCATATAGTCTAAGCAAGTTGACACCGGTGTTTCAACCACCGCAACCTCAGTAGAAGTTCCTTCAGTTAGGATCAGCTTTGGTCTCACACATAACTCTGTGAAGATATCAGGCTTAACAGTAACAGGATACACCCCTCGGGAATCACTAAAGTATGCATACAATACCTTCAATATTTTTTCTAAGTCAGCTCGTCTTGTTACATTACGAGATGAGGAAGGAGTAAGCGGTACAGATGGTGCGACAACTTTAACTGCAGGAACCAGTGCTGCAGAGGGTGTGCTTGTTGCTACTTTTGTTGTTACCACCGATGAAGATGATATTGAACATGTCTCTTTTTTGATAGCAGCTCGTGTGAACGGTCCCGTACTTCCTACCTGCTCTACGCCAAGACTTTTTTGATACATCTTTACTGCAGCGAACGTCCCAACACCAAAATAGCCATTAGGCGTAGCCTTAAGATACCCTTTCTCAAAAAGGAAATTCTGTAATGCAAGAACAGATGATGACTCTTGAGTGCGTGCAACATTTTTCTGTAAATCAGTGCAGGTGTACGCCGATGCGTACGAAAGAGTAGCAAGGAGTGTGGCGATAAGGAGTACTATTTTTTTCATATGTGAAGTATACCAGTTATGACACTCTTCTTCTGTTGATACAAGTGAGGAATTTATTATGGGTAAAGATATTATTTCTTCTTGAACTCTTCAATAACATCCCGACTACTTTTTGCCATAATCGCATCAAGATCTTCTACATGCTCGATAAGAAAAGCCGACACCTTATCCTGATCCCCTTCTGTGACAATCCTATCGAATTCCACAACGTCTTCATCATTTAATGTTTCGGTAATGGTTACAAAGGCGAGCTTAAGAATAAGACCACCGAGTGCAGAGATGATTGCATCAGACTCTTCCTGACTTTTTGTCGCAAGACCCAGCTCCTGTATAATTAATTGTCGTAATGTTTCGTCCATAGTGTATAGTTATTATCGACTCATCTGATACGCACGTTCTATTAATGAAATTTCTTTACCGTCTACCATAAGTGTCATGTGCTTTGCCATGTCTGCAAGCTTCATGATATCAATCTTCTGCCCAACTTGTAGAGCATGCTCGCTTCCACCAGGGATTCCTATAGCTTGCAGCTGCTCTGGGGAGAGGTGGCTAATAATATTAGCAACAAATGTTTGCTTTGCTTCATTTGAAAGCGTGATAATCGCCTCTGGTGTAAACACTTCAGGCAATAACTCTCGCATTGCAATACTAGTCAATGAATCCCCCTTATTAACAAGCGCTTCATGGGCAAGCGTTGTTCCAAGAGAGCCAAGTCTTTCTGTTCCAGCCTTAGCTGCCTCAACAGAAGTAGCGCCATATGAATCAGCAACAGAGACAACAAGTAATTCTTGAGTAGCTGAAGCGGCAGAGCTGGCAGCATGACTTGCAACAGCGTCAACAGAAGGAACAGCCGATGCAGCAACAGAAGGTGCATGGCTCACGGCAGCGTCAGTTGCTCCATGAAGCATTCCTTGTACAGCATCATGTGCCATGTCATACAGCTTTACTGCATCAGTATATGAACCAAGCACAAATGAACTGAGTATGACTCCCCATTTTGCTCTTTTAATATTTCTTTCTTCTATTTCACTAAGTTTCTGACCTTCAGCAAGACCTTTCGTCTTTCTATTTCTTAGAACGCTTTCGGTAAGTTCACCAAGACCATACGCGCCGAATCCACGCATGACAGCCTTTCCTGCAACTATTGCACCAGCAGCAGCCATACTCCCCCCGGTAACAGCACCAGAAACAGGAAACAAAATCCCAGCAGTAAGAAGACCTCCTGATATTGCAAGTCTTGCCGCAGGATGAAGCTTCTGATACTCTTTATATGCTTTTTTAGAATGAAGAATAAGATTCTCACGTGCTTTCTGTACTGGACTTTTTTCAACATCACTAGATCCTTCAATAGACCCTATAGCTCTAAGCCTTTCGGCCTCAACCCTTCTTCGCTCATCATATTCGGCTGTCCCCTTTTTAAACAATGCAGAAACCTCTTCAGGGGTGGAAGCTATTATTACTCCAGAATTCTTGTTTTTATCCAAATACGCTTCAAGTGCAGTACCTTCGAGAGGTTTCTCTTTATCTTCGGGAGGACTGTTCTCTGCAAGTGTCGCCTTACTCTTCCCTGCATAGTAATCCTTATAATCTGCTTCTGTCCATTTTTCACGGCGAGCTCTCTCAGCTAGTGTTTCAGGTGCCTTGACAGAATCGATCTGCGTAGTAGTAATAACTGCCGGATGATCTTCAACCCTAGTTTCATGTGCAGGAACATTTAAATCAAAATCTACCTCATCTAAATTGGAATCCAAAAAAGTAGAGTCCTCCTTATTTTCGCTATTTTCGCTTATAAAAAAGCCTTTAAGGCTACCAAAGAATCCTTTCTTCTGTACTTTCTTATCTACAACCACCTCTGGCATAGTCTGTGGCACGACGACTGTAGCAAGCTCTGGCACACGTTCTGTTGCCGGCTCTGACATTAACCTATCATCTGTATCAGGAAAGCCTCCCTTATCTCTTTCGGATTGATGACCAGGGTCTGCAACCTGTGTTCGAAAATTTTTAGAAGCTTCAGCAAATTCATTATGTATATTTACTTCTTGCTGGGAATGATCAGTACGATTAAGAACTTCTGCAGAATTATGAGGTTGCTGAATTTCGTACTTTTTCTCTTGACCAAAAAAATTATAAGCAGGATTATTCATTACCGATTTTCTTCCGCTATCAGCCTCAAGATTCTGGACATTTGACGGTATTGGTGGCAAAGTATCAACAAATTCCTCATCAATTAAAACCGGGGGTTGAGTTGCATAAAAACCATCTACTGGATCTTTCGTGTCTGACCACTCAAGGGGTCTCTCGCTTGCAAAATCATTACTATGCGGAGCAATTTCGAATTCTTCATTTAAATCAAGATCTACAGTAGTCCTGTAGTCAGGATGAACAACTTCATCAGACGGGGTTCCTTTTATTTCTGGCTGTTGCGCAGGTGCCCTATTCTCGATATCACTTGGATAAATCTTATTAGATTCATTAACCATTCCATCGCCACGAACTCTTCCAACTCCAGCATAGCCTTCAAGTCGATGTTCTGGACCTTTTATTATTTCTCCTACCGGAACCTCAGATTTATCAATAACACTTTTCACAGGTTGTTCAGTTCCTACAAATCTATCAGCTTGAACTTTGGTACGACTAATATTTCCATCTTTATCAGTAAAGAAAGTTATGTTTGATGTTACAAGTTCTGGAATATCTTGCACCACTCTATGAACGGCTTCAAGGGATGCTGTATCAGCTTCAGTTGTTGGACGTTGAATAAATGATCTACGAGGTGAATCATTAGCGCTTGTCATTTCCGCCCCAAGTAACCTAGCAACAACACCTTTAATGCCACTAAATTTTTCTCTTAGAACATTACGAAAAGACCTTTTTTGTTGTCCCTCATCTGGAGAATGACTTTCCGGTGACTGTTCATTATGATTATTTGGTTGTGGAGCTCCTTCCATATAGCTATAAATATATGCCTTTTAGTATACACCAATTAGTTTGTATGTAATATGGAAAACATCCACAAATAGCAAAAGCACTACATCACTGTAGTGCTTTTGTTTGTCATAAGAAATTATTTCTTATTTTCTGCAATATCCTTTGCGATGTTTGCAGGAACAACATCATACTTTCCGAATTCCATTGTAAATGTCGCACGCCCTTCTGTCATAGATCGAAGTGAATTCACATAGCCGAACATTTCTGCAAGCGGTACCATTGCCTTAACAACCTTGTCCTGCCCACGCTCATCCATTCCTTCAATCTGCCCACGCTTAGAAGAAAGGTTACCAGTGATATCTCCGTAGAACTTATCTGGGGTAACAATTTCTACCTTCATGATTGGCTCAAGGATAACAGGCTTTGCTTTTGCAAGCGCGTCTGTAAGTGCCATTCCAGCTGCTAGCTTAAAGGCGATTTCTGAGGAGTCCACTTCGTGGAATGATCCATCGTAGACTTCACATGATACATCAACAAGCTTGAATCCAGCGACAGCACCACGGTCCATTGCTTCACGAAGTCCTTTTTCTGTAGGAGAAATGAATTCTTGTGGAATTGCACCTCCCTTGATTGAGTTGATGAATTCAAATCCATCGTATCGCTTGGTATTCTTTGGAAGATCTTCTGTTGCAACTGAATAATCAATTGGCTTAATGTGAATCTTCACATGTCCATACTGTCCACGTCCCCCTGACTGCTTAATGTGCTTACCTTCGCCTGATGCGGCACCAAGAATAGTTTCCTTGTACGCAACTTGTGGCTTACCTGTATTTGCCTCCACATTAAACTCACGCTTCATACGGTCAACAATAATATCAAGGTGAAGTTCTCCCATACCAGAAATAATAGTCTCGAGGGTCTCAGGATCACTGGCAACACGGAATGTTGGATCTTCGATTGCAAGCTTAGAAAGTGCAATACCCATCTTCTCTTGATCGGCCTTTGTCTTCGGCTCAACACGCATAGAGATAACTGATTCAGGAATAACAATACGTTCAAGAATAATTGGGTGATCTTCTGTACACATAGTATCTGAAGTAACTGTATCCTTAAGTCCTACCGCAGCTGCAATTTCTCCAGCATACACAACCTTCACTTCTTCTCGTTCATTTGCATGCATACGAAGAATACGCGACACTCGCTCTTTCTTTTCCTTTGTAGAATTATAAATATATGAACCTGATTCAAGCGTTCCTGCATACACACGGAAGAAAGTGAGCTGTCCAACGAAAGGATCCGCCATAGACTTAAATGCTAGTGCAGTAAATGGAGAAGTATCAGAAACATCAACAGTAACTGTCTCCCCTGTTAATCCATCAATTCCCTTTGGTGCAGCAATATCAAGTGGCGAAGGAAGGTAGTCAATAACAGCATCGAGCACAAGCTGTACACCTTTGTTCTTAAGAGCTGAACCACAGAATACTGGGAAGAGCTCGTTTGCAAGTGTTGCCTTACGAACAGTTTCCTTAAGCACTTCATTTGAAAATTCTTTTCCTTCTAGATACTGTGTCATAAGATCCTCATCAGTCTCAACAATTCTTTCTACCATTTCCGCTCGACGCTTCTTTGCTTCATCAAGAAGTTCAGCAGGAATTTCTGCTGTTCCAACTTCCTTACCCATTTCTCCAGTAAAGGTCATTTCCTTCATAGTGAGAAGGTCGATGATACCATTGTAATTTTCTTCTGCTCCAATTGGCATCTGCATACGAACAGCCTTCTTAGAAAGACGGTCAAGGATAGAATCAAAAGCCTTGTCGAAGTTAGCACCCATACGGTCGAGCTTGTTAATAAAACAAATACGTGGAACCATAGCATCTGATGCATATCTCCAGTTAGTCTCAGACTGTGGCTCTACTCCAGCAACACCGTCAAACACAACAACAGCCCCGTCAAGAACACGAAGTGAACGCTTTACTTCAATAGTAAAGTCGATGTGCCCTGGTGTGTCGATGATATTGAAACGACATTTCTTTGAAACATCATTCTTCGGCATGTAGGTTGGACTCCAGAATGCAGTTGTAGCAGCCGATGTAATCGTGATACCACGTTCACGCTCCTGTTCCATCCAGTCCATCTGTGTTGCTCCATCATGTACTTCACCAATCTTGTGTGAAACACCAGTATAAAAAAGAATACGCTCTGTTGTTGTCGTCTTTCCAGCGTCAATGTGAGCAATAACTCCGAAGTTACGTGTTTTGTTAAGAGGATAATCGCGGGCCATATGAGTAGTAATTAATTTTTTGTAATTAGTTGTTGGTTAATACGAAATTCAAAAGCATATTCTATGTCTCTTTAGTTCATAAAGAAAATAAAAAACCGCTTTTGCAGTGCTAGTAATACTACCACAGAACAGACCTTTTAGCCAATAGCAGGTAGATGCAAGAGAACAGACTAATAGATGACAGATACATATAAAAACGCGACCCTTCATGTCGCGCTTTTAGCAGTGTCAACACTATTTTAAATAGTCACCCCTTTTTCAGTAAGATAGCTTTCCATAGTATCAAGAGCATCTCCATGCATTTGGTACACCAGACCTATTCTGTAACGCTCCCCGTCAGAAGATTCTGCTTTAACAAGAGAAGGGGAATTTTTCCAAAAACTACTCCCGCCAGTTCCATTAATAATAGCCTTCTCTTGAAGCTCGAATTCAGCACCTTGTAACGCACCAGATGAATCTCGGGAAAGTGCATACCGTTTAATCTTACCACTCTCTTCAAAAGAGATAATTTTTACTCCTGGAAACTGAGGCGCTTCTTCTAGAGCGCCATACTGTTTACCAAATGGCGAAACTTCTACCTGTTTAGGTTTTTCAACACCATACTTTGCATCAAGTACTGCCTGTTGTTCTTCCTTTAAAGGCTCTTTTATTTTAGTGACATTACTTGGCTCCATTTGAGAACTTGGTGTACCTGGTGCTTGATTAAAATTCATAATTTTATATTTCTATATCTTTAAGTATCTCTCTCTCCTTTCAATTTTGCAAGGATCTTATACATTTCAATACAAAACAATCAAATTAATTAGAATATTTTACACTTTACTGACATATACAAAAGTGCAGCCCGAAGGGACGCACTTATTACCAACGAAATCAGAAAAGAACTAGATCAGCTTCACACACTCCTCAAGAGCAAGTAGAAGCATTGTCTGATCAATTACATCCTTAAGTGCGTTATGGGTTACCGCGCCTGGGAAATACTTCTCACATATGGCAGGCACCTGACTTTTCATCAATGTCCATGCTTTACTTGTACTCATTTCACTAAGAGGCATTCTGAACACTCCACACGCATACGAAACAACATCATAGGATTTAAAACCAACAACCCCTGGTCGCACTATTGCTATTTAAAGATGAAAAACTGTAGCAAATAAAATATGAGACCCGAACATAAGAAGAACAGGAACAAGTACTGTTACTAAAAAATTGACACTATCCAATCCAAAATTTTTTGACCAGCAGTTAAAATGTGCCTATCTCGGATACACTTAAAAAGACTAATAGTTCCAACAATAAAAGTAACAGGTACAAAAAAGAACATCATTGTAAAGAGCTCATCAAGAGCACCATCTTGTCTAATAAGAATAAATATATAAATAATATTTACAAAGAAAGTAACAATAAAATAGCTTTTTAAAAGTTTCTTTAGTGAGTCTGGCAATGCTAATGTTACGGTACTACATACTTGATTAGCGGTAAGCGTATGTACATTATTAGAGTTAGGTTCCATATTAAAATTTCTGGCGTAAGCGCTTATGCCAGTAGATTATTTTCTAAATTCTTTAAGGTCGCTAAGAGGGATTCGGGCTGAATATGGAATAGAAAATGTTGAGAAAAAGGTAAATGGATTAAAACTAAAAGTGATTTCATTGTCATCAATCATAAAAAGTTTAAAGGAGTCTTCTTTATGAGACAAAACGTTTTTTATTTTTTCTTTATCTTCATTACTTAGTTGTCTTCCAGTATTTTGAATCATAACATTATCGAATTCTGGAAGTATTGTCTCGTACACAGATTCAGAAACTTTTTTATAAAATGCGTCGCTCGTCACAAAAATATCTCGCAGGGTCACGAGTTTTTTGAGCTCTCTATCATAGGTAAAATAGGTCATCTTTTTTTGAGGAGACGCCTGAAACTGAGTACTATTTATCTCTTCAGATGAAAATGTTATAAATCTTTTTCCTACAAATACAAAGGTTTCTGCGCTGTAAAAGTTTTGTTCTCTCAATATACTACTTGGAGCTTCCTTTATTTTGTTACTCTTAAAATTAGTTTTATAAGACTCTACCTGTTTCAAGAAATAGTCCTTCATTTCTTCTGACGCTCGAAGAGATGCTTCATCTTTTTCTTTGAGCTTCGGTATACCCATAGAAATACTATATTCATCCCCCAACTCACTGACCATCTCTTTATAGTCCATCTGCTCTTGCCCCGAAGCTTTATCCACTTCGGAATCAGAATCACTCACTATCTTTTTTATATGATTATTAAAAAAAACAAGAGAGAGCGAGGTTGAAATGAGAAGGGCTAAGCAAATAAAAAACGTAACATAAACTAGTTTTTTATGTCTTTTAACAAAAGCTACTTTAGCTAAGGTATATTTTATATAGGGATCGATGATTGACATGTATTATTTTTTAAATTCTTTAAGTTCATCACAGGAAACAACAACTTGTTGTTGTTCTGGCTACTGCGCTGCGTCAAGCAACATATAAAATATGCTGGCGTAGGCGCTTGACACCCCCCTTTTTACCTTTAAAATATACTTTTGGTATGAAAAAGTACCCAAAATCTCTTTAAGTATATAGGAAAGAAGAAATTGTGCAAAATACTACGCGATATATGAATTTAAAAAAACTAGCAACTAAGCACACAGTCTGTGTAGGTCTGTGAGATATTGACTGTTTACTAAGTATCATTCATCCGAGCAACAAAAAATACCCTTTCGGGTATTTTTTGATTGCGGGACACATTTGCGTCCAAGACGTGAATCTGCTGATTCAGCGCACGCCTGGTAATTTGCGAAGCAAATTACCAGGCGTCATTCGGCCCCAAAGTTAAAATGCCCTTGCGGGCATTTTAACTTTGGGGCACACATTTTGCTCACGGGTGTAATCTACTTCGTAGATTACCAGGCAAAATGTGCAAACGCCTTGTTCGACTCAGCCATTCTGTGTGTATCTTCCTTCTTCTTGACAGCAGAACCTTCGTTGTTTGCTGCAGCCATAAGTTCATCAGCAAGCTTAAATCGCATAGCTTTTCCTTTCTTATTGTTTGCAGCCTCAAGAATCCATCGAAGTGCAAGCATAAAGCGTCGCTCTTCACGAACTTCACGAGGAACCTGGTAGTTAGCTCCACCGATACGGCGTGAACGAACTTCAGTTACAGGGCCAGCATTTTGAAGTGCGGCATTAAAAGTCTCAAGTGGATCCTCCACCTTAAGCTTTTCCTTGATGATATCAAAGGCACTGTACACAATTTCTTGTGCAGTTGACTTCTTCCCCCCTTCCATAACATAGTTGATGAACTTAGAAACTTTTGTAGAATTATATCGGGAATCTGGTCCTACGATATTTCGATTTTTTACTTTACGACGCATGCGTTTGATTTTTAAGGAGCGTAAGCGACTATAAAAATCAACGCGTCATTTTTATTTTTTGTTTTCCAGAAAAATAAAATGACGTAATTTAAATAGCCAACTCCGCTTTCTTAGTGTTTCTTATGTTTATCGTTCCCCGAAGCAGAGGGTACTCCATAAGATGTTAATTCAGTAAGTGCTTCATTACTCAGTAACGAGTGCTGTCTATACTACAATGTTTTTGCAAAAATAGCAAAAGCGCGGCCTCCGGCCGCGCTTTGATTCATGTATATTAAGAGAATTTTTCCAGAAATCTTACTCAACCTTCTCAATAATACATGAATCTGTTAAGACAATATTCATACCATACCCATAATCATACGGCCAAGCGATATAAACTTCTTCACTTGGTCTAACAAGAACAGAAATACCTTCTCTTTGTAACGAAGATCCGACACCAAAATAGGCAAATCTTTCTATGAATTCATCTCTTGATTCATTGAACCTGACTACGACCCATGTTTCATGTTTTTCATACAAAGAACACGCAAGTGACCCTTCAGAACTTCTTGCATCTTTCATCTGCTTAGAACCTTTTTCATCAGCTTGACCTGTGGTCAAAAAGCCAAGCTCTTGAACTGAGGGAGACAAAAGAATAACAGGCATATCTTTCTCGTACTGTTTCGTTCTCACCAAGCAACCGGCAGGGAACTGTTTCGCAATGCTGTCGTAAAAATGACCATATTCTTCACGTTTATGTAAGCGAAATAGAGCTGCAAGCGGACGAAAAAATTCACGAAGAACAATAAAGATTCTGAAACGTACAAGTCTTAAAAAACCAAAGTAATTTTTCATGACTAAATCCTTCAAAAGGAGCAATGTGTACCTCCTATCCTAGACATACATGCTTTGCAAGAAATATTAAATAAGGCCGCCAAAACTCTAGGAAGAGTAATTATAGAGTAAGATCAGTCCACACCATTGCATGATCCGTTCCCACAACTTCAGCCTCAATTGGTAACTGACTACAATCAACAAGGTCTTCATTTTCTACCTTTATGTTACGAACAGTATCAACTAAACCTTCTGAAATAAGAATAGTATCGAACGTTAGCTTACCACCTCGGTGAATATGGGTTGTTACATCTCCAGCATAAGATTTTAGAACATCATTCAATCGAAGAGCATCCTCCTGTGAACCCTTAAGTATATCCATGGTGCTTGCGGTATTATTTTCATTGTAATCTCCAAGCAATACAACGTCTTTTCCTTCCTTTATTCGAAGTGTTGTATGCTTTCTAATTGCTCGCAATTCCATAGTCTTATACAGAATACATCTGAACTTCGCATCAACATATGCTTCACTATCATGCTCGATATCATCTCCTTCAAGGTACTGTGGAAGGTTACTCTTTAAGTGAAATGTATTAATAGAAATAGTTTTTTCTCCTGTCTTAAGTGTTATCTCGAGAATATCTCGTCGTTGCGTAATAGGAGCGAGGGCATCCGTATCACCATATTTCTGAATAGATGGAATATACAAATCACCGAGACTTACACTCTCACAAGTCACACGAGGAGCAACCTCTTTCTTATATAAAACCGCCATTCTAATACCGCGCTTGTTAGGCTTTGCAAAAAAGTAATCATACCCAAGCGCATCCCCAATTAATGTAACACCCTTTTCTCCCCCAACTTCTTGTAAGCAAATAATATCAAGACCGAGTTGCTTGAACCGCTCAGTAAAATATGCAATTCGCTCCTTAAAGAAGCGTTCGCTTATTGGTTCAGCACCACTGTCATCAACGGTAGTACCAGGATCATATAAATTATGGAGATTGTATGTAGCGATTTTCATATAATTTATTCTATCATACACACACTTTAGTCTTTAGTCTTTAGTCTTTAGTCTTTAGTTAGTAAGTGTACTGTGTCCAAAATACAAAAGCGCGACACCTTCGGTGTCGTGCTTTTGTATTTAGTCTCTTCCGTGTTACTTCCGCGTCTAGTCCGCATTAACTACTTCTTCTTCGCAGGTACTGCTGCTCCCGCCTTTGGTCGCTTAGCTCCGTAGAGTGAACGAGCCTGACGACGCTTGTCTACCGCTGTTGCATCGAGACGTCCTCGAACAATATGGTAACGTACACCGGCCAAGTCCTTAACACGTCCACCACGAAGGATTACCACTGAATGTTCCTGTAGCTTGTGTCCTTCTCCTGGAATGTATGCTGTTACTTCCATGCCGTTAGTAAGACGTACGCGGGCGATTTTACGAAGAGCGGAGTTAGGCTTCTTAGGTGTTGTTGTTGTTACCTTGATACAAACACCACGCTTAAATGGTGAATCATAAAAGTTAGGCTTGTTCTGGATTGCGTTGAAACCACGAGTCATAGCGATAGAACGAGACTTGCGAATGACCTGTGAACGTGATTTCTTGATTAACTGATTAATTGTTGGCATAAAAAATGTAAATGGTAGTAGAATACTATCAAACAAATCACATTTCTGCAAGCCCTCTGACGAAAGTACCTTCTTATTTATTGAGATTCTGCACTTTTTGTTGCAACAATTCTGTTATCACGTAGATCATAAATCACAGCAAGGTCCTTATACATAAGAATATAATCACCTTCCTCTACATCTTTATAGAATTCATTCTGCTTTCTTAGCATTTCCTTATCTTGTACTCGAACAATCTCATACGGTGTCTCTTGTGGCAGATGCGTCAACTTCGCAACACGAGCAACTATTTCTGATTGTGAGATAACAACTTCGTTGTCAAATGTCTTACCAACATATAGATACGACCCGTAGAGAAGACCAGTTGAAATAACAAGGCCGGTGATTATTTTAAATGAAGAATGAAACGTAGGAGAGAGAAGCATTGATCGTATTCCTTGTTTTGCATAACGTTTATATCTTTTTAGATATGGTGATGTAACTTTTTTTGCTACTTTATTTTGTACCTTAAGTGGAACCTTTGATATTTTTGTTGCGTGTACCGTTACATGAGAAGACTTTGACACTTTTTTAGTACGAACATCTTTTGCGATTGGTGTTGTAGCTATTCTTTTTCTCTGTGTAAC
>JAYTBQ010000026.1:0-13728 GCA_043736905.1 Minisyncoccota bacterium | reverse complement strand
AAAAGCGCTTACGAGGTGTCGCTTGAAAGTGGTATCATTACGAAAGTTCCTCATTTATCAAAGAAGAAAGCGATTGCATTTCGGTAGGGAATTTACCTATACGAATCATTGCCTTCACAACATATTCATTGTAGTGTATTTACTTTTGGAAGTCAACAAACTTTTACTATATTTTATTAAGTTTGACAAATACTTTTATTCTGGCAGAATGAGTTTGCTAGCCATTACTCAACCTCAAAAAAAGGACGTCCATGCGTAAAGAAAGAACTGCAAAAATCCAAAAGGGATTTTCAGGTCTTAGTATTGTTGCCGGCACAGCTAGCGCGCCGGGGAAAATAAGTGAAGTTCCTTCAGAGAAGAAAAAAACTAGACCAGAAGAATCTCCCCCGCTTCAATTCAAGCCATGTCTTCAGTGCAAGAAAACCATTGAAGCAGGATACTACGGTAGATGGGGTGATAGCGGTGTATGTTCGAAAAAATGTAACCAGCTTTATGGGAAGAAGATTCACCCAGACTACTACAAGAAGTCCATCTAGCAGACTTCATAAAAACTAGGCCTGCCCTCGGCAGGCCTTTTTCGTACTATTTTCACAAATTTTTTCTGCAAAATTATCCATTTTATTCTTAAAAAGACCTCACGGTACCCCATCGTTACTTTTTAAAGGAATGTCCTAATAATCCTCAAAAATTCATAAGTTATACCTTTAAATCAGTATTCATTAGCGTTATACTTGTGCATGTAATGTCCGCTAAAAAAGTCCTCATGATTGGATGGGAATACCCTCCACACCACAGCGGTGGTTTAGGCGTTGCATGCAAAGGCATGGCACACGCACTTATTGACAATGATGTTCATGTCTGTTTTATGCTCCCCAAGACACTTCCCCTTGAAGAGAAGCGTGTCACTATTGCTTTTGCTGACAAAAATACAAGAACCAAGTCACCTGCAACCCCTCTTCCTCCACACCTTGAACTCGTAGCTCGTGAACTTCATAACCCATATATTAGTTCTGTAGAATATGAGCAGCGACTCAAGGCCTACATACAAGCAGGTGGCGACCCAAATATTGCAAGGGGAAGAATGATCCCTGGAACACTTTTTGAAAAAGTTGACTACTACGGTGCACTCATTCAGACATTGTCAAAGAATGACCTCGAAGAGTTCGACCTCATTCATGCTCACGACTGGCTATGCTTCCCAGCAGGAATGGCAGCAAAGAAAGTAACCAACAAACCTCTCATTGTTCACATTCATGCAACAGAGTTTGATAGATGTGGAGGAAATAACGTCAATCAATACGTGTATGAAAAGGAACGTGAAGGTATGTATGTTGCGGATCACATTATTGCAGTCAGTGATTTGACTAAGAGAACTATTGTTGAGAAATATGGAATCAATCCAGAGAAGGTGACTGTTGTACATAACGGCAACACTCCGTCACCTGTTCATGAAAGTGCACGATTTGCATCGCTACAACAACTTAAACATGACGGTAAAAAGGTAGTCCTCTACGCAGGACGTATTACTATCCAAAAAGGTGTTGACTACTTTGTCCACGCAGCGAGAAGAGTACTTGAGTACGAGAAAGGTGTATACTTTATTGTAGCGGGATCAGGTGATATGGAACAACAAATTATCTCGCTTACAGAACAACTCGGCATTAGTGATCACTTTTTATACACCGGCTATTACACCATCGAGGAGCAGGCAAGTCTCTTTTCACTTGCTGACGTTCTCGTCATGCCATCTGTGTCTGAACCATTTGGAATTATTCCACTTGAATCAATGAGCAATGGAACCCCTGTTATTGTTTCTAAACAATCAGGTGTTGCAGAAGTTATCTCTCACGCACTTAAGGTTGACTTCTGGGATACCGATGAGATGGCAAATAATATTCTTGCTGTTATCAGGCACCCAGTTTTGCAAGAGACCTTACAGAAGGAAGGAATGCTACAAGCACAAGGAATCACCTGGGACAAGGCAGCGAAGAAAATGAAAGCACTTTATCAAACAATATCATAACTACCATGCCATCAATCGCAATATATTTAAAAACACATCAGCCTTTTCGAATAAAACATTACCGTGCTTTTGATGTAGGATATGACCATGAGTATTTCAATGACAACGGTGAAGGTAATACCAACAATATAAAAATTCTCAAGAAAATTTGCGAGAAATCATACAAGCCAACTAACAAGATTCTTCTTGATCTTCTTAAGAAACATCCGGAATTCACTTTTAGCATTTCACTATCAGGAACCCTTCTTGAACAACTTGAGGAGCATGCTCCTGCAACTCTTGAAACCTTCAAGAAGCTTGTTGAGACTGGTCGTGTGGAAGTACTTGGTGAGACATACTACCACTCACTAGCATTCTACTATTCACTCTCTGAGTTCGAAGCACAAGTGAAGATGCAGAACAAAACACTCAAGAGAATCTTCGGTGTTACACCAAAAGTATTTTCTAATACAGAACTTGCGTATCGTAACGACCTTGCTAAGTGGGCAGAGAATAGTGGTTACAAAGGTATTATAGCAGAAGGATGGGACCCTATTTTAGGATGGAGATCGTCTAACTTCGTATACCAGCCACCAGGAACCGAAAAAATAAAATTATTGCTTAAAAACTACCGGATGTCAGATGATATCGCCTTTCGCTTTAGTAATAAAGAGTGGTCTGAATGGCCGCTCACTGCAGATAAGTTTACAACGTGGGTCAATGCAGTTAATGGAAATGGTGAGACGATTAATCTCTTTATGGATTATGAAACCTTTGGTGAGCATCAATGGGAGAGCACTGGTATTTTTGAATTTCTTAAGCATATGCCAAAAGAAGTGCTTAAGAATAAAGATAATAGTTTCAAAACACTTTCAGAAACCTGCAAAGCATTTGATGTTAAAGACACAGTGGACATGCCGTATATTGTCACATGGGCTGATACCGAACGTGACTTAACAGCATGGACAGGTAATAGCATGCAGCAGTCATCTCTCTCTGAGTTATACCGCATCGAAGACCAGATTCTTCTCACTAAAGATGCGAAGATTATTGATGACTGGAGAAAGCTACAGACATCTGACCATGTGTATTACATGTGTACCAAGTGGTCAGCAGATGGTGACGTTCATAAATATTTTTCACCCTATGACTCTCCGTATGAAGCATTCATAGCCTTCACCAACGCTCTTGCTGACTTAAAATCAAGAGCAAAGATTTCATAACACTATGGCAAAATCACTTATCTTAGCAAATGGAAATATTTTTGTAGGACTTAACAGTTTCGGCTTTGTAAGTGATTTTTTCTTTCCATTTGTTGGAGTTGAAAACCATGTTCGTGGAGAAGCTCATAAGATAGGAATTTGGCAACGAGGAAGACTTTCTTGGCTTGATAGCGATGAATGGACCACAGAGATTGATCTAAATAATGACACCTTCACTGGTACCATGAAGTGTCATAACAAACATACAGGTCTTAATCTTTTGTTTACCAACATTGTTTACAATGAAAAAAATATATTCCTACGTGAAGTTGAAATCCACAATAACTCTGATACAACCGAAGATATAAAAATTTTCTTTCATCAAATATTTTCTATTTACGGAACTCCGCAAGAAGATACTGCATATTATGATCCTGTAAAAAATACCCTCATCCATTATGAGGGACGTCGAGTGTTTCTTATTTATGCAGAATCAAGTGACATTCCATTTGACGACTATAGTGTTGGGCTCTATGGCATAGAAGGAAAGGAAGGCACATTTAAAGACGCAGAAGATGGAATGCTTTCAAAGAATCCAATCGAACACGGTCATGTTGACTCCACTCTTTCTCTATCGCTTACTCTTCATAAGCAGGAGACAAAGAAGGTCTACTATTGGATAACTGTCGGAGAAACAAAAGCAGAGGTAAATGAACTCCATGATTATATTAAATATAGAAGCCCTAGTCAGCTCATCGAAAGCACTACTAAGTTCTGGAAAGCATGGCTTAATCGACAAGAGAAGCTGGAGTGTGATATTCCAGAGAAACGACAAGTAGAACTTTTTAAAAAATCTCTTTTCTACATCCGTGGAAATATCGATAACCGTGGTGCAATAATTGCTTCTGGTGATTCTGACATGTTACAACATGGACGAGATACCTATAGCTATATGTGGCCACGAGATGGTGCGATGACAGTCATGGCACTGCTTCTTGTTGGAGAATATAATATCTCAAAACACTTCTTCAAGTTCTGTAATGATGTTATAGAGCCGGACGGATACCTCATGCATAAGTATAGGTCAGACAGATCACTTGGAAGTTCATGGCATCCATTTATAAAAAACGGTGAACCAATTCTTCCTATTCAAGAAGATGAAACAGCTCTTGTTCTCGTTGCATTATTTGAATACTACCAAAAAACTAAAGACATCGAATTCATCGAAGGTCACTATAATACTGTTATCAAAAGAATGGCAACATTTCTTACTGACTTCACTGACCCACACACCGGACTTCCTCTTCCAGGTTATGACCTATGGGAAGAAAAGCACGGTGTCTCGACATTTACAACAGCATCAGTTTACGCAGGACTCATTGCCGGAGCAAAGTTTGCAAAGCTTTTTGAAAAAGAAAATGATGAGAAACTATTCATGGATGCAGCTAACAAAATGAAAGAGGCAATTCTTACTCATCTGTATGACAAAAATCTAAAGATGTTCGTTAAGCTTCTTAATACAAAAAATGGTGAAGTTATTTACGATAGAACAATTGACATGTCGAGCATCTATGCCATCTATGCATACGGCATACTTGATATCCATGACCCGATAGTTACAGAATCAATTACAACAATAGAAGAAAAACTTCGTATTCATACAGGAATTGACGGTGTTCCTCGTTATGAAAAAGATAGATATTACATTCAGGTGGAAGGTCTGCCGAATCCATGGTACATAACGACACTATGGCTTGCACAGTATTATGCTCAAACTGCAAAGAATGCTGAGGACCTGAAGAAGGTCACCTTCTGGCTTGATTGGGTGGTTAAACACTCCCCTCTTTCTGGAGTGCTTTCTGAACAGCTTCATCCTTTCACTGGAGAACAGCTATCAGCTACACCTCTTACATGGAGTCATGCTGAATATGTTCGAACGGTTATCTACTACCACGACGCGCTTCAGCGACTTGGTATTTGTAAAACAACTGAATAACAAATTCTATGTATATACTTATCGACATTGGAGGAACCAAAACCCGCATTGCACTCACCGAACACAGGGAGGCATTTCTTGAGCCGGTAGTATTTTCTACGCCACACAATTTTGATAAATGGTTTACCGCTCTTAAGGATACGGCACTCTTGATGCTTCAAGGAAGAAAGGTTCACGGCATTGTCGCAGGAGTTCCAGGCACAATCACACATGATGGAGTTATTCAGACAACACCAAATCTACCACTGTGGGAAGGGACTCACCTTAAACAGACTCTTGAAGATTTCTTCTCATGTTCTGCACTTCTAAAAAATGACACAGCACTCGTTGGATTAGGTGAGGCGACCTTTGGTGCAGGAAAAGAGTATCCAATTGTTGCCTACCTCACCATCAGTACAGGAGTTAACGGCGTACGAATTGTCGATAAAAAAATTGATAAAAGTATTTTTGGTTTTGAAATTGGACATAGTATTATTGATGATGGTCACGATGTGGAAAGTTTGATAAGCGGAGGAGCTCTTGAACGACGTTTTGGTAAGCCATCTCATGAAGTGCATGACATCAAGCTTTGGGAAAAGGTTAATTACTATGCGGGAGTATTTGGTGCCAATACTACCATGTACTGGTCACCTTCTATTATTGTATACGGTGGCCCAGTGATGAACGATCTCCATATTGAAACTATCGAGAAAGAAGCCAAGAAGTGTTTACATATGTTTCCTGAAACTCCGATCTTTGTCAGAGGAATATTAAAAGATTTTGGTGGATTATACGGTGGATTAGCATTATCAAAGGAACTATAAAAAGAGCGACGCCGTAGCGTCGCTCTTTTTATATTCTATTTCGTATCAATATGACTCCACGCAAACTCCTTATCAGCATGGACCTTCTTCATCGGGTTAAGAATTCCCTGCGGATCAAATATTGCTTTTGTTTTTTCAAACAACGTAATAATTTCTGGTGAAAACATTTTTGGTAAGTATGATGTTCTCAGTAATCCATCATTATGTTCTCCTGACATAGAACCGCCGAATGAAAATACAAGTTCAAAGACTTCATCCATAAGCTTATGGAGTACGTCAACAATCCCGGCTTGATGAATATCAATAAGAGGAATAATATGGAAGTTACCATCACCCATATGCCCCGCTACCGTGTAGACAAGATCCTTATACTCAGGCTTATTAAAAATACTATCAAGCTTAGGAAGAAACTCTGGTAAATCTACAGGATGAACCACTAGGTCATCAATTGTTGGAGCTGTTCTCATCCCCTTAAGCCTGGAACGAAGAAGGTTAAAACTCTCTCGTCTAAACGTCCAGTATTTTTTTGCTTCCCATTCCTTGTGGGTGCGCTTAATTGGAAGATTAAATGACTTCATATCTTGATAGGCAATCTCCACTTGTGCGTCTACTTCAGCCTCAGTATTCCCAGTGAATTCTGCCATGAGAATAATCTTAGGAACTCCACCTGTGAGTGCCATCCAAAAC
Organism: Minisyncoccota bacterium; assembly: GCA_043736905.1. Taxonomy (GTDB): domain Bacteria; phylum Patescibacteriota; class Minisyncoccia; order Phycocordibacterales; family UBA5272; genus UBA11704. The sequence continues at coordinate 7,038 of JAYTBQ010000026.1, read as the reverse complement.
TCAGGCAGAAACTGAATACCAAGACTGAACATGTTCCCTCCCATACGAACAGCAATATCTTTAAAGAACTTGATTGCAATCTTGAATGTATGATCATCATATGACTCGAGAGTCTCTGGTTTATGTTGTAACATTTTTACAACAATCTCACCTAAGTGAACAGTTGACGGCACGAACATGACAATCATTCGTGCATGAGTCTTTGGCGTAACTCCAGTAAACGTTGCTGAACTAACACAGGCAAGTGTCCCCTGGCTTCCTACAACAAGCTTTGAAAGGTCAAAGGTTCCCGTCTCTTTATCATAAACATTCCACAGATAATACCCTGATGAATTCTTTGAAACTGTCGGCTTAGCTTTCATGATGACATCATAGTTGTCATTGATGAGTGCATACATTTCACGATGTATTCTTCCACCTTCAGAGTCTTCAGCTAATTTAACCGTGAGATCACTTCCAGAAAATGCATGAATCATGTCTCGTTTACCATTTGCATACACGACATCAAGTGACTGCACGTACTTCTCCGTCTTTCCATAGGTGAGTGTCTTCTCTCCTCCTGAATTATTAGAAACAATCCCTCCGATTGCTGCAAGCTCACGTGATGCAGGATAACTTGGCATAATCCATCCTTCAGCCAATGTATATTTTTCAAAATCACGATAGTACACACCAGGCTCTGCAGTTGCAGAATACTTGGTAACATCAGTCACATGATTCATGTACTTGGTGGTATCTACAAGAATAGAATATGACAGAGACCCACCAGTCATACATGTTCCCGCGGCACGAAAAGAAACAGCAAGATCGACATCATCTTTCTTTTTAAGGGAGACATACTCAAGCAATGCACTTATATCAAGTGCATTTTTTGGATAGACAACAATTTCTGGTTTAACATAAAAGAGACTGGTATCCCGAGCTACTCGCTCTCTATCTACTTCTTCAAGTGTAACGTCGCCTTTAATGTGAGCTTGTAAATCTTTTGCTATTTCTTGATAATTTGGTACATTCATATACAAAAAGTATAGCAAGGATACTCTAGCGAGCATAGTGATTATCTAAATACTACGGACGCAGCCAAAGGCTGCGTCCGTAGTATATTTTTTGCTAATGTTATAGCATCTGCTCTAATTTCTTCTCAATTTCTTTTTCAGTTATCTCTAATCTCTTCTTAAATTTCTTGAGAATTGCTTGTTCTTCCTTTGTAAGCTCTCGTTTTCTTTCTGCCTTTACAAGTATGTCATGGAATTCTTCTGTATCTCTTCGTAGAGCCTGGACATTAACACGAAGAGTATTCTCAACCTCTGAGAGGTTACGTCTCACTCGCCTTCTGAACCGCGCAAACTGTACGACGGAGTACCAAAGGGTCATTGATATTGCGAGTGCAGCTATTAAGACGATAAGAACCACAGAAAGCCAATTCATAACAAAAATTCCTATTCGAAGAAGAAGCATCTTTTCTACAATAATCACACGAGTCTCTGTATAGTCACTTACAGAATTACGTCCATCAAGAACGCGTGCTCTCATTTCGTAAACTCCCGACTCTATATTTTTGTTCCATAAGAGCGTAAAGACACCTGACTCATTAGACTGCACTCTTGAGGTAGATACAACACCATCCCTGTCGGTGAGGGCAACCTCTACAGTCGAGTTAGGGTAGGTCTGACCAACTATTTTGAATGTCGTATTAAAATCTACTTTCTTCGTATACTCAGTAATTACTGGTGGTGTAATAGTCTGAATAGTATAATCTAGTGATACTGTACTGATATTCCCCGCGTTATCAATTGCGTTAATGACAACAGTATGATTACCTGAGCTTTGCTTTGGTAAACGGTAAAGATTTGTTGGATCAGCTGTATACTCAATCGGCGGAGCATTATCAACGCTCATTGTTACTTTCCCCATTCCAGACAGCTTGTCTTCAGCAAAAACAGAGATTGCGGGCGTCTGATTGGTGGTAACGACACCATCTGGGAACGATGCCTTGAGGGACTCTGGTGGCGCTGTGTCAATTTGGAATTTATATCGTGTAATACCACTCCATCCAGCTGATGTCTTGAACTGAACTATCATATACATAATACCGTCAGCATCAGCAGTAAATGATCTATTACTAATAGCTGGATCATACACCTTTGTCGGAACGTCTGTCTCCTTATCACCATACAGTGTCTTAACTGCAGTTACTCCTTCTGGTAGCTTCCACTCAAACGATGCTTCACGTCTTCCGTACCACAAGGTACTGTCCGGATGTGTTGATGATGTTATGGTAGGTGAGACAATTTCCTTTACCGGTGTAATTTCTTTTACCGTATCCTCTTCATTGACATAAATAAAAGCAGAGCCAGTTGTCTTAAGTACATCTGTTGCATTTCCATCATTTGCAAGGACGGAGCCTGACTTAACAGCAACACTGACGTTCCCAGCTTGTAATGCTTTAAAATTTATAGTAAGCACTTTACCGGACGCTTTATTAAAGCCAGGATTGAGTGCAACACCCTCAAAGGAAAGAGTGCCCTTTTCATTTGAAAAAACTGGTTCCTCTGCCCACAAGGTTATGAAGGAATCTTTCTTTGAAACTGAGACGATCTTAAGGGCGTCAGCAGGGAAAGATATCACTGCAGATGCAGCATTAATTGCATCAATATTATTATTAACGAGCACATCAACTGAAAATGACTTTCCTACTTTTGTTGATACTGACGACGGGGAAATAACTAGATTAGCAGCACTTGTTGACTGTAACGTTGAAAAAAATAAAAATGACGCAACAATAAGTAAGCGGAGTGAGAGTTTATATTTTTTTTCTGAAAATAGTAAAGTGTTTGCTACCATAAAAGTACATCACAAGGAGCATGATGGATATACTTATCAGTATACGTGACTGAAGTGAAATTCTTGTATAGTTTTCAACAGGTTGTAATGTAATTGTTGTGTAGGTGTTGTTCGAATAGACAACTTTAACATGAATATATTTTGATCGATCTTGGTAGAACAGTGTAAACGGACTTTTTGCTAAACGCCATCTCATATCATCAACAAGATATGCATTGTAATCATTTGTTTCTGCAACATAGATAGCTGCAATTGCGCTTCTTTGTTCACGCTCATTAATAACGAGATACCATGCATTATTATTAATAGATTCATCACGATCAAGAAGAACAGACAGTGTAGGACTAGAGACTCTGGTGATTTCTTTTTTTGGTATATATGATAAAACGACTAGATCTGGAACTTGTATTGTCTTTATTGTACTAACAACATCAAGAGGTGTGGCATTAACGTCGTATGCATTAAGTTCAATATCATCAACGACAAAACTACCGATGCCTTTAGTCTTTGGAATAAGCGTTATCGAAAAGAGCACACCTGGTTGCGCTCCTGAATAACCTGGGCTACGAACACCACTATACCCTCCAGGAAAGATTCCTTCGAAGGTAATATGTGTTCTGTTGTCAAGATATTTTTCATCAGAAATTTCTGGCTGTTTCATCCATAAAGATACAATACTACTTTCCGTTGAGATAGAATCAATAGTAAAAAGATCAGAAGGAAAAGAAAAATTACCTGCAAGGCCACTCAATGTATCGTGTTCTGCATCAAGGAAAACTCTGACAATAAATGGTTGTCTATTTGAGGATGCTTGAGGCGCTGACTCAATAGTGATTTTAGCCGCAGACCCGGTAAGGAGTGATGACATCCCCAGAAGAAAGATTAGCGTAAGTTTTTTGAAATAATAGTTCATAGATTATCCTGTCCAACAGTAAGCAAGAATACTTAAGTCAGTAAGGTTAACTTTATTATCAGTATTAAGATCAACCTTCTGAGGAAAGCCGATACGCTTGTACCAGAATGCCATAATACTGAAGTCGAGCAAATTAACACGATTGTCATTATTGAGATCACAGCGCTTCCTGAAGCCAAATAAAAGAGAAAGCTTCGAACGTAACCTGTCTGTGTTACTCACTCGAAAAGGTAGCACATCAGAATATGGAGACAAATCATCGGGGGTAAGTGACCGTGCCTTACCGTCATGATCGCCAAGCTCGAGCTCTGAGGAGTCTAATTTATAGATCCATGTTCCACTTGCATTTGATCTTGTTTTTTTAAGAATTTCAACATCAGAATGAAATGAAATTCGCACATCTGCATCAGGTACAGATCTGCCAAGAAAAGTAATTATTTCACCCTTCTTTACCTCAATTTTATCTGAAGTAATCGTTGGTGGGATAAAAATACCGTCAATCACTGTTGTTACACTTGAAGACACAAAAATAGTAAATAAAAGTAATTTTGACTGTAATCTATCCTTATCTTCTGCCCGGATTCCAAAACTATACGTGCCCGAATTCAAATTTCTTAGACGAATTTCAAATGTACCATTAGGGCCTGCTGGAACTTCAGCCATAACAATACCATTCTTAAGGAGTGAAATAATGCTTTCTGGATAGGATATTCCTTTGAAAATAACATTATCAGAAGTGTCGATACTTATTGGACCAGGATTATTGTTTGGAGGAGTGTCAGGAAAACCATTCGGCCCCTGTAGAACAGTCGCAGTTATCGTAATATTTTCAATAAGAGGATTTGTTGTTGTCTGAGCAGAAGCAAAACTACAGAGTAAAGCAAAAGAGCCTACAAAAATAAATAATTTTCTTGATAACAAGGAACTTATTTTGCCGACGCTCGAGCTTGTTTGATAACCCATCGATTATATCGCTTAAGAAGCATGATGAGAAGTAGAATAACAACAAGAGATCCGCCAAGAACAATTGATAATAGTTGCCATGGGAGAACATAGTATGTAAGAGAAGCTTCAGCTTTACTAGTATTTCCGAACGAAAGACTAATGTCTGCAAAGTAAACACCGAGAGCAAAGTTATTCATCTGAAATTTAACGTGTTCAAAGAAAGGAGCAGAAACTTCCGGTGCTTTATTTTCTCCATAATGCACTTCATAACGTCTAATGCTATTTGGTAAGACATTACCAAGCGACTTATTTGCATCGAGACGAGCTGTCTCCATACCAAACATGTTTTTGATAACAATTTCTCCTTCCGGTTTTACTCTGTCATTTCCTTTGTTACTAAATCGATACACAAAATCAATTGGAAGACTCGGGATAACTTTCTTACCCTCTTTGAGAGCGAATGAGAGCAAGCCTCCTTCTTCTTTAACATTACCAGTCACCTTAAGTAAAATAAGAATTCCGACCTTTGCACCTACAGATACCTGTCCATCTTGTGTTGTTGGGGGAACTGTTGAAAGGAAGATTGCTCCGAAGTGACCTCCCGCATCTGCGTCTTGTGGGATAGTTATAGTATAAGGAACTTTTATCTTTTCACCTTTTTTAATTGTAACTGAGTCTTCCACCTTAACCCATGTAGGCAAACCATCTTTTGCATCAGTAAAATTTGGCGTACCAGTCTCTCCTTGTGATTCAAAATTTTCAACAGATGTATAGTATGTCTGATCTGTGTCCTTTTCATTAACAAGAGTAAAGGAATCAGAGATAGTTTCTCCTGGGTCACCAGTTAACTCAGCACGGGCTGGTGAGACAGTAAGTGCTGACGTAGTGAGTACACTCATAACTAGTCCTGATATTGTAAGCAGTCTTGCTGTCTTTTTAAAAATATGTCGTGATATCATGATTACTTTGATTGAAGGATAAGTAGAACGCTAGAAGTTTGCAGTTGCTACGTACACGAGGTTAGCTGCATAGGTACCAGCTTCTGTAACTGCTGCTATGTTTGCAACATAACGAAGTGAATATGTTGATGTTGGTGTTGATCCAGACCCTGTTGCTAAAACGGCTGATGTCGTCGCTGTTGAACTATACCCGTATTGATTAGCTGTAGCAAATGGTGACGAAACAACAGTTCCAACCCCTCCTGATTCAGTAGCCCTAAGACCAAATTGCTCTGTTCCTGTTGCATTTGCTGCAGGAGACCCACCAACTGCAGTAATTGTATTAAGTGCGTTTTGTTGTGAAGTTAATGTTTGACCACGAACAGAAAGAGTAAATCCTGAAGGGGCATTGGTTCCTACTGCAAGCGAGTGGGCAATTGTTTCATTTGAGTCTCCTAATGGATTCGTCGATGAAGCAAACTTAGGACCCGCTGATCCAAGAGCTCCAAAATAGATAGTAGTTGTAGAAATAGTAAACGATAGCGATTGATTAACAGTTCCTGTCATAGCAACAGTGTCATCAGTGATGATATTAGCGGTAATTAAACCAGTATCTCCAAATGTCCCCCCTATCACAATCACAGAACTTGTCGCAGATGCAGGGTTAATGATAGTTGTTGTCCCTGTTCCTTGGGATACAGCGTTAGAACCAATTCTAATCTGAATACAACGGTTAGCAGGGATAACAGCAGTACCTGATGTAAAGGTAATCACAGATGTTGTCGTTGCAACACCCCATGTAAGACCAGATGCGTTATTTGAGATAAGTGCATCAGTAAACCCTGAACAAGAAGCTGATGTACTTGTTGCAAAGTCGACACTTGTGGTAGCAAGTGATCCTATTGTCCATCCAACTGGGAAGGTAATACTAATAGTTCCTCCCGCTATTACACCTGATGGTGTAACGAACTGGAATGTATGGTCAGAGAGCGCACTTACTTTTACGGACGACTGAGTGTCTGAGAGTGTTGTGAGGGCTGCCGCGAAGACGTGTTCTATTTTTGAAGAAGATGCGCCGAAAATGACGACTGCAATCAAAGAAAATGAAGCTAGATAACTAATAAAATTCTTTTTGAACATAATGTGTATATTATTAATAAATAAGATTTCTACATCTCAATGTCCCTAGTCTACCACCAACAAGAGCAAGTTTTCTGTGGATAAGGCTACTATAATACAATTAGTTAACCTTGTTTCTATGATGAATGACGTTATAGCAAACTAATAACGACAAGGTTTTACTACTTAGTTTCTAGAATCTAATGCAACTAATTTGTAGAATACATCTTTAGGGAACTGCCAGTCAATACACTTCCTTGGTCTACCATTTAATGAGTC
>JAYTBQ010000025.1:0-13775 GCA_043736905.1 Minisyncoccota bacterium | reverse complement strand
GACTCATTAAATGGTAGACCAAGGAAGTGTATTGACTGGCAGTTCCCTAAAGATGTATTCTACAAATTAGTTGCATTAGATTCTAGAAACTAAGTTATAATAACTTTTAAACTTTAAGTTTAAATTCTTATGACAAAACATTTAGAAACTATCATCACAGAGTCACTTCTTCCTGGTTCAAAGAAATTAAAGAACCTTGTAGAGATAATTACATACTCGTCAAAAGTCTCACCACAGGCTGTTTATAAATCTGTGCGCAAACTAAAAGAAAATGAAACAGTAACAATCTATAACAAACAAGTCGCATTATCACTTGTCTGGATTAAAAAACAAAAGGAAAAGTTTGCATTCGCTGAGTACTCATACAAGGCAAGCAAGGATATTCTCTCTCGACTAACGAAATCTGAATCGAAAGCATCGTTTCACTTCTCTACCTATGCTGAGATGGATCTCTTCTGGGCGCATATTTATGATATTGTTTCAGAGAATCTAAAGACAGATTACGTACGCTACTTTTGTATACCTCACGACTTCTTCCTGTATGGTAGATATGAAACTGACGCGTACTGGATTACGCAGTTTTTCAACAAAAAATCATCTGCTCGTTTTATACTTACTCACCCTCTTTCAGGCGACACAGCTGTTGTTAAAGAGCGAAGGAAGAGTCTTCATGATATAGCCGTCTTTCACATGAATGTGAATCCTCTCCACCAAAATAGTAACGTCTACTTCAACATTCTTGGTGAGTATGTATTCAAGGCAACATTTGACATAACGGTAAAAAAAATTCTCGAAACATTCATAGCCACAGTAAAGAAATTACCACTAACACAAGAAGAGGAGAAAGAAATATCAAACATTCTTTCAATGAAAGGTATCTTCATTCTTACTGTTGAGAATAATTACAAAAAACTACAGCTATGGAAAAGAAACTGAAGAAGTATTTTGAGTGATTATTACACATTGCCAAAAAAGATATACCCGCGAAGGCTACGCCTTCGCGGGTATTATTTTTTCCATCTATCCTGGCAATGGAATCAACTCCTCCTTCCACTTCTTCCAGTTGGTGATGCGTGGACGACTCATATCGCCTCTATTATAAGGCTGATTGAAGTACACATGCTTCCATGATGGACGTACGACCCCTTCGATGTCTGGCTTGTCGTCGATAAGAACCGTTCCGTGTACAAGTGTCTTATCCCGAGAGAGAATGACTCGCTCCGTCCAATGCTTACCCAGATGATTCATTATCCATCTATGCTTGTTACCAGCACAGTGAGGATTGTGATAGAACTTCTTAGGTGCGGTACAGATAAACACCGTAGCTCCCATCTCCTCCATCTCCCTGAGAGCTTCGATAGCACCTTCTATCGGTTCAAGAGACTCAAAGAAGTCCGGATCATCTGATAGCTTCGCCACTGCATCACGGAATTCTTCTGCAAACTCATGCTCGGTATGAAAGTTGATGCAGTCTTCTTCACGAAGTAGTGGCGCGCCAAGCTTCTCATGAGCAAGCGTAAGAAGCTTACGTTGAAAGTGACAGATAGTTCCATCCATATCAACGAGAATAATTTTGTTGTGTAGTGTTTTTTTCATGATGCAGTTCCTTTCGGCGATAATTTGTTAAATAAGAACTTCTATCTTTAGACTACCAATATAGTGCAGATGTTTCTTAGAAAATCGCACAAAATGTTCATATTATTGAACAAATGTTATACTATTCATATATAACAATAGTATAATTGATTATTTACATGAACAATACACCATCAATTCCCCTTCTCATGACACTTTCACTCTCACGACAAAGTGCCGAGATACTACTTGTACTTATACAAGAAGGAAACCAGACAATCACATCACTTTCAAAGAAACTATCACTTTCAAGAACAAGTGTGTATGTTTATATAGAAGAATTGCAGAGAGAAAAGCTCTGCACTAAGAAAAAGGATTCGCAAAAATATGAAACAGTATCACCTGAGATTCTTCGTGTGCGACTGGAAGAGTCCCTCCTAGGGGCAAAAGATAATTTTGACCAGATACTTCTCACTGCAGAATTACAAGATGAGTCCCCACGAATCACTTTTTCACAAGAAAGCAATGCAATAAGTCTTGTCTACAAAGACCTTGCACTTAGCCTTCCCAAAGGGGCAACCTATTATCGCTACACCTCAAGGAAGAAAGACTTCAATCGTGACCCTTTCTATTCCGAACAAAGAGTCAAAAAGGATTTTGAACGTCTTGTTATCACCAATCTTGAGAAAGCTGAGAAGAAACAAAAAGATCCAAATCGTTTTATAAAAACAGTACCAAAAGATTTTCCTTTCGATGACGATGTTAGTCTTGTTATTTATGGTAATAAGATTGCTCACCTTGATCACACAACAGGAACAGCTGTCACCATTACCTCTAAAAGCATCGCCCACTTCCAAGAAAAGATTTTTAAATTGCTGTGGAAAAAGCTATAATTCCATGTATGCAAGACCAGGAAACGATTAATCAAAAAATCTCTAATCTCAGCTCACCAGAAGTACAAGAAGTAGAAACAGGAAAAGAGAACGCTGAAATAGTGGCAATAGAAGGCAATGGTCTCAACCTTGATTACTTTAATGAAAGCGATACAACGAATCATTTTTTCTTTGAGGCATGTTGTATTACTCCATTAGATGAGAGAGACAAGTTTACTAAGGGTCTTTATGATTGCGTTGCATTAATTATTACAGGGTCAGTTAAGGGGGCGCCTGTTTCCCTTCTTTCTCACTTCAATCCAAAAAAAATAAAAATGAAGACATGAAAGATCCTTCTTTTTTTGAGAATGAACTTAAGAGATACTTAGAAAAAAACTGCATGGACATAGACAACGACACACTCAAGATATTTGTTGTTGGAGGAAAAAAGGACGAAAGATACACAAGATTTGGTAAAGATAGTATAGCGGCTATATTAAGTGGCGAAGAGTCATACGAACTAATAAAAAAAATTTTGATTAGCGCCTCATACGAGGTTTTTAAGAAAAGTCCATCTTTCCCAATAGAACCAAGTACACGTTTCAGTGTAAACAATGAAGAAGAAGATACTCGTGTCTATATACACACCAAAAAAGGGGAAATATATGTTGTACGAAAACCTCAAAAATAGTTAGACCCTGTTTTAATATACTTTGTAATCACCTTTAACACCCTCACATCTCTACAAATTCTCAAATATATGAGTGATATTTGAATACTTGATAAAGTCGAGAACAGAATTGCTTCTGTTCTCGATAGACCTTCCCCCACATTAGAGGTTAGCTATGACTCACTACATCAAGTCGCCCGCGAACGAGCCCTCTTGATTGCAGCAGCAAGTGCGGCGTCATGGTCGACACTTGCACACTTGGCGAGATCTGCCTGGAGTGATGCAATCTGCACATCACGTGAAGCAACTGTCTCCTTCAGTGTCTCGATTGCAACCACCATTTCGGCGATCTCATCGATTGACTTCAAGCAACCAGCGCTTTGCACAGGCCCATGGGTCTGTGCTTGGAGCTCCGAGATACGCTCGCGGAGCATGCGTGCCTCCGTGAGACTCTCGACGCGCTTTGCAAGACAAGCTTGTGCGCGTTCGAGCCACGGGGGTGAGATGATCTCATCGAAGAACGTCACACAGACGACCTGCCAGATAATCACCCTGCCACCACCGCGATGTCGCAGCAGTCCAATCTCCTGCATAAGGAGAACGAACTCAGGAATATTCATAATGCCTGCTTTGACCACCCGGTCTTGCATGGCACCCGGAAGCGTGTGATACAAACCACCCTTCTGAATATCCGGTTCGGCATTCAACATTGTCACAACCGTACGTAGCGTTGTGACAAGGTCTGAACCCTCACCACCTTCCAGCAAATACTTTTTTGCCATCTAGTATTCCCCACACCATTGTTTGTTACTCACACTGAGTCAATCACAAGGTGCTCCTGAATTACAGGATAAAATACAAGAGCGGTGTACTTAATCCCATAATCCAGCGAACCATATTCCAAACAACAAGCTCTACAAATTTTCAAACATACTTTTGAAAATTTGAAAAAGCTGGCAAGTATATCGTCACTTGCCACACGCTTCCTTGATATCGTTCGAGGAAAGAAAAACGGGACCAATTGCAAGAATCGCCCAAAAGACAATCACACACGCAAGCATACTACCCCTCCTTCTGTTGATGGTTGCGATGTTTCGGCTGACGACGGTAGTCGCTCTTCCTGTCCTTATGCCGGCCTGCACCAGTTTCCTGTGCATGTTTGGCGACGAAGTTCCGTTTCTTGACCCGGCGGTCATTTTTCGAATGTGCGATGATACACTCCCAGTAAATTGACACAACTGTTTCGTCGTTTCCGACTCATCAGGTGAAGTACACACTTCACGACAGTAAGAGAGGGTGTGATGCCCCTCTCTCCACACTAATCCTTCCCACTGCATCACCAGTTGAAGGACTTGAGGTTTTCACCCATGGCCGAAAAGCCATGGACCCCTCCCTCACACCATTGTGTGAGAGTTCCGATGATGCCCCTTCTGGACATTCCATCGACGCAGTTTCCCGTAGTGTTGGCTAAACGGATGCGCTCGATAGTATCCATGAACATAGAGGTCATAAAGACTACCGAGCACACCCACAATACAAAGAACTTCTTACCCTAAGTAATTTCTCAACCAACCCCTCATGCATTCGGAGTTGGATAAAGAGTAGAAGTTATAGCCTTCTACATGCATTCCCATTGGTGAGTCAGGCCTTGGATAACGGCCTCATTGCAACTCACGCTGCAAGCGTGGGAGCGATTCGCCTCCGCACATCCACATTGCTGTAGATGGTCCCCTTCACGGGGATGACGTGGATATTCTCCACACCACGGAAGGTGACACCAACGATCGCTTTCACGACCTCCCTTTCGGTGTGGAACCCGACCACCCGATGACCACGCCCTTGGGCGACGTGCCAGTGAGGAGTCCACTTCCAAGACTTCTTCTCGTTCATCTTGTTTCCTTTGGTAAAAAGTGAAGAAGAAAATGTTTTACCCAACTAACGCGTAGGCACTCGCTCATATTCTGTTGCCAGGTGTGAGACACCTCGAGTTTTAACTCAGTGAAGGATCCCGCGGTCAAGCAGAACTTCCAACTCCTCCAGACGATTTTCGAGGTCATAACGCTCGAGCACCGCGACAGGATTCGCTTTCCATTCTTCCAGCAGACTGAGGTTATGCTTGCGCACAAACCCCGTCGTCCAGCTGTAGACCAGTGGCGTACCCTCAGTAAGCACTATATTACACATGGTTGTCTCCTTTTCTGATGTGGTTGATTCTGATGTGTGTCCGGTGGCGAGTAATTATGTCGCCACCGGACACATCAGAAATCGAGATAAACCATATAAACAATCATTTTACTCCAGTAAGTACTAGGTAGTGCGTTTTTAAAATTATTTTTCGCTGGCTACGCTTCCTTGCTTTTGTTTAACGATGATGTCATCCTACACCTGATATTATATTCTGTCAAGTCTTTTTGACATTTTTTACTTTAAATCGTTTATGATGTCATCAAAAGCATTATATAATAAGCATATTTTAGAATCCTAAAATAATTTCTTTTCTTGAAAAAATGTCATTGATGCAAAATATACTCTATTTTTGCCAAAACATCTTGACAAAATTATGTCAATTTGCTAGACTGCATATATCACAACCAAGGAGGGTGCTATGGGGGACGAGTAAATGGCAACCCCAACACAAGGCTCCCATAGCCATTGTGTCGGGGACCAATTATAAGTCCAGACCTTCTGAGAGAGTGATTATCTTGCTTTGATACCGTACGTTCGCATGGAGCAAGATAGGCCCTTTGTTTTTTGAAAAGAGGTAAACCATGAAAATTGTGCAAAAAAATCTCGCCTTTGGTGGCGACGAGTAAGCTTTACATCTGACTGAGTTCATTAGGTTAGTCTGAACAATGTTCTTTCAAAGCCTTCTGAGCAAAGTCCAAGCAAAAGTCTTGTGCTTCAGGGAATCCCATTCCTTATGAGGCCAAGCAATGTTGGCGATTATATGCCAACTGGGGCGGGAGTACTACACTTCCGCCCTTTTTCTATACCAAAAGAGAACAGCTCACCAAGGTGTCGTCATTTCTCAATTCGTTTCTACTCTTTATCATTGATATATTTTACTAGCGATGCAAGTGTTGTTGCTAAGTCTTTACTTTTAATAAGTATAGAGCTTATACGGTCACCAAGTGTTCCAATAAGAATCCTATCTTCAATAATCACAATATCAGAACTAATTGGATATTTATCTTCACTTATTCTCTTTCTTTTTCCTTGTGTTGAAAATGCAATATCTCCCTCATTGTTTGAATAAACAGAAATTGGTGAAACCAACTTACCAACACGGATTTTCCTAAATTTTTCTCTCTCAGACAATGTGAATGTCTGCATCATAAGATCTTGATTATAAATAAAATACCCCTCACGTGCCTTAGAGTCATGCATCTCGTAAAACTCTTCATGAGCAGCAATCGCCCCCTCTCGACCTTCGAAGTACTTTACGATTGGCTTCTCCCCTGATTCACGCTGAATACTCTTGATTTGCGGGATAATATCCTTAAGACGCTCAGCTCGTTCCTCTAGCACAACTTTTTGTCGTTCAACAAAGGTCTCCAGACGCTCGGGAGGAGCCGCAACATACTCCACTTTCTTCCCCTTCTGCACTTCACTCACAAGTCCTTTCTTTTCAAGGGTTTCTAGTACTGGATAGACGGTTGTACGGTTAATCCCCGTCCGTTTCGCAAGATCCTGTATCGACTCACTATCAACCGCAAGAAGCGCAAGATAAATTTGCGACTCCTTCTCCGACAACCCAATTTCTTCCAAGTATTTTTCTAACATATGAGATAAGTATACCAGACCATTCTAAATCAAAAGCTATTCTTCCCCTGCCATCTCCCAAAGCCCTAAGAAAAACTCCTTAAACTTCTCTGCAGCATCTTTGGATTTTATGACATAAACAATGGGTGGGTTGAAATAACTATGAATTTCTACTACATGATCGCGGATAGCAATGGTCGGTAACATATCTGGGATAAATGGTAACGTGCGATGAAACAACTTAACTTTATTCTTGTGATAAGTACCCATCTCCTGTAATTCACTTTCAGTGGAGAGGTAATAGGTAGTAAACCCCTTCTCTGCTTGCCTTCTTGCATTTTCATCAAGATCCTCACCAAAAACTTCTTTCAAAATTGAACCATTACCTCCTAATAGATACTGCACTGTATTCTTTGGTGCCTCACTTACCCACTCTAGTTGATGTCTAATAATTGCTTCTTTACCAATAAACAATTCTGCATCTTGTTCATAGTTAATTTTTGCGATACGTTCCAGTGACCTAGCTAAGGTATTGGTTTCAGCAATTTTTTTGAGCGTTAATTTCTCAAGCTGAGCAGGAGGAAGAGCCTTGTAGCGAAATTGCTTACCATAAGCGACCTCAACGACTAGTAAGAGCTCAGTTAGTTTGGGTAATGCTGCGTATACATAGGGACGGTGCAGTCCGGCGCCGATTGCAATCTTCGACCCTCCTGTCGGTTGAGTGCGAGTCAATAAGTATATATAAACAGCACTTTCGTTTGGGGTAAGACCCCAAGCTGTAAGCTTTTCTTGTAGTTCTTGAAAATGTTGAGATGATGTGGCACTAGACCCATCTAATTTTTTATGTTTCATAAACTGTTATAGTAAGTATAACAGTTTTCTAGTATATGTATATAGAACAAGGGTTAAAAGTAATAAAAAAGTGATATAATATTATTGACAAATGTCTTTAAAAGTGCTATAATTGGTACAGAAAGCACACTAGAGGTAATCTACCAAAGGCTTCGAACTAGAAAGGTGACAACCATGAAGATTGAGTACCGGACATTTACGGATGATTCATACTATTTGTTTGCCCGTGAAAATGTCGGAACATTTGAGGAATGGGTCATTACTCTTCCTTTCTGGAAATTGCTTAGGTTCCAGCTGCGCCGAAGACTAGAAGATGCTTATAACAATCACCTTCGCTCAACAATTAAAATTTTTTACAAAGCCGAGGATGAGATAGTCAATGCTGAGCTGGTTCCCTACATTGCACGAATCCATGAAGTATTTGGTCAGGATGGCTGGTTCGTAAAATGGAAAGATAGTACTTGTGGTTGCCGTGGTATACACGGCCAAGTGCAAGGTAAATACCTTAGACTACGACGCAATTGCTCTCCTATTCATGGCACATATGGACGTCCGGGTTATGGTGGGGCATACTACGAAGGTCAGATTGCGGAGACATACCTGTCGAAACAAGAAGCTGGGCAGTGCATGGACAAGTATGACCCATATGCGATCGAGCAGTCTATACTCTTCGAGAAGGTAAGGAGCCATCCTTTGTTTGCTGAACCTCTTCGCAAACGTGAAGAAGCAGAGAAACAAAAAGTAGAACGAGCGGCTGCGGAATCACACGCACAACATGAGAAAGAAGAGAAGCGCCGGAATGACGAGAAAGAACATAACGAATCGAACAAAAAGATAGTCCTCGGTTGATGACAATGGATTAAATACACCAACAAACGCGGACCGAAGTCACATTCCCCCGCGTTTTCTTTTTACTCCTCTATGTGGTTAAGACATTATGTCCTTTATAAAGGACAGTTGTAGAAAAGCTTATTCTGTAATGTCTTTTATAATAAATGGCCTGTAAAACCAAGCAAGGGCGCGACACCTTCGGTGTCGCGCTTTCTGCATGTCTTCTCATTCTCCCTTCACTCTTTTCTCTTATCTTCCATTCTTCCTCACCCTCTTCTCCCACCTTCATCATTCTGTTTGATTTAGCTAACAGCTAACGGCTAATGGCATACAGCTGTTCCTATTTCACCTTAAACTGCTTTCGTATTTCCTTCACCATCTCCTCATTCTTCTCTTCCATTTCTTTCTTACCCGCCTCCCCTAGTTTCTTGAGCTCTTCAATGCTTAAGACAATCAATTCCTTTGCTCGAGTATCGAGATAGTCTTCAGTATTTTTCTCCGGATTTTCAAGAACTTCATCAAACAATGCATGCAAAACATGCCCAATCTTAGGTCCAGGCGTTTCTTGTGTAACGTCCATGATACGTTTCCCATCAGTTTTAAGCATCTTAAGCGTTATCGGATCCTTCAGTGCCTGTTCCACCATCGACTCATACATACGAAGCCTGTATGGCTCTTCTTTTGGCCTTCCAGTGCCCACTCTATCGCAAATACGTAGATCTATCAGATCCCAGATGTTATCCTTGCCTACGTTGGTTATAAGCCTTCTGACAGCAGATAGTGTTATCTGTTCGGTATCAGAAAAGAACATATGCCACCGTACGAACATTGAGACCTGCTCAGTGATATCTTTTGGGAACTTTAGACGCTCCATTATTTCACGTGTAACGCGTCCACCAACAACATCATGCCCGTAAAAAGTAATAACATTCTTTTCACGTGAAAAACGTTTTGTCTCCGGTTTTGAAATATCATGAAAAATAGCAGAGAGTCTCACGTGTAACGGCCAGTTTTTGTCTGCGGAATGCTGTAACGTTCTTAGGTTATGTTCCCAGACATCGTACATGTGTGCCTGATTCTGCAAAACCCCTACCCCATGAAGAAGCTCTGGAACAACGTTATCGAGCAGTCCAGTTTCTTTCATCATAACAATACCTCTCATCGGGTAGTCGGTCATAACAAGTTTACAGAATTCATCCCGCACCCTTTCACGTGAAATGCTTGCAAGAGACTTAGCGTTCTTGCTAATACTTTCACGTGTAACGCTTTCGATATCAAAATCAAGCTGACTCATGAAGCG
Organism: Minisyncoccota bacterium; assembly: GCA_043736905.1. Lineage (GTDB taxonomy): Bacteria > Patescibacteriota > Minisyncoccia > Phycocordibacterales > UBA5272 > UBA11704. Next base: position 3,913 of record JAYTBQ010000025.1, on the reverse strand, counting down.
AATTGCACGCATAAGCCGGAGAGCGTCTTCACCGAACCGTACGTCTGCCTCCCCTACCGCTCGAATAAGCTTATTCTCTATATCTTTCTGTCCATTGTATGGATCAATGATTTCATGTGTAATGGGGTTATATGCCATAGAATTCACTGTGAAATCCCTACGACCAAGGTCGTCATGAAGATTTTTACTCCATTTCACATCATCTGGATGACGATTATCAGAATATACCCCTTCTAGGCGGTATGGTGTTACTTCCACAATCTTCACTGTTTCATCGGAACAGACTGTTCCAAGATCCTCACCACAAGTGACAACCCCTACTGTTCCATAAATGTTTTCATAAAATGTCTTTGGAAAAAGTGCAATGATTTCTTCTGGTGTTGCATTCGTGGTGACATCATAATCTTTTGGTTTCACTCCCATGAGAAGGTCACGAACACATCCGCCCACGAGATATGCTTCATATGAGGCGCCTTGAAGAACAGCAATGACCATCATTACTTCTTTTGGAACATTAACCTGTTGTAGTGACTGTATTTGTGGCATAGAGTATGATAGTATTCAGTATATAAATAAAAGCTCCCGTAGTGAAATGGATATCACGCCGGTCTTCGGAACCGTCGTTCCAGGTTCGAATCCTGGCGGGAGCACAAAATGGGAGTGAAACGAGCATTTTGTGCTCCCGCAGCATCACACCTGCGTGTGATGCGTCAGGATTCGAAGGCCACAGTCATGTATTTGAAAAGCTGAACCCCCTGCTTTTCAAATACGGACGAGGCGGGGTCGCAAGTACTTACGAGCAACTCACACATAGTGTGATTAGCGCAGTTAGTAACTTGTGACCGAATACTGGCTTGAATTTAAATAAAAACATATATTTGGTGACCGAATATTCTGGCGGAAACCGTTACACATGTAACACCTTCCGCTGCTTACTCACACCCACACCCTACATCATCAATAAATTGTTTCTTCCCTGGTGCACAAACGAAAAATATTGAAGCACAGGTAGTTTTGTCTTTTGAAACATAGCCTTTTTGTTTATACCACAAGAAATAAGTAGCGAGCAGCGCAAGAGTTACAATTAGTGCGATGTAAACAAACTTTTTATTCATAATTTGTAATATACCACCGTTACACATGTAACGACCCCCCTGTTAATATAGGAGAATCGGTCACCGCTACGGCTCACTTCAAATAGCTTTACTATTCTCATCTCAGCACGTAGCCTCGACCCCGGGGAAAAGCGACAGAATTAAGCCTATCCGGAGAATCGGTCACATAACCAGTTTCTCACTCTGTTCGAAACAGATGGTTCCGCGACCCCTATTCGATTCTCTACGTACATGAAGCAGTTCATGTACTACACCAACAAAATATAATCGCTGGCGCTCTTTATTTTGTGCGGCGTAGGAGAATCGAACTCCTGTCTCAACCTTGGCAAGGTCGTGTTCTACCACTAAACCAACACCGCATTGATTACAATACTAACACAATGTCCCTATCTTGAAAAGACTTTTTGTGTAAAACACCGTATACTTTGGATGTGTTTCATATGGAACGGATAGTTATCAACAAAAGTACAAATATGTGGATAAACCTGTGGGTACGGTGTATAACGGACACCAAAACGTCTATGGGTCAGGTTATCAACAATACGTCGTTTATGGTTAATAACACTTACGCAGTAAGCATTTAATTGATTTTTTGGACATTTTATTAAGTACATACGGGACATCTGTTTCACGTGAAACAAATTACGACTTTTACTATAAATACATGGCAGAACATAATGAAATAGGTAAAATAGGTGAGAATATAACAACAACGTTTCTTATGAAACAGGGGTATACCGTTATCGAAAGAAACTATACGGTCAAACATGGTGAATTGGACATTATTGCAACAAAAGACAACGTGCTTCACTTTATTGAAGTCAAAAGCATAAAAGTCAGAGACTGTAACATCATCGACAACTTGGTAATCAAACCTGAGGATAACTTTACCTTTTCTAAATGGTCGAAAATGTTACTTGCGGTAGAGAGTTATCGTGTGCACAAGGCCGTGCCACATGAAACACCATATCAGATTGATTTAGCGTGTGTGTACATTGATACAGAAAAAAGGGAGGGGCGAGTTAGACTGATTGAGAATGTTCACAAGGAAAAAGAGTAGGGGCTGCATTTTTTATAAAATATGGTAGTATATGATGACAATCAAATAAACTCGTTGCACATCAGTGTGTGGTGTAACAATTATAATTTTGATTTTGCGATAGTTAAATAGCCAAAGACGAAGAGAGTCTTTGTACAGTGTCTACGATAGAAAAATATAATACGGAGTGTGGTGTAACGGCTAACATTTTGGTTTTGGGTACCAAAGACTCAGGGTTCGAATCCCTGCACTCCGACAAACATACGCATGCAGCATGCAAACAAAGTAAAAACAGCTTTAGCTCTACTAACACTGATTTTACTCTCTTCAGCTCTTCCTGAACTTACGACATCAAGCACGCTTCTAAGTGATTTTTTTCAACCTAGTGTATTTTTTATACTTCTTATCTTTGGATATGGCATTCCTATTCTTCTCATACGAGAATGTGCTGTTCGATTCCATTTGAATTACTTTGGTCTTTTTTTATTCGGTATTGCTTTTGGACTCTATTCGGAAGGATTTATCGCTAAAACCCTAATAGCTTCGACAGCATTACCATCTGAGGCCTATAATAATTATGGGTACTATTTTGGTGTGAGTATTCCTTTTGCTATTGCAATCAGCATATGGCATGCAATTGCATCTGTTGTGCTGCCAGTTTTCTTTACTCACTATCTTTTTCCAGAAAAAAAGGGAAGCCCTTGGCTACCTAAAGGGTTAAGTATACTGCTTGGACTTGGACTTACAGGTATAGGAATTGCAAACTTTTTAAACCCAAGCATAAGGATTGAGGGAACGCTACCTGCACTATTCTTACTCCTGTCTTTGATGCTTATCCTTATTGCTCTAGGATTCCACTATGGAAAAAGAGCTCTGCCAGAGCAAAAGAAAATTATTCAGACCCTTCCACTAAAGCCTTTGCGGCCTTTTTTCATTGGGTTCTTAACCATATTTTATTTTGGATTCAATGTTGTTGCAGGGCTACACATACCTGTTATTATTTTTTTATGTTGTCTTATCGGTTCTGTTTACTATTATCATAAAAAATACTCTCCACGGATTATCACACAGAAAGACTGTCTATTATTTGGACTTGGATTTTATGTTCAACAGGCTGTGCTTGCAATACTGCTACGGCTAATAGGGGGAGATCCCTCAGCAATAGCGTCCATTACACCTTTGTTTATTTTTATAGCAATCACCATTTTCTCTGCACTAACAATAACAAAAAGGGGGAGTAGCCCGTAGCCCTAGAATTTTTTTATAAAATGTAGTAGTATATTCTCTACAAGCGGTGTTGGTTTAGTGGTAGAATGCCTGCCTTCCAAGCAGGAGACAAGAGTTCGATTCTCTTACGCCGCACAGAATACACAAAATGACGAAGCTCTAAGCTTCGTCATTTTGTGTATTCTGAAGGTGTAAAGTAATAGTGTCCCAACACTATTACGTGAGGATCGAACAGAAAACTGGTTTACGAAATGTAGCAGAAAGAAGTAGGGCTTAAGACTTCTTTCTGCTACATTTTGTCAGTTTTCTCTTAGGCAAAAACACTTAGTATTTTTATGAGTACGAAGTACGAAATAAAAATACAAGTGTAATGGCCGATTTTCATACGCCGCACAGAATACGTAAAAAGTCTCTAGCAAAACCTAGATACTTTTTACTTACTTAGTTTCTAGAATCTAATGCAACTAATTTGTAGAATACATCTTTAGGGAACTGCCAGTCAATACACTTCCTTGGTCTACCATTTAATGAG
>JAYTBQ010000024.1:0-4666 GCA_043736905.1 Minisyncoccota bacterium | reverse complement strand
TTGTATTGTTGTATTTGTATCAAGCTCATAGCTAACAGCTAAAGGCTAATTGCTATGCTTTGGTAATTTCGCTACACTGAGCGCAACATCTACCCACTCCTCACGTCTGTCCCTATCCTCATACACCTCAGGTGGAACTAGGAAATAGTAGAGATATGCATCCTTCCCCACTTTTGTGTAGGTGAGTTGCCTACTGCCTCGCTCCAGATACCATGAAACCAATTCTTTTGACCCTTTTAGATATAGCTCCTCTTTTTCTACAATTGCAAAAGTCTTCCCTTCGTAATAGAGAATATGTGCTCCCATCATTGCTCGTGAGGTAATGGGCTCACTTTCACCAAATATATCATACAAGATATATTCCAGAAATGGTGTCGATTTCATCTTTAAAGTATAGCAAAATGTATTTATGTCTTATACATCTCAACCTCTTAGTGTCTTTTTCTGTTGTCTGTCATCTATGCTCTGTTGTCTGTATTCTGTTATACTCATTTCAACATGACCCTCTTCAAAAAAATTGCAAAGTCGCTAGGCCCTGGGGTCGTAACTGGCATTGCAGATGATGATCCATCAGGTATTGCAACATACGCTCAGACTGGGGCAATTTTTGGCCTTTCACAGCTATGGCTAACCCTCTACTCCCTTCCCTTTATGATTGCGGTGCAGGAGATGTGTGCTCGTGTCGGAATGACAACCGGTAAAGGAATCGCTGGTGTTATAAAAAAATACTACTCTAAAAAACTCCTCCTTATCGCTGTTGTTCTTTTAAGTATTGCAAACATCATCAATATCGGAGCTGATTTAGGTGCGATGGGGCAAGCGGCAAGTCTCATATCCCCTTTTTCATTTGGTATTTCTCTTATCCTTATTACTGTCTTTACTGTAGCAACAACAATACTCATCCCATACGCTACCTACGCTAAGATTCTCAAATATTTTGCAGCAACAGTACTCTCCTATATTGTCGCAGCTTTTTTTGTTAAGCAGGACTGGCAAGCAATCACCTTTGCCACGCTTGTTCCTCATATGGAATGGAACAAGGAATTTCTTCTCAATATAACTGCTTTTTTAGGAACAACTATTTCCCCGTACCTTTTCTTTTGGCAAGCAGATGAGGAGGTTGAGGAAGAAATTGTTAAGAAAAAAATTATCTCCTTCGGTAAAGGAACACCTCATGTAAGCAAAAAAGATATTCATCAAATGCGTACTGATACCGTTACTGGCATGTTCCTTTCAAACCTTATTGCATTCTTTATTATTATTACTGCTTCAAGCACGCTAACTACAAATGGTAATCATCCAATCGCATCAGCTACAGAGCTTGCAGAAGCACTACGCCCTCTTGCTGGAGACTTTGCTGTCTACCTCTTTGCATTCGGTATATTAGGCACTGGTCTACTTGCAATACCAGTACTCGCAGGTGCTGTTGCATACGCAGTTGCAGAAACACTTGATCTTCCACTTGGCCTTAGTAAGACTTTTAGACAGGCTGTTGGGTTCTATGGAATATTAACTATAGCTATTTTAGTAGGAGTACTGCTTAACTTTACAAATATCGAGCCAATCCTCATGCTCTATTATGCCGCAGCGGCCAACGGTATACTAGCAGCCCCACTTCTTATTATTATTCTTTTCGTTGCTAATAACAAGAAAATTCTTGGTGATAAAGTTAATGGACGCCTCAGTAACGTGCTTGTCATCATTACTACTGTTATTATGGCAATCATATCACTATTTACCATTGAATCTTTCTTTAGATAAACAGCAGAGTAACCGCTCTTGCTTCGTTACTCACATTCGTTCTATATCACATATGATATAATCATATAATATGGAACCAAACGATCAGGAGAAGATTGGGCTTTTTATTAAAAAATTGCGTGAAGAAAAAGGAATGACTCAAGAAGAATTTTCCGAAAAACTAAAGACATCCCAATCCGCAGTTGCAAGAATTGAAGCAGGAAACCAAAATGTTACCATCGAACAGCTCATGAAAATGGGTGAGGTGCTCAAGCATAACATCGTCAGTATTCAAGATACGATAGACTTTAAGGTGGAAGGTGGCCGCAAGCTCAAAGGTAAGATTGTAACCAATACATCAAAAAATGGAGCCGTTAACATGATGGTTGCAGCGCTCGTCAACTCTGGAACAACGACACTTCGAGATATTCCACATATAGAAGAAGTCTATCGCTACAAAGAATTACTAGAAAGTATTGGCGTTAAGATACGGTGGACCCATGACGATACAGCACTTGAAATAACTCCGCCCAAGAAACTGTCATTTTCCAAAATCAATAAATCTGTTGCTGAAAAAATACGATCATTTACCTTTGCAGGAGCATTCATTCACTTTAGTGAGTCATTCACGCTCCCTCACTCTGGAGGATGTAAGATGGGCGAACGTACTGTTGCATCACATAAGTATGCTCTCGACTACCTTGGTGTTCAGGTAATAACCAAGGAACACCATTATGAAGTAACTCACAAGGCACTTCATGGGGGCACTATCCCGCTCTATGAATCATCAGACACAGGTGCAATCACTGCGCTCATTGCAGCATCGAGAATTGATGGAATAACCGTGATACAATTTGCACCACCAAATTACCAAGTACAAGATGTTTGTTTTCTTTTGGAAGCATTTGGTGTTCGGATTAATGGGATTGGAACAACAACGCTTACCGTTCATGGTAAAAGTAGTATCAACAGCACTGTAGAGCACTACAATAGTGAAGATCCTATCGAAAGCATGTTCTTCATCTCAGCAGGCATTGTTACAAAATCGAAGCTAACAATACAGCGTTGCCCTATAGAATTTCTTACACTAGAATTAGAAAAACTTAAGCGTATGGGACTTAAATACTCTCTTTCTAAACGTTATCTTGCAAAAAATAATAAGACGACACTTATCGATATTACCGTCTTTCCTTCGTCACTTGTTGCTCCACCGGATAAGATACACACTCAGCCATTCCCAGGCATCAACAATGATAACCTTCCTTTCTTTGTTCCAATTACCTGTTTTGCAGAAGGTCAGACACTTATTCATGACTGGACATGGGAGAACCGTGCTATCTACTTTACAGAGCTTAACCGCCTTGGAGCAGATATCAAGCTCCTCGATCCACACCGTGCACTTGTTACAGGGGTTAAAAAGCTACGAGGGGCACAGATTGTTTCTCCTCCGGCACTTCGTCCTACTGCAATTATTCTTATTGCGATGCTTGCCGCTGAAGGCTCATCACTTCTTAGAAACGTGTACTCGATAAAACGTGGGTATGCGGACATTGCGGAACGCCTTAACACTATTGGAGCCAAGATAACGGCACTACGAGGAGTGTAGGGTAGTTTTTAGCAAGTCATTAGACAATGCAAAAACACCCTTTAGGGTGTTTTTGCATTGTCTAATGACTAATAGCTACCAACTAAAAGCCAATAGCTATTTTAGTCCAGTGTCGTCGTCCCCTCTTTCTTCTTCATACCTCTCGTAGGGAAAGCGACGTAGAAGGTTGATCCCTTCCCTTCTTCTGAAGTAAACCAGATGTCTCCCTCAACGGAAGTCATAACTGTCTTAGCAATATATAACCCTAGCCCTGATCCTGTTCCATCCGAATCTTTAACATTGCTTGCTCTAAACATTTTAGAAAAAACTTTAGACTGATCATTTACTGGAATTCCAATTCCACTATCAACAACAGTAACAAGAATACTTTCCTCTCGAAGGGAGTGTGCTGCATACGCTTCACCACTTTTAACGATATCTATTGTAACGGTAATTGTTGACCCAGTCTTAGAAAAGGAAAGTGCATTTGAAACTATCTGTTTACAAACAGTACTACAGAGATGCTTATCGACATTAACAGAAATACTTGGCCCATTGTTAGTAAAAACAATTCCAACATTTTTTTTATCTGCTTCTTTTTTTAATGAAGTGATAACGTCCTCCATAATACCAACAAATGATGTTTCCTGAGGTGAAATGCTAAACGTACCCAGATCTAGTCTGGATACGTTAAGTAATGACCGTACAAGGTCTATGGCGCGCTGATTACTTGTTTCAATAACAGTTAGATACTTCCTCTGATCGTCAGTAAGTGGTCCAGCATCTCCATCTAAGAGAATTTCTGTATACCACTTGATAATAGAAAGAGGAGACCGTAACTCATGTGAAGAAAGTGAAACGAAGTCATCACCACCTTTCTTAGTAGTACCTGTTGCTATTTTTCCCTTGTGTGAAAACCAAGTAATCATAGACAGTACCTACCTTGTTACCGAGATAGTGGCTCCACTTTCAGGATATTGTGCAGTTACTGTGATGCGACCAAATGTGTTTTTAGAAATCTTATACCCCGCACCGTTAGCATTAACTTTCTGTGGCTCATCTGGTATAGCTGTCACATATTTACCACTGACGGTCAGAACTGAAAGATTTACAAATGTTCCACATGATGTTGTAGCTACCACTGAGGAACAAATTTCTGTTGAGGTTGCGGTGATTCCAGTTGGGAAGATTCCATTGTTATCAATTGAATACTGAGTTACTGCGTTAAGAATTGTATTGACCGCTGAGTTTCTAGAAGCATTACGAGTGTCTCCTAGTTGCTTAGCTGGGTTAATAGCAACGATAACAATACCGGCAAGAATAGCGATAGCAGCAACCACG
>JAYTBQ010000023.1:0-14243 GCA_043736905.1 Minisyncoccota bacterium | reverse complement strand
TTGTAAGTGATGTTTTAGTGTTGGTATATCAATTGTATACATAGTTATAGTATATCAATTGTGGGGATTGAGGGAAGAGGTTAGTTGGGGATGGTATTACATAGAAAAACCGCTAGCAAGACTTGCTTGCTAGCGGAAATTGTGTCGCATTGTTTTAGCGACGAGGGCCGATCTGGAACCGAGGATCGTCCTTGCCATACTGCAGCATCGCAGCAGCTTGGGCAGGATTGACCCGAATGGTCTTGCCGCCGACACTCACCGTCCGCTCGATCCTCGTGCGGAGAAGTCGACCACCAACCATTTCGTTGAGATCTTGGCACCCCTTCGTGACGTTGTTGGAGCCATAACCCTTTTCGGCAAGGGTTCCAAGAGCGAGACGAATCTCGGGCCCGAGATCATTCCACTCGTGTGCAACGATCACCCGGGCATCCGGATGGGTCATTTGGCGATAGATCGCAGCTGCAATCTTCTCGTGACTCTTAAGGGAGTAACCGGTGCCCTGGTTGCCGGTTTCCATGAACGCTTTCCACTGAGATAGTGGGGTGTTCTTTTCGAGCATTCGCCTCACGATCGGGACTTCCGGCCACTGGGTTGCAGTGCGAGCTTTCTTGGCCATATGGCGACTCCATGTTGGAAGGTTCAGGTTCTTTTGCATAGTATCATATTTATTCAACTATGTCAAGTATATACCATTGACAAATATATACAAATAGTGTATACTGAAGTTCGTTTAGATTTAGGTTTTTGTACCTTCAATCCACAAGGAGAAAGAGCATGTCACAGGATTCTCAACCTGCCGTTCGCCGTGTCCGTCGGGTATCTGGCGGTTCTGATACCGTTCAATTTCCTCTTCAGGATGGAAACTACCGCGGTTTCGGAAGTATTCCGGGGGAAACTCTGGAACAGTTCCATGACCGCATGGAGGACCTCGATGATCCACTTGAGGCCGCACTGTACAAGATGGAAGTTGCACTCGGCAAGTGTCCGATTTCTTCCATCGAAATTGAACAAGGATGCACTCACGAAGATGCCGACGCCCGTGATGCCCAAGAACTTTCGATCCGTGAGGGCATGGGTCTCCCGCTCTTAGATTGATTTGTCGCAAGCCCTACACAGAAAGCCCTACGCTTCACTGATAGGGCTTTTTTTGTTGAGCTACTATATTTTAGTTTAACTAAAGGCTAATAGCTAATAGCTAAAAGCCAATAGCTACCCTCTATCCACTTTCATCTCCCTTCTAAAAGATGTATCATGAGGCGATATGAAACATCATAAATATATCTTCGTTATTGGAGGGGTGATGTCTGGAGTCGGGAAAGGAATTACAACATCTTCTCTAGGGACCTTATTCAAAGCTAAGGGTTACAATGTCACTATTGCAAAGGCTGACCCTTACTTAAATGTCGACGCAGGGACCATGAACCCCACCGAGCACGGTGAGGTTTTTGTTTTGAATAGTGGTCTTGAGACAGATCAGGATATGGGCAACTACGAGCGATACCTTAATCGTGACTTAGATGAAGCGAACTACATGACCTCCGGTATGGTGTATAAGGCAGTAATAGAGAGAGAACGTTCACTTGGTTATCAAGGGAAGTGTGTTGAGGCGATACCACATATCCGTGATGAGATAATGAATAGAATAAAAGAAGGGGGCCGACTTGCCAAGTCTGATATTTCAATTATAGAAATTGGTGGTACTGTTGGTGACTATCAGAATATTATGTTCATCGAAGCTGCTCGTGTGCTTAAGCTTGAGCATCCAGAAGATGTCGCTATTATTATGGTGTCATATCTCCCTATCCCTTCAACCTTAGGTGAAATGAAATCTAAGCCTACCCAGAATGCTGTACGACAGCTTAACTCATATGGGATTAATCCTGACTTTATTGTAGCTCGTAGTCATGCTGCGCTTGATACTAAGCGAAAAGAGAAGATTGCAATTTCTTGTAACGTCCCTGCCTCTCGTATTATTTCTGCACCGGATATCGAGAGTATCTATGATGTTCCAGAGAATTTTGAAAAGGATAATTTTGCTACCATGCTTGAAAAAATACTTTTCCTTCGCCCGAAGAAGACCGATCTCTCAGAATGGAAAGCATTCGTAACAACTACAAAAGAAGCAAAGAAAGAAGTTCGTATCGCAATTGTTGGTAAGTACTTTGACACTGGAGACTTCGTACTATCTGATGCGTACGTTTCTGTTATTGAGGCGCTTAAATTTTCTTCCTACGCAGAGGGGAGGAAACCCAAGCTTATCTGGCTCAGCGCAAAGCTTTTCGAGGGTGATGCGGCTCATGTTGCTTCAATGTGTCAGCAATACTTAGCTGACGTTGATGGTATCTTGGTTCCAGGAGGATTCGGAGAGACAGGAATAGAAGGAAAGGTTGCTGTGATCACCTATGCACGTACAGAGAAAATTCCATACTTCGGGCTGTGCTATGGAATGCAATTACTTGTCATTGAGTATGCTCGTAATGTGGTAGGACTAACTGGTGCTCACACAACTGAGATCAATAAAAATGCAGAGCATAAAGTAATCGACATTATGGAACATCAGAAGAAGCTTATCAAGAAAGGGGAGTATGGTGGATCAATGAGACTTGGTGCATACCCATGTATTCTTAAGCACAAGTCAATTGCACGATTAGCATATGAGGATAAAGGCTGGGGTAAGATGCATAAAGACGCATACACAATATCAGAACGTCACCGTCACCGCTTCGAGGTTAATAATGAATATGTTAGTCAGTTAGAAAAGGCGGGGCTCGTCTTCTCAGGAACGTCCCCAGATGGACTACTTATGGAAATTGCAGAACTTCCTAAGAGTAAGCATCCATTCTTTGTTGGGACACAGTTTCACCCAGAGTTCTTAGCACGTCCACTTAGCCCTCATCCACTCTTTACTGCTTTTATTAAAGCAGCATCCAAGAAGAAGTAGTACCGCTAGTATATATAGGTTACGGGCCTCGGAATCTCTGTGGTAGAATTACTGTACATGCAATTTCTCAATCTCATAAAAGAAAGTAAACGTCATGCAACAACGCTTTTGTTTATAGGTGGTTTTATTTTTGATTTAATTATTCTTCCAGAAGCAGGACATTTCCTTACTATCGTTATTGGCTTTGTATATCTTGGAATAGTTGCATTCGCTATTGCCTTTAGAGAATGGATTGTTTCTCGTAATAGGGCAACCAAAGGCGAACAGCAGCTTTTTTCCTTCCTAACATTTGCGATTGCATATTTTTCTGGTTCAGCACTTTCATTTGTGTGTGTATACGCGATCAGAAGTGCTGCATTTGCTGTTTCATGGCCACTACTTATCCTTCTTTTTGTTTGTATCTTAGCGAATGAAGTTGTTTCTTCTCATCAGTTTAGATTTACGCTTGATGTTGGGGTTTTTCTTATTGCGCTTCTCTTTTTTGTTATCTTTAATGTTCCTGTTGTTCTTAATGTTCAAAACGATATTACTTTTTTGTTAAGTGCCGGTATTGCAATTGCTCTCTCTCTTCTCTATGTACGAATTCTCCAGTCAACGTCAGAATCAGCATATGAAGAAGCGCCGAGACTATATGCCTTAGCGGTTGGAATCCCTATGTTTATTGGAATGCTCTATTTCTTAAATGTTATTCCAGCAGTACCACTATCGCTTGCCTCAGGTGGTGTATACCATTCTGTTATGAGAAATGAAGAAGGGAATTATCTTGCTACAGTAGAAGTAGACACAAGGTTCCTTCATACACTCAGAACTCCTGTATATCATATGGGAGAGAGTGATAATGGCGCTTACTTTTTTAGTTCAGTAAGTGCTCCCGCACTCCTTACAGCACCAATAAGTCATGTGTGGGAATATTACGACCCTGCTCTTAAACATTGGGTAACGATGACAACAATTGCCTTTACCTTAGCAGGAGGAAGAGAAAATGGTTATCGTGCGTATTCCCATAAAGAAAATGTCACCGAAGGTCTATGGCGGGTGACGGTGAAGGTTGATGATAAGCGTATTATTGGAAGAATAAAGTTTTATATTGTGAAGGATGCTACAGGAAATGAGAAGGTGGTGAATGTGAAGATGTAGATGATATATAGTATAAAATTCTTGGATATAAAAATGCACCGCGAAAGCGGTGCATTTTGAGGTGTACCTCGCAGTTTAGTGCTGAGGTTTCCTTCGTGATGGCTTGTCATGGTGGTCACCGCCATGATGAGATTCGCCAGTACGAATCACGTGGACACCTTCCAAAATTTTCACGACGATGGCATTTTTCTTGCAGATTGCAAGGAGGTCCTTTTCACTGAAAATGGCATCGTTCAGCTTGTCACTGAGCTTCTTCAGCTTCTTGGGGTTCTTTTCCTTCTTGATCCGCTTCTTCAACTTGCGAAGGAGTTCTATCTTGGACTCCATCCAGAGATCAAGGAACGTGTTGGCGTTCTTCCAGAGCGTTCCCTTGATCATTTCCTCGATGGACTTCGGGTCTGTATTCATTATGGTCTCCAAAAATGAGCAATCGCATTAAATGGAATGCAAGCCAACTAGTTTACCTAGCATTTACACACTATCATAAAATATTATTATTGTCAATATTTACATAACAATAATTCATTCTATGATACGTTAGTAATAAATTAAACCTGTCAAACTATTGTGATACTCATTCCATCTTGTGATATTGATGCAGATGATATCTCAAGTGGGGTGGCGCGACGGAGGAATCTCTGATTACCTTCTGGAATAATAAGTCGGTGTGGAGCGTCACTGATTGCTTCTGCTAGGGTACGTTGCCCATCCGGCGAATATATCCATGAGGTTCCAAATCTGTTGACATTGATAGCGCGAGAATACCCCCGCAGTGTCTTCTCTCCATTTGCGAGCAAAAAATATTCATGGAAGTATGACATCGCTAGTTCTCGTATAGTCTTGTAGACCGGATCACGGAACCCGAGTACTGCATGGTTGGTCTTACTGATAGCTCCCCAGTAGCCACCTTCCTTGTAGAGGGTGATAACATGGTCGTAGTCCTTCTGAATAACTTTAAGACTAAGGATAAGTGGGGCTCTCTTTTGTAATCTAAGAGCAGCACATGCGAGGAATGCTCCTTCTAAGCAGTGCGCTTTTTTATGTATCATTACTTCTCGTGCTGATCGCCACGTCTCTCCATCCTCTTCATGGTTAAAAGGTATCGAATCGAGATAATCTTGAATTTTTTTTGCACTATCTAAACTTCTAAGAAAGTTTCTTTCCTCTTTGGTAAGTAATTTCATGGTGTATTAGGTATTGTTAAGGGCATACCTGTGATAGTGCCTGCTTATCCTCTGGGCTTAGCTCGGTCGTGGTTGCTGTGTTCATCGCATACATGATTGAGTAGAGGTTGCTTGTGTGATTGATACCAAGAACATGACCAAGTTCGTGTGCTATAACACGACGAAGCTTAGTGATGTTGTCATATTGATAAATATCAATGACGTTCACTGCTGGCCTGAATCTCCCTTCTGTGAACTTGTTAGCACCAAGCTCGTTACTCCTCCTAACGAGATCGTTGATGTAGATTACAATTTCATTATATTTAGCAACCTTTATATTAATTGCCTCCATAAATGATAGCAGCGAAGCTCTGCGTACTTCAATAGAAGCAAAGTCCTCCTTAAGAACAGTAAGCTCATTCATCATAGCGTCATATTCCAATTTTTGAGCTCCGCCACTTGTGTTGTACGTTTCAACTTTTGCTTTGTATGCTTTCTGTCGCTCTTGGAAGCTTGTCGTGTCCTTGATAAGCTGGTCCTGGTCTCGGCTATAGACTACTTTTTCTTGTTCATAGGCATTATGAAGAGTATCTGCTGAGACTTTTGCATTTTCTATTTCAAGTGAAAGGTTGTTGATTTCATCTGTTCTTTGTTGTCGCTCGTCATAGATAAGGTTAATGGTAAGTGGTGCATTTTCATTGTAATAAAATAATTTTTTACCGGAAGCTTTTTCCCATAATGAAGAGGCCATATTGATTTCATTTATAAAAGTACTTTTTGATATTCCAAACTTGGTATCAAAAACACCAATGGTGTACCCCATGGGAGTTTTGCAAGGGGAGAGTGTAGGAACATAGGACTCATCAGTATCAGATGTTGACGGTGCAGAAAGAGTATTTATTTTTTGAACAATAACATCAGGTTGTTTTTGTATTGAAACTTCGACTGGACTCATAACCCTTTCAAGTGTTTCGTCAACTGGAATGACTTCAGGTGGAGTAGATGTTGCAACCACCTGACCTAGTTTTTTTACACTCGCTGCAGGAGTTGCTGTAAGTAGCTTTGATTTATTTTGATATTTAAAAAAAGTTAACTCTCGAGTGGTAAAAAGGAAAGAAAGGGTAACGACAAGTAATACACCCAAAAATATTTTAAATAGTTTGATTATCATAAACGATGTATGATAAGTGTATCATTTTTTCTTTGTATTTCTGAAAATTGTTCAGAAGTAATTACTATTTCTTTTTGAATGTCATCGTAGATTTATTGGAAAGTGACAGTGTTAGTGTGTCGCCCTGCACAGCATATGAGTAAGTCTTTGAGAGTAATCCTGTGTAAATAGTTTCTTTTGCATTTTCACAGAACATCATAGTGGAGACAAATGCACCAAATAGTAATGATGTATTATTAGTTGTATAGGTTCCCCCAACAGAATTACAATCAGTTGTACTGGTAAAATTTTTACTAGTATCAAAGACAAGGACAAACTTAGATCCAACTGCAACAAGCTCCTTTGTTCCAGTCGCTGTTGATGTCTTGAAAATCCATGATGTTCCTGACAGTTGGTCAGTTGTTGATGCAGATTGTATCGTTACAGGAGATGTTGTCGACAGCTGATGTGTAAATTGCACGGAGTATAAACCTGCACTATTGATAAGTGTGTAAATAACTGTCTGGTTCCCTCCAGTTGGTTTGTTGTTAGTATCAGTCTTAGTGTAGATAGGGAATCTTCTTGTAAGTGTATTGTTTTCTAGTGTAAAGATATCATGTCCCATGTAGCCATAAAAGAGACCTCCTTGTTTTGTATCGTCTTCGCTTACATTAGGAACTACAACAGGGGTGAGTTCTGTTTCATTTCCTGTAGTATAGATAGTCGCGTCACTGTATGACCCTGATCCTTGTGCTTGAGTAATAATAATGAGTTCTTCATAACTATCGTTGTTGATGTCTGATAG
The DNA here is from genome assembly GCA_043736905.1 of Minisyncoccota bacterium. Taxonomy (GTDB): domain Bacteria; phylum Patescibacteriota; class Minisyncoccia; order Phycocordibacterales; family UBA5272; genus UBA11704. The sequence continues at coordinate 7,047 of JAYTBQ010000023.1, read as the reverse complement.
ATAGATATTGGTGAGTTTGTTTTTTTCAATAACGATTGAGGAAGTTGATGTAAACCCTAAGGAGTTGATGGTTAAGGTGCTAAGACTTTGTCCAGCTGGATTTGTTTCTTTTACACGAATTTGTTTACCTGTTTTTGTTGTAAAAGTGTTTTTCGTGTCACTTGGGGTGACTACTTGTTCTGTACTTGTTGCTACAGTGATCGGTTGTGATGTACTGGTGGTGTATGTTGTATAGGTGGTATACCCAGTGTACCCAGTAAGTCCAAGCGCTGTAAGAAGGAGAATCCAATAAATAATTTTTTTCATGGGTGTACTACAATATGTTGAATAGTAAAAGTATAACACTATTTTTTTGTAGAGAGGGTTAATAACAGAGATGTGCTGCGCGAAGCCCGGCACAGCTCTCCTTACTGAGTGGTTGTGGTTGCCTGTTGTGTACTTTTCTTAAGTGCAGCCTTAAGGTTATTTTTTATCATTTCAGTTTTTTGTTTAAAATTTTCTTCAATTTTTTTTGCATCTTCTTTCTTCTTCTGTATACTTTCTGATGACACCTCTCGTAATTTTGGAGATGACTGTACTGTTCTTGAGAAGTCATCACGAGCTTTCTTAATGGAATCTTTTAGTGTCATTTGCACTGTCTTGCCATCAACTCCTTGCGTACAGTCATCCTTAGCTTGTGATTTTGCTTGTTCAATATCTTTTGTAAGTGTTAGAAATGCCGCATCTGCAAGTTCTTTTCTTAAAGAAATCATGAGGTCAATTTCTTTTCTGTGTGAAGATAATAACTGGTCGATTGATGTATTTTTTTCTCCAAGTGCCTTAGTAAGTGCTTCTGTAAATGTAGTAATAGCTGTCTGTTGCTGTGTGGTTGTTGCACGCTTTGCTAGTTCGGCCAACCCCTCCTTTCTCTTTGTTTCGTTTTCTAATCGCTTGGCGTCAACAAGACTTCTTAGTTCCACCTTTTTCTCCATGACTTTATTTTCTTGCACATCTTTTTTATTTTTTAAAGAGACTTCCTTTGAGTCGATTGAAATAATAATCTTATCAATCTGTGAGCAGAACCCTATCCCATTTGGTGATGACGTGCCGGATGCTCGTAACTCTTTCTTATCATTGAGTCGCTTTGTAAGTAATTTTTGTGTTTGAGTAGTCTGTTGATTTTCTGAAAGAGTGTTTGCTTTGGATATTTCTGCAAACACAAGCGAAGGGAGAATGAGAGAAGTAATAATTGAGAGTGAAAATAATTGTTTCATATATGGTAAGTAAAGTATGGTGATAATTAGAAATTAGTGCCGATTGTCGGTATGTCAGAGGAAGATGTACTTGTAGAAGTAAGTGTTATTTCGAAAGCTTTTGATTCGTCACTCGCTAAGTCATCAACGATATAATTTATAATTTCATCACTTGATGCATCCTTCTTATGTGTGCTTGCCAGGTCACTTGTGTCCTCTTTGGCTGTAGTAGCTATTATTTGTTCTACTGGTGTGACACGTGCCGTCTCTGTAGTTTTTTGGATAGGGGTATGTCGCTTGTTATTTAATGCATAGTAGACAGACCCTCCAATGATAACGATTCCAAATACTGCAATGAGTAGTATATTTTTTGACATAGTAGTACTTACGATAATTAATAACTAGTATTGCAAGTAAGTATATCGTCTTTATGGATTGTCGTTATGCACAGTGTGATTATCTATACAAGGTATGAATTAATAACCAGACACACTGAGACGACAAGTATAAGGGCGACGCCGTAGAGTATGTGTCGCACATGTTGTTTTTTTATTTCGATAACAATCATAAGTATAAGAGCAATGAGAAGTAGTATTACAAGAATCATGTAAAGTGTTCCTACATATGACGGACCGTTAAATAAAAGTAACTCATACCATCTCGCTCTGTAAGCTATTTTATTTTCAGGGGAGATTTGTTTGCCAAACATTTGTATTACAAATAACACTGGTATTCCATCGGATTCTCCTCTAATAGTTGCTATACCGATATCTTCATAATTCGGACTAAGAATGTTATCTCTATGTTTTTTAGAAGCAAGCCAAGCACGTTCAACCTCCTCAGAATTGGTAAAGTTAATTGCTAGGTTTTCTCCTGCAAAGGAATACATATATCCAGCCTCGTCGAACCAATGCCATGGAGCAATACCGCTAGGAGAATAGTGTGAGAAGTACTTATGATTATTCATATCTTCACCCTTAAGGATTGCAGCTTTTTTTAGCTTTGGATTACTAGCTAAAAGAGGGAGGTTATAACGTTTCCTTGTCTGATTGGTAAGATCAATAAGAACAGATGATGCCACTGAAGACCCAAACTGTGTTGTACGAAGTATGGTGTAGGAAGTTGCAGAAAGTAGTAACATAAGAATGCTTCCTATGAGAATGGTAAGAACAATATGCTCTCTAAAAAAAACAGGCTTAAAGTCATTCCCCGTATGTGGAATGAAAAGATGTTTGAAAAAAGAAGCAATTTTCATGTATAGTATGAAGTATAATGTAGATGTACAAAAATATATAATGAGACTTGATGTTTCTAAGTGTCTCAAGTAGACATCCTCCTATTAGACAATAACATTGACAGGGTACATCTCTGTATTGTAGGATTTTAGTAGGTTGTCACAATAGAGGTATAAATATTTGGAGGTTCTTATGTGGAATATTTGGAATGTGATTGAGAAGTTCCTTCTCTGGCTGGAAAGAATCATCGAATACCTAATTGAATATTCATTCAGGAGTGGAACTACTCCGAACAATGCAGCTGCGCTGAGTAAATACCATCTTCCGTGGTGTATGCGTCTTGGAAGGCCGTACAGAGTGGTTACTGGGCCAGTCTTTGTAGAAGTAGTAGAGAATAGCACAAACAGTGTTTACTTGTACAAACTACGCGATATCTACAAACAAGGTTCTAAGCAACGTCCTGATATTGTGTATGTGAAATGCTACTCAAACATCTTGCCCAGCACCTTTTCTGTGGTCCGTGTACCATCAAAAAGTGGTACTCAAGGGCCTCTGTATAAAATTCGTTCCCAAGAGACTGGATATGGAGGCCTGAGTGAAATAAAATCTGCTGATACTCAATCATTTCCGAGACACGGTTGATCAAAAATGGGGATGCCGCGCGAAGCGCGGCTTTTTGTTATGTTATTAATAATTTTGTAGTTTGGCTGAAATAAGGTAGGATACACAGCGGTGCTCTTTCCCACTAACTGAGGTTCAACATGAATAAAACAGTTGCTGATTTTTCTTTCAGAGTTGCTGCACTTACAGCAACGCAGAATCTTAAAATTTTGACCGATGTTGTTGTAAGCAACACTTCGATAAAACGGGGACTGACATCTGATGAACGGGGTCATGTCTTGGAAATTTTCAATCTGACATTTCGGTCTTGGCAAAATTCGTTCAGTCCAACAGATGAGGTATCAATCTTTGCAGCAGCTACCAGAGGTAGTGCTGTCAGAGCTGGATTGTTCTCTGACGAGGAGCTACGCTGCGGCAATGATGCTTCACACCTGAATACGTATCGTGATTGTGTCCTAGCTATCATGCAGTATGCGATGCAACGTTTCAATGACGGTGCTGCATTGCTTTCTCAGGATGAAATGAAAAAAGTATTTCCACAGGGTGGTGCATTTCGGCAGTCTCTAGTATTTCTCCAAGAGGAACTTGAACCAAGAAAGTGGCAATTACAAATGGAGAAACATCACATTTGAAATCAGAAGTTTCACCTCCCCGTACTCAGAATGAGTGCGGGGGTTTGTTTTAGTTAGGGTCTACGCAACTAGCGACCTTCTTTGTCGAAACTCCTTATTTTCTCATCAAGGTACTCGAATCAGCAGATTCATGTCTTGGGCTAAGGCATAGGTCCTATTAGTGTGTCTATCTTTTATAAAGATTAAGAAGTGCTGTAATACCTGCAAGATTTTCTTTCCACTCAATTGTCTCATGTGTCTTTAGTTCTACTGTAATTGCTGGAATGGCAATTGATGCGAGCCAGTCATCAGCAGCGCCAGTAACTTCATATGCATCAAATATTTTTATTGCTGGGTATCCTGAAGCTTCAGAGTATGCATTCATTATTGTTAATGTCTCAGGAAGAACACCGTGTTCACACTGTGAAGCGTAGACACCATTTGATTGACTATGCCAGAATATTGCAGCAACTGGCTTATATGTTGTAATGTAATGTGTAATTGCTCGCGTCTCAGGCTCTGAGAATGCTGCTGTCCCTGCACTTACTTTCTTTTGGCGCCACGTGCTCTCTTTCTTCCATTTACAGTCGAAGTTTCGGTTAATATCAACTGTGTGTGCGTTAAAGCGAGCAGACTCTAGAGTCTTTTTGTTAGTGGATACATCAGAGGCGGCGAACCTTCCTTCTGTTCCTGTTACTTTGTGTACTGCATCTGGATTTGCTGAGGGGATGATATCAATGGTGAGATTTTTTGGAATAATTTCTGGATGGCTTTTGAGATAGTCAATAAATGTATATGCAAGAAGTACACTGTTCCACTCATAGCCACCATGAATACCCCCAACAAAAACCAAGTGAGTTGTCCCTGTCCCAAAGCGATGCAATAGTATACTTCTTCCTTCTACAGATGTTCCGAGTATCTCTGTTGTAGGAGCAATAACGACTTCTTTTTTTTCAACAATAGGAACTGGTATTGGAATTTCTTTTTTTTGTGACCTTATGATGAAAAAGGCAACAACTGCTAACATGATGACGCTCCCCACCAAAAACCTCTTAAACGTCGATAAAGACATTATTTAGTATAGTGTTTAAGTAAGGACTCAACACCTTTTTTGTTTTTTTCGAGTTCAGTGTCTGTATGATTTGTCAAAAGGACACTGATTGCAGGAATATTATTCTTAGCAAACCAGTTCACCATATCACCTGTTGTTGCATAAAAATCAAAACTTTCATACGCTTGGTATCCTGACGCTTTGGCGAATTTCTTTGTAATTGTATTTGTCTCTGGTAGGACTCCATTATGACAATTAGAAGCGTAAACACCACCTCCAGCACTATACCAAGCAACTACCGCGGTAGGTTTATTCTTTTCAACATAACTTTTTATGGCCTGGCTTTCTGGTTCTGAGAATGCAGCACTTCCTCCACTTACCTTCTTGGTCTGCCATACTCCCTGTGACTTCCAGTCACAGTCAAAGTTACGGTTGAGGTCTACAGTATTTGCGTTGAAGCGTCCAGATACTACTACAGTATCAGATTTTGCAACATCATTTGCAGAAAATCGTTCCGTTGTTCCAACAACTTTCTTAAGGCCGTCTGGGTTAAGAACAGGGATGATGGTGACCTTAATATTCTTAGGGATAATAGTTGGGTTTGCTTGTAGATAGTCCATCATTTGGTATGCGACAAGTGCTGTATTCCACTCATAGCCACCATGAATACCTCCGACCAAGAGAATCTCATCACTTCCAGTTCCGAAGTGGTATGCAGTGATTGCGTTCTTATCAACCGATGTCCCGATAATCGTCTTTGTTGTGTCGACTTGTACTGGTTCTTTTGCTGGCACCCTAACTGGTGTTGTCGAAGAAGTTTTTACTACTACGTCATTTTCTGTATCTGTTGTTACAACAGGAACTGTAGGAGTCGATGATGATTTACTGTAGTACATGTACCCACCGACGCCTGCAATAATAACGACCAACAATATAATGATTGTATTTTTCATAGTACTATTAAGTATAGCACTTCGATTGAATCTTGCGGTGTACTATTAGTCAAATGTGTTCGCCAAAAATTTATCAATATCTCTCTGGTCTAGGTCATAAAAATTGAGATTACTGTTGTGAAGATAGGTGGCAAGCTTCACCCCAACAAATCGCCAATGCCATGGCTCGTAGACATAGAAGGTGTTACCTTTTGGATATGAAAGAACAAAGCCGAATTTGTAAGCATTAACAGTCAGCCATCTATATGAGTCTGTACCATCGAATCCCTTCAGTTGTCCATTCAGTCCCGAGGTGATAAAGTCTAGTGTTGTTCCTAGCTGATGTTCCGAGTAACCTTGTTCTGCAGAAAAAGTATTTGCAGTTCCTGCTCCATAGGTTACAGAGTATCTTGTCTTAAGCGTTTTCTGTTCTGCAAAGGAGCGATAACCAGACTTAACAAAAAGCTTAATATTATTTGCTTTTGCTGCGTCAAGGAGCGCATTAAGATACGGCCACGATTCTGAATTAAATTGCTCAGATCGTGTTGTGCTGTAAGTATATTCAGGAGGAATCGTTACAAGGTGGGCAGGGACGTAATTCTCATTCATAAAGTATACTTTTGAATATTTTTTAAGAATCTCTGGATCAACTTCAGAGAGTTTTTTAAGTGTTCCAACAGTTCCTGAGATGGAGCCAACAGCTTGCTCTACACCACCTACTTGTGATTTTACTGCGTCAATGTTCTTCTGTGCACTGGAAAGAGTACTAGAGATACCTGCTGTTTCGGTATGAAGGTCGGTGTACTTTTGTGAGAGCTGACTTGTATTGTTGGTGGCAATAGAAAGAGCAACAGTTGTTGACGCTAAGTCATTACTGATTCTTGTGACTTTTTTTGAAAGTAAGGAAAGTTGTATAAAACCGTAAATAAGTCCACCGCTAAGAATAACTAATACTATTCCGGCAGGAACTGTGTGGATGAGTATACTTTTTGTATATCGTGGGTTCATGCCATATAGTATACACCTATGAATGGATATTTATTTGTGAACATTATTGAGTACCGGTCCAAACAGGGGATGTTACTTTACCTCATCCAGCTGTAAGTCGTGAGTAGCCAACATACACTCTAATGATGAGATATAAAGGGCTCAGGGCATTATTTCAAAAATGAAATGTTGCCACACGTCGTTGTTGTATTTTTGTTTGCATATCTTTAAGCATACTCCTGGAACTGATTCTACAAGACTAGTTGTGCACACTACCAATTGAAAATTCTCTTTTGAATTGCAATTGTATTAGTATGAAATCCAATGCAAAAAAGAGCATCTTTTACACACCTTAAACAAAAGCATAGAGACAGAATA
>JAYTBQ010000022.1:0-4789 GCA_043736905.1 Minisyncoccota bacterium | reverse complement strand
GTAAGTGATGTTTTAGTGTTGGTATATCAATTGTATACATAGTTATAGTATATCAATTGTGGGGATTGAGGGAAGAGGTTAGTTGGGGATGGTATTATTTATCAACATTACTTTTCTTGTTGTTGTTGTTTTTCTCAACTCTGTAAAAAACTTTTCACTCTAAGCAGAAGAAACTAATCTGTCTTCCTCAAAACCTTCTTTGCTTCATCTTTTCCTTCTTTCATTGCGTTAATATAAGACGTAACAATCTCGCTCTTTTTTGGGTAGAGAGTTTTCTTTGAAACTGGAAATTGTACTCCGAGAATTGTTATCATATTATACATAATACTCTATTTTAAATTAATATCAAAACCATTATGAAGAGCATTCCTTTCCATAACTTCAGCTGTTTTTTGTAAAGCTGATGACATCTTGACTCTGTCTATTATTGTAATTCTAGTGAACCCAAGCTTATCTTTACCTTCTTCATAATCACTAACATATATTTCTACACGTAGCTTTGTTTCTCGTAAAACCCTCGCTATGGTTATTTTGCTTTTGATGTGTGTTTCAAAAAATCTTTCATTCTTCATCTTTCTTTCGCGTTTCAAAAATACCTGAAAAGCTTTTACCCAATCCGCTGGTAAAATAAGCACAACTTTTACTTTACTATTATTCTTATCATACCTCTCTATTCTTTCAAGCTTAATGTTTAATCCATCAAAGGATTTAAGAGTTCCATCATATACAAGCTGATCTTTATGGGTAAGATATGAGCTTGCAAATTCCGTCTTACCACTTGCCGTTCCACCAGCCATAAAAATAATTCTTTTGTATCTCTTACTTTTCAAACAATCAGTGAAGTCTTTATCAGCTAGTTTTGCACTTTCAAGATGAAAATCTTCTGACTTACCTGCATCGTAGCCAACAATTTTTTTCTTGTATTCATCAACTTCAATAATCATATACTAAGTATAGCAATAATTATGACTCGATGTTGCAAGGCAACATCATGGATTTCGTTCAGTCTTTGTATCCAAAGTGCATCCATCTGACCCAGCAAGGTCACATCTCGGACGAGGGCTCGAACCAGGGACCAGTCGTGTATACTAAGACGTATTTTTGATGCACTCGTGTCTTATACATAAAGTAAATGGGCACTTTATGTATAATCCTCTCTTTGTCAAAAATAAGACGACAGCTCTACCAACTTGCGTCCAGAGCTTACTAGCTCTTTAGGTCAAGCCATGAACCTGCTGATTCACATCTTCGAAGCTGAATTAGCAAATTCTGAATTGCCAAATTCACTTCTTGGAAGCAATCTTGGACCAAGCTTCTCGAGCTATGGCATTATGTGCATCCACCTGGACTCGAACCAGGGACCAGTCGTGTATAAGACGACGGCTCTACCAACTGAGCTATGGATGCGACTACTCTTTCTTTAACTTTTCATAATTGGGACAAAGGAGACTGCTCTCCACTATACCAAATCTAAAGTATCTGGTAAATACCAATTTTACAATAGTAACAATACCATCTCCAGCAAATGGATCAATTCTACAGTTCAACATCTTCCACAGAATATACTAATGGTCTGATGGACTATTTTTATATTTTCAACCATAACATCGCACAATACTATTTTATAAACTTTCCTCTTGCAAAAATAATAAAGGGGTATACCATTAATAGAATCGAGCAAAGAAATACTGCTCGATGTACGGCAAGGTATTACTTCAACAACACAGGAGCCAATCATGGCATGCGAATGGGGAAGTGGTTTTCCATTGGAGGTTGCTCAACACATCTGTGGAGCCAACTGCAGTGGCATCGCAAAACCAGTAGTCCTAAAAAAGAACAAGGACATCGATGGCAGCCATTTGGCTGATTGTCATGCCGTCGGAATGTCGACAGACCCTATGGTTACGATGGCGAGCATATTGTCAGTATATGACAACCCTTGCTCACCTGCGGTAGCCAACTCATAACAACACATCCTTGCGGTACATAAGCAGAGCACCTGCGCCGCAAAAAACAGTCATCCCTTCGGGGATGGCTTTTGTTTTGTAAAAATAGATAAAAAAATGAGCGCGCAGCCTTTGGCTGCGCGCTCATTTTTATTTCCACTACCCCCTTCTTACTCTCTTACTCTCTTACTCTCTTACTGTCTTTCTATCTTAGATTACCGTCTCTCCAATTACTTCCTTCTTCTTCGGTACAATTCCATGCACCACAAGAAGCTTTTCAAATTCTTCTCGCTCGATATTTTCTACCCGCATGAGTTCTTCAGCAATGGCAGTAAGTACGTGTCGTTTGTCAGTAATAATAAGGCGCGCACGATTCCATGCATCATCCATAATACGCTTCACTTCATCATCAATCTTCTCACCATACACCTCACTATATTCCTTGTTGTAAATTCCTCGAGCAGTATCACTTGGAACAAACGCAACTGGACCAAGCATGCTCATACCATATCGTGTCACCATCTGACGCGCCATACCGGTCGCAACCTCAAGATCATTTGATGGCCCTGTTGTAATATCTCCAAAGATTTCTTTCTCTGCAACATAGCCACCAAGTGACATTGCAATATCATCTAAGAATGTCGCACGACTCATCAGGCGTCGTTCATCAAGAGGAAGCTTAAGAGTGTATCCACCAGCTGAACCTCGTGCAATGATTGATATCTTGTGTACAGGATCAGCATCAGGAAGACATGATGCAACAAGTGCATGTCCCGCCTCATGGTACGCAGTAATCTTCTTTTCTTTCTGCGAAAGTACATGACTCTTTCGTTCAGGACCGAGCATTACTTTTTCTATTGACCTAATAAGATCATACTGAGCAACACTCTTACGCTCTTCACGAGCAGCTAAGATAGCTCCTTCATTCATGAGTGAGTAGAGATCAGCACCTGAGAACCCTGGAGTTCTCTCTGCAATCACACGGAGATTAACGTCTTCAGCGAGTGGTTTTATTTTTACATGCACAGCAAGTATAGCTTCACGGTCTGCACGGTCAGGAAGGTCAAGTGTTACCCGACGATCGAATCGTCCCGGACGAAGCAGTGCCTTATCAAGCACATCAGGTCGGTTCGTTGCAGCCATCACAATGAGATTCATTGTAGGCTCGAATCCATCCATCTCAACAAGAATCTGGTTGAGCGTCTGCTCACGTCCTTCCCCTTGTCCACCAATTGATGAAGATCGTGTACGGCCAACTGCGTCAATTTCATCAATGAAAATGATTGCTGGCGCCGCCTTCTTCGCCATATCGAAAAGGTCGCGCACACGTGATGCTCCAACCCCTACAAACATTTCTTCGAACTCACTTCCAGAAAGATGAAAGAATGGAACCCCTGCTTCTCCTGCAACAGCACGAGCAAGCATTGTCTTACCGGTTCCTGGTGCCCCCATGAGGAGCACTCCCTTTGGAATCTGTGCACCGATGTCAGTGAACTTCTTTGGAGCACGCAAGAATTCTACGATTTCTCCGAGCTCTTCTTTTGCTTCTTTTGCTCCAGCAACATCCTTGAACATTATTTTTTCTTTGGTGTCATCTGGATAAATAACTTTTGCTCGAGACTGACCGAATGAAAGTGCTTGCACGTTAGCACCTTTGATACCCCTTCCTAACCACCAGATCATGACTCCTAAGAAAAGAATTGGCAATATAATTGGAATAAGTGACCCCCAGAATGATAATCCTCTATCATTTGAAATCGTAATGGTTGTGGTTGCAAGTGTCGATGAACTTACACCGTACGCTTGAAGTGTCGAGAAGATTGATGCACCAGATTCTTTTTTACTGATGACCCTTGTCTTGTCTAGCTTCACTCCGGTAAGTGTATCCCCTTCGACTGTGACTGAAGTAATCTCTCGTGATGTGACCAGTGATGCAAACTGAGACAGTGGCACCGTTGGTGTTATTTTCTTTTCAGCAATAATCGAGTATCCCCATACAAGACACATGAAGATAATAAAAGCACCCATAAGCTGCTGAGAGAAGCTTACTGGTTTAGGAGCAACTGTTCCTTCTTTAACATTTTCTTGTAATGTCTTTTTTGAACTTTTTATCATTGTTGGGAATTTCATCTTTTTCATCTGACCATTCTACCATAGAACCTCACAGTAGAAAGTCGTATACAATGAGTCCTAAAAAGAAAGAGATATGATAGAATCTACATAATGAAACTCATCGAAAGTAAAAAACTTCATCTCACCAACATCATCACCGATACACAAGAAGCAGGCATTGAGCTTTTTGGTTTTGAGGTTAAGTCTCTCCGTAAAAAGCAAGGATCACTTGATGGAGCGAAGGTAATTATCCGTGGAGGCGAAGCATTTCTTGTTGGAGCATATATCCCACCTTTCCAGCCAGCCAACACTCCTAAGAATTATGACTCCTACCGCACACGTCGCCTTCTCTTTAATAAAGCAGAGCTCTTAGACCTCTACAACCTTGAACAATCAAAAACCTTGACACTTGCCCCTCATTCGTTGTATCTTAAGAATACCTACATTAAGTGTGGGGTCGCGGTCTGTAAAAAGAAAGACAGTCGCGACAAGCGAGAAGATATCAAGAAAGATATTTCAAAGAGAGAAATGAGGGCACAAGACTAGAGGAAGTTAAGACAAAAAGATCGCTTCGCTTATAAAATAAGCACACAGTCTTACTGTCTTAAAAATCTTACTGTCTTGCATTACACGGGGGTGTACTTTGGCATCGATAATAAGAATATGATGTATGTGCTGTATCGAGATCACCTGAGTACTCGTAAACATTCAGGTACCCATGTTGCAAAAAC
>JAYTBQ010000021.1:0-4918 GCA_043736905.1 Minisyncoccota bacterium | reverse complement strand
CTAAAAGCTAAAAGCTAAAAGCTAAAAGCTAAAAGCTAAAAGCTAAAAGCTAAAAGCTAAAAGCTAAAAGCTAAAAGCTAAAAGCTAAAAGCTGCCTATTTACTTCCCAGCTCGTTCTACGTATTCACCAGTCTCAGTGTTCACAATAATGCTATCTCCTGCCTCAATGAAGAAAGGTGTAGTAATTTGCGCACCGGTTTCGATAGTGACAAGCTTGCCACCACCTGACGCTGTGTTGCCTTTGATTGCAGGAGGGGCCTCCTTTACTTCAAATGTCATCTTAACTGGGAGAGTAACACCAATGACTCGTTCCTCGTCTTCGTATTCAAAAATCTTAATATCAACAATAGTATTATCTTTCAAGAATTTCACTGGGTCGCCGATAACATCTGTATCAATTTCGAATCGTTTTGCTCTGTCACTTGGATCACAGAACCAGTATTCACCTTTATTAGCAAATAAGAAAAGCGCTTCACGTTTAGAAATTTCAGCTTCTTCTGCTGTGTCTGATGCGTGAAATGTCCCTGGAATAACTTTTCCATTAAGCATATTACGCATACGCACTTGGTTCTGTGGTTTACGCTTCTGAGTTCGTGCTACATGGGATTCAAGAATCTCAAAAGGCATACCGTCTACAATAATGTGCTTTCGCTGTTTTATTTCGTCATAATCAAGAGTTGCCATAGATAAGGTAGTGAGTTATTGGTAATTGCAAATACACGATACGGACTACGTATCTGTACAGCGTAATACTAAAATTCTACCAGAAAAAGAGCTTTTTGACAAAAGAAATAATGAGTATCATTCTCAGTGAGAGTATAATCATAATTCATGTTGAGCACGACGCTAAGTACCGTACTTTGTGAAGCTTAACAGCTTCAGTAATCTTTGAATGTCTAGGTCTTTCCTAGACATTTCTATTTACTTCGGTAAATTATGGATGGTACTTGTGTCTAGGTCTGGCCTAGACATTTTCATGTCGAATCGAAGTAGAAAATTTCTCGATAAGAAGGTAATATAATTATTAAAAGAGAAAAACAGCTTGCCTGCCTATTGAGTAATCACTTGGCGATTATCTTCTTGTTGAGCTTCTGCTATCTTTGTTGGTTCTGGAGAGAGGGTCTTAAATATGACATCACTCAATCCAAATGTTTTTACAGCAAGAATGGCAAGCCCTAGTTTTTTTGTTGCTTCACCTGCAGTAATTTTCGGGTTTTGCAGATCTTTTACCAGTTGGTTAGCTTGATAGAATAGCGCAACGATGGGAAATTTTCTTAGAATTACAGAACTAATAACTGTTGTATCCGTAGCAACATCAAGGATAGCGTCAACAGTCTCCTGTTTGGTAGATGTTTCATTAGCAATTATTTTTATTCTTTGTTCAAATTTACCAATCGAAGTCTTCTTTAGTTCTGGGTCATCTTTATCAAGCTTTTCTTTTAAAGCGATATCATTTCTAATTTTGTTGAGAGCGTCGATAACGGAGAGAGCAGGTATATGTTTCTCTACATATGCACCAACAATTGGAGGTTTCGTTAATACATTAAGTGAAGCGTCAATACGTTGTCCAGGGGTAGCGTCAGGACTCACCACAGTAGTTAGGTCTTCACCGGTCTGTCTTGCTTTTTCTTGTATAACTTCCAGAAGAGCTGTAGCAATGGTCCTGGCATTTTCAGGGGTTACTGTTAGATTTGCTTCTTGGGAAGTGACATCTTCTGTCTGGTGTTCTTGTGCAAGCGCAGGGGTGCTAAGTGCGAGAGCTACTGTTGCAGCAGCAGTTACAGTCGATAGAGAATCTCGAGCCTTGCCGAATAGTCCCCGTGCTCTTTCCAGGTATGGAGCTCTCTCTTCTTGAGGTAACGTAGCAACAGTGGCATCAAAAGAATGAACTTGCGCCCCCATTTTTTTCTCTACAAGAGTATTTCGTTCATGTATTTTTTTTATGTCATCCCCAAGTTTCCCTTCGGGACCACTCTCATTTTGTTGTAAAAATTTTTCTGGCGTCATGACTATTGCTTACGTTTCTTAGCTTCCTCTATCTCTTTCTCAAGTCCAATCATCTCATCAGTAAATGCAAAAAGAATCTCCTGAGTCTTCTTCTCATAGAGCTTTAGTATTTCTTCATTGGTAGGCATCTTCATGGGCACTGCCTCATCTTTTGTTATATCATGATCATTCATGGTTATGAGGCAAAGGGTAGTTGGGGATCAAGGTCTTCATCTTTTACCTTAGTGAGATATATCTGATATTCCACTTCAGAAATACTAAAGGTAGCCATATCTCTCTTAATCTGGATAAGTGCAAAGGCTTGTGCCTCTCGAAGTGATACTTCAAGCTCCTTGTTTTCTAAGGATTTTTCTATACCTTTACGCTTCTCGCACATGGTATTGGATATCTTTTCATATTTCTCACGATCAAGATCTCTTTGGATAAGAGAGTTGCTCTGACTGTTTGTATTTGAGTTTGATGAAAAAAGGCTGCTGAAGTCCATACAAGGAGATTAAAAATAATAAGTCATAATAATTAGTGAGAAACTTCCAGCCTATAAGTTTTCAAAAAAATCTGATAACCCTCTTCAGATCCTCCTTTGTTAGCAATGGCTATCATGAGTTCCGCTAGATTAGCTTTGAGAATGTCATCATTTCCACCATAAATCCGATTAAGTACAAATTCACGAGATCTTCTATTCTCGTAGAGAGTAAGAAGTTCCTTTTGAGGACTTTCTAAAGTAGTCTCATGTGACGGTATTACTTGCTGTCTGGTTTCCATTTTTTGCGGAGAAGATCTTCCCATCATTGCTCTAAAATTCATACGTCATTATTATTCCGCCGGAGCGTCAGATTCTTCAGGGTCTGATGATCCAGAGTAGGAGAGTGCTCCACTTTCGAGTTCTTTACGAATATCAGCTTCAAGTGCTGTGCCAATGGCTACATTTTCACGGAGAAATGTTCGTGCTGCATCATAGCCTCGTCCAAGCTTTTCTTCACCGTATGCATAACTTGAGCCACTCTTAGTAACGAGCTTGAATTTTTCACCAAGCGCAAGAAGTTCTCCCTCACGAGAAATACCTTCGTTATACATAATATCAAACTCAGTTGTCTTGAAAGGGGCTGCGACTTTGTTCTTTACAATTTTTACTTTGGTACGAGCACCAACTACATCATCACCTTTCTTGATCTGTGCTATCTTACGAATATCAATACGTACAGATGAGTAGAACTTAAGAGCTTTTCCTCCCGGAGTTGTTTCTGGGTTACCGAACATGACACCAATCTGCATACGAATTTGGTTGATAAAGATGATAACCGTGTTGGACTTGTGAGCAATTGCAGTTAGTTTACGAAGTGCTTGAGACATAAGTCTGGCTTGCTTGCCGACATGTTGTGCTCCCATATCGCCTTCAATCTCATCCTTAGGCGTAAGTGCTGCCACTGAGTCGATAACAATAACGTCAACTTGTCCGCTACGAACAATAGACTCTGTGATTTCAAGAGCCTGTTCACCATTGTCTGGTTGAGAAATGAGAAGTTCGTTAATATTAACACCAAGCTTCTTGGCATATTCTGGGTCCATGGCGTGCTCTGCATCGATAAAAGCACATATTCCGCCCATTTTCTGAGCTTCAGCGATGACATGAAGAGTAAGCGTTGTCTTTCCAGAAGATTCTGGGCCGAAGATTTCAACGATTCGACCACGTGGTAGTCCTCCAACACCAAGAGCTGCATCAAGACCAAGTGACCCAGTTGGGACAACACCAACATCAACCTTAGGAGCATCTCCTAATTTCATAATTGACCCTTCTCCGAATTTATTTTGAATCTCACGAAGTAGAGAGTCAGAGTTACCCTTTACTCCTTCTTTTGTTGCACTCTTTGTGCCTACTGTCTTTGGTGGTTTTACAACTTTTTTCTTCATCATACGCCTTTAATATATTGATATGTTTTTATAAGTATCTACTTCTAGTGTACACTATTTTTTGTAATTATTACTCTGGAATAACTCGAAATGTCTTGGTAATTGACTTTCCATAGAAGTCTGTAGCGGTAATGACGACGATAGTGTAGGGGGATTGTGCCATGAGTAGTTCTGCGAAGTTCCCGTCAGTGCCTATTGGAATACTGCGACCTTGTAGAGTGATTTCTTTTACTCTTGAGACACGGCCGGAGACCTCAAAGGTGGTTGATGCAACAGTATCACCGTCCTTTGGGGCATAGATGGTAACAGCAGGGCCGGCAACAAGCGGGTAGAGCCTGAATACTCCATACCCAAGCGAAATAAGAACAAGTAAAAGAATGGAATACTTTTCAATTTTTTTTCGGAGGTTGTTGTTTTCGAACATCATTGTAGTGAGTAGATAAGCTAAGAGGTGGTGCGTTGTCGTTGTGTGTGCTGGTATGAGTATAGGGTAGTGCTTCGTATACGACAAGTTTGTTTGCTAGGAATTACTCAAGAAGTATTTATATTTAGTAAGTCTCGCCTAGATATGGAGTGTTCCGCTGTACTGTGTAGAGTGGAAAACACATGAGCGCGGCCGAAGGCCGCACTCATGTATTTTCTTTCCTCATTTTATTTTTTTACCACACACCCTCTCATTGTTCAGTATACCTACATTGCTTTATCTAAATAAATCATCAAGTGGGGTATCTTTC
The DNA here is from genome assembly GCA_043736905.1 of Minisyncoccota bacterium. Taxonomy (GTDB): domain Bacteria; phylum Patescibacteriota; class Minisyncoccia; order Phycocordibacterales; family UBA5272; genus UBA11704. Next base: position 269 of record JAYTBQ010000021.1, on the reverse strand, counting down.
GTAGAGCTTTGAACAGGCATCTCATCATTGGTTTGCCCTTCTCCCATGAGGATTTCGCGATACCGTTCACCTTGTCGTGCAGGGCCTATAACGCCAAAGTGTTCGAGATCGTTAATAATTCGTGCAGCCTTGTTATATCCCCAACGGAACGCGGTCTGAAGTGATGATGTTGATGCTTTGCCAGTTGAGATAACAAAGTCTTTTGCACTCGTGTAGTCCTCGTCACCTTCTGGTTCTTCACCGGGTGCACCATTTTCCTCTGACTGAGA
>JAYTBQ010000020.1:0-5054 GCA_043736905.1 Minisyncoccota bacterium | reverse complement strand
TTGTTGTATACTCATGTATTATATATGTATGAGCTACACATTTCGAACTATTATCGAAAAGGATGGAAAGTATTTTCATGGGTATGTTCCTGCCCTTTTAGGGTGTCATACATTTGGTAAAACAATAGAAGAAACTCAAAAAAATCTCAAAGATGCTATTAAAGTATATATAGAAAGTGTCGCCAAAGAAAAAGGGACGATTCCAGAAGATGCAAGTTTCGAATCATTTCAAACGGTGACCCTTTCAAAAGAGTATGCCTAAACTTCCTGTCATAACACCTCAAAAACTACTAAAAGTGCTTGAATTTGTAGGTTTTGTACATGTGGGAGGTTCTGGTAGTCATAAAGTTATGAAACATAACGATGGAAGACGTACAACAGTGCCTATGCATGGAAAAGATATTCCAAAGGGAACATTGTTAGCAATTATAAGAGATATAGAAATTTCAAAAGAAGAACTAAGTAATAGTATAAAAAATAAATAAAAATATGCTTGATCATCCAGCCTATACAGAAACCCTTACCCGCTTCCTGTCATTACTTACTATAGTAGGAGCTGTTTTTGTTATCATTTTTGCCATAATAACAGCATATTTTGTCTATACAAAAAATATTCATACGTATTCAGTCCTCTTAGGAAATTATATTTTTCCACTTGGTTTTTTTGTAGCATTTTTTGGAATGGCACTTTCACTTTTTTATTCTCAAGTATTAGGGTTTGCACCGTGTGACCTTTGTTGGTATCAGAGAATATTCTTGTATTCACAAGTATTTCTTTTTGGATTCGCTTGGTGCAGGAACGATAGAGCGATACTTCCTTATGCTCTTATGTTGTCACTTATTGGATTTACTATTGGCGTCTACCACCATCTTCTTCAGATAGGTTTTGACATTATGAAGCCATGTTCAACAGCGCCATTTGCTGTTGATTGTGCTAAGCCTTCATTTATTGAATTTGGTTTTGTTACTTTTCCTCTTATGTCCGTTGTACTTTTTGGATTCCTAAGTGTTTTACTTTCGGTTGCACTCTATCATCGCAAGAAAGGTGAGTAAAAATATGGAACTACCCACCGTACAAGCAACTGTTGTTCTCTTGATAGATAAGGATGGAAGAATATGTTTAGCAAGAAAGAAACAAGCGATTCATCATGACGGTGGTGACATTTCGTATAGTCTTGGACTTTATAATGGTTATGGTGGCAAAATGGACGCTGCAGATGAAACAATTCTTGACACTGCAGTGAGGGAATTATTTGACGAATCTGGAGTGATTGCACAAAAAGAAGATCTCGAAAAAATACTTCGTGTTTATTTTTATATTTCAAAGGAAGGAGTTCTAATTCCTTTTATGGATGTTTCTTTCTTCTTACTAGCTGCATGGGAAGGGGAGCCTGTAGAAAGTAAAGAGATGGGGGCCGCTGTATTTTTTACTCAAGAAACTATTCCATACAATGAAATGATGCCAGCAGATAGAATTCTTTTTGAGAAGATTTTCAAAAAGGAATTTGGTACCTATCAGGTTGAACTTTATGGTAAAAATATATCTCCACTTGTAAAGTTTTTAGGTACAGAAGTTTAGAGAAGAAAGTTGATAACTGTGGTAATGATGGTGTCACAACATGGTACACTTTTTTGTATATGATATATACATTACGACGCTACTTATTAACTTTATTCGTTGGGGTCGGTTATTTATTTGGGAACAGTGTATTTGCGATTGCTATTGGTGGTGACCCACTATACCCAATCATCTTATCTGTTTCTAGTTGTTATATTTCTGTTGGTTCCTCTGTTTGCACGCCGATCTCTGCCATGTTGGAAAATCCAGTATATGGCAAAGTATATAGTCTTTATAATGCAACAACAAAAGTGTCAACACCCTCTGCGTTTCTTTCAGGGAACGAGTATGAGTATACCCCGCTAAAAGATGGCACCGCCCTGGAGTTGAAATATGGTTCAAATATATTACAGGCTAAAAGTGGATCCGGGATTGTATCAGAAGCAGATCCGAGTGCTTTTTGTATAGCTGGTTCTGTATGGGACGGGGCTAAGTGTTCGGCGACTACGGCAACAAAACCATCTGGCTCAATTGTTCTTGATTCTGTGACATGTATTATTCCGCTGGGTGGTTCACAGTGCGGATCAAAGCTTTCGTGGTCTGTTAGTAACCCCGTTGATGGAAAAACAGAATTAATTGTTTCTGGTGGATTTAACTATACTATGACGCAAAACTCATATGTTCAAACACTTTTCTTAAATAAGACAGGGGAAAATGTTTCAACGTATGTGCTTAAGAATAATGGAGTTGTTCTTGATACAAAAACCGTAACGTCACAATGTGTGGCTAATTCATTATGGAATGGAACATCTTGCGCGTCAGAAGTATTACCACCTAATCCTACTGGACTTACTGTGTTGTCTGATATTTCAGGGACTTCGGTGACTGCTTCATGGGTTGTTCCATCTGGATATACTGCTTTCAAGACAAGAGCTGAGAACACGATAACCGGAACAAGTCTTGGTGCTCCGGCGTGGAATGAAAACTTTATTGGTTCATCTATTACCTTCCCAACTACACCTGGCCAATCCTATAGCTTTTGGTTACATACAATATCACCATCGGGGACACAGATAAGTTCAGGCACCGGAGCGAATGTAACAGCATCAACACCCGCAGTGGTTCAGGCTCCTCAAGGATCAATTTTAATTGATAGCTCAAGCTGTACTATATCTTTAGGTAGTTCTAATTGTGGAGTAAAAATGTCTTGGTCAGTCACTAACCCTGTTGCAGGCAAAACAGAGCTTATTGTTTCTGGTGGATTTACTGTAACCATTAGTAAGGACTCTTATCCGTCAACGATGTTTTACAATAAAGCAGGAGAGAATACAACAACCTACACACTAAAAAATAACGGCATTGTCCTAGATGAAAAGTCTGTAACTTCAAAATGTGTCGCTGGCACACAATGGAGTGGCTCCGTCTGTGTAAGTGCTGCTTCACCATCTCCAACTACCACTTCTGCTGGAGGTATAACTGTTGATTCAACAACGTGTGATATCCCCTTAAGAGGAAGATATTGTGGTGTAAAAGTTTCTTATGCTGTCACTAATCCGATTGAAGGAAAAACCCTCTTCTCAGCGTCTCCATTCGGAGGGTATGATCTTTATGGTAATGTCTATGGTCCAAATGTTCTCATGAATAACGCTGGAGAAAATACATCAACGTATACTTTGAGGAGTAATGGCGTCATTCTAGATACAAAGTCAGTAACATCTCGCTGCATTTCAGGATCAATATGGAACGGCAGTATCTGTTTGCCGGATATTGGAAGCCCTGTCACTTCCCCGGAAACTGCAACAAGCACAGCAACATCTACTATATACGTTGATCCAATTACTCCTGTTATTCTTGTAAAAAGAGGAGATGGTGTGGTGCCGACCTGTTCTACTGGATACGTTGTAAGTGGGTCTCGATGTGTGATTATGCCAACTGGTACTCCTGTTCCAGCTAATGTTGATGCCTCAAAGTATCTTCTTAAAATCGATCAACGGAGTATTCTTGTTCGAGGATTTATTCAATCTGTTAATGGCAACGTATTAACTATTCGAACAATTGGTGGTGTCTGGAATGTGACAATTACTCCGTCTACTGCGTATGTGTCAGCAGACAGTAAGCGACCACTATTTAGTGTCGGTGATTATATTGGTGCACAAGGAGGCATTAGTACACTTCAGGACTATACCTTCTCTCCATCACTACTTAGAAATAGGACACTGTACCCATAATAAATATTGATAATGTAAATACAAAAAAGCGTAGCCAACGGCTACGCTTTTTTGTACCCATGTATTCACGGTAGAGCGATTTTGTATAAAATAATAGTGGTGCAGGTTATATTGTTATCGGCAGTTACTACTGTATATGTAAACCTTTTTGAACACACCACTCTATGCATTCATCAAGTACCTCATTAATCGCCATAGCGCTCGTGTCGATAAAAAATGCATCCGCTGCAAGTCGCAGCGCGCCAACAACATGGCCTTTATCAGTCTCATCTCTCTTTTGCAGCTCACCACAAAGTGTCTCATATGTTTTACCAGAGTTTCTTCTCTCCTCATCTTTAAGTCTTCTTTTTGCTCGTGCTTCAACGCTTGCATCTAAATAGATTTTTGCAATCGCTTCTGGAAACACTTCAGTCCCCATGTCACGCCCTTCCGCCACAAGACCGGGAGATACTATTCTGCCCCGCTGGAATTCTCTAATAGCGTAACGTAGTGGTGGGTAGAAGCTAATGGTATTCGCGTTAACACCAGCATCCTCAGAGGCTAAAATTGGCCAGATATCAGTGCCTCTATAGATCACCTGCTTATCAATAAAATCAATGTGTTTACTTTCTTCAATAATAAGAGAGACAACTTTATTCAAGTTGTCTTCGGTATGGTCACTGATGTCTATGTTGTTAATGATTGCCAGGTGTGCTGAAAGCCGGTAAAGAGCTCCAGAATTGAGATAGCGATATCCTAATTTTTTTGCGAGGAGACTCGCAATGGTTCCTTTACCAGAGGAAGATGTCCCATCAATTGCTACGATTGGAATGGGATTAATCTCTGTCATTAGTGATTAGTATACCAGATATTTTTTAGGAGGTTGCTGTGGGTAACTATGTCTCAAAGGGTAATGCTTTTAGCTGTTAGTCATTAGTTGTTAGCTTTTAAAATCATGCCCATTCTTGGGCAGAATTTCGTATTTAGCTAAAGGCTGACGACTAAAAGCTAAGAGTTAGAGAATTTCCTTGACTTTGCTTTATCTTTCGTATAGAATAGCACTACTTCTTACTGATAAGCAGTGAGTAGTAATTGTAGTCACTTTGACAAGTAAATACGAAGCTATTCTTACAGACGAAAACAAACTCTAGGTAACACTTCAGTTTTATTTTTTTGTAAGAAGTGACGCTTCACATACATTACACAAATTGTGCATTTTTTTGTTTTTCTTTTGTCACACTCTATTAAATAGAGTTTGATCCTAGCTCAGGATGAACGCTGGCGGCGTG
>JAYTBQ010000019.1:0-5150 GCA_043736905.1 Minisyncoccota bacterium | reverse complement strand
CGCGAAGCGAACCCCGCTTCGTATATAAACAGCCCTCAGATAATCACTTGTTGACAGCTTCTGTTCTCGACATTTCAACAGCAGAGCCTTCGTTCTTTGCAATCTTCGGCTGGGCAAAGAAATCGTTAGCTGCTCATATTAGCATAAGTATCGAATCAATTTTACGTGACCTTGACCTTACTCCGACATCGTCAAAAATTTATCAGGATCTTCTTGAGAACGGAGAAGCAACAGTGAGACTTCTCTCTAACTGTTTGCATCTTACTCGCCCCTCTACCTATGACCATTTAGCAATTCTCAAACAGCGTGGATTAATCATTGAAAGGAAGATAGATAACAAAATGTTTTTTGCAATTGATGATGTTCGAACAGTTAAGCAAGCACTCAACGAAAAAATAACCTCACTCACCGAACATGAGAGGTTATTCACATTTATGCTCCCAGAACTGCTTAAACGAACAAAAACAGAAGCGCTTGTTATTACGTTTTTTAAAAGAACGAAGGACCTCAGTTACAGTATTCACGACCTGTTACAGAGCAAGGGATAGACGGTACATGCTATTTGCCACATGAAGAAATGATAAAGGTGATTGATAAAGAAACCCTTATTCGTTTCAATGACAAGCGTATACGTGACAAGTTAACATTACATACACTGTGGCCACGCACTATGACACCGAAGGACGAATACATATTGAAAAATAAGGATATTCTGACACACCGAAGATTTTTGCCTAAGGGAATGGAATGGACAATGGGGTATACAATTTATGGTGACAGAGTGTCATTCATTTCTTCACACAAGGAAGTTTTTGGTTTCATTGTGTACTCAAAAGAATTCGCAGCACTCATGAAATTACAATTCGATGTACTCTGGCACATGGCAAATAAAAAGTAATACTTTTTGACAATCTATAGTACTGTGTCTTTATGACTTGCCAAAAACCCTGTGCATACTATACTTATTACATCCCATCGTTTGCAGTATGCATACGAGGAGTTTAATAAATTTATTCTTGAGGGTGTGTACCTAGGAAACACATTCTCATAATCATTCACTCATATGAACAAAGCAGGTCTCGTTGAAGCGGTGCACGCCGTACTCGGTTCAACAAAAGTACAAGCAGAAGAAGTTGTTGAAACAATTTTCAGCACTATTACTAAGACACTCTCAAAAGGAGATGAAGTTGCTATTGCTGGTATTGGAAAGTTTTCAGTAAAGGAGCGAAAGGCTCGTGAAGCTCGCAATCCAAAGACTGGTGAGATCGTACATGTTCCTAAGACAAAGGTTCCTAAGTTCTCTGCCGCTAAGGCGCTTAAGGACGCAGTTAAGTAATTTTACTTACTCTGTAAAAGAAAAAACGCACGTAGGTGCGTTTTTTCTTTTTATTCACTTGAGTAAGCCCTACTGTAAATGACCGTCTCCTCACTTGCTAGTGAATAGCGTATTTTTTTTCAGCATCAATAAGTTTTTTGATAATTTTTATCTTTGCTTCAATCACTGCCTCCTTGTGAAGTCCTTCAGTCTCATCTACAAATGTGCCACCATCAAGGCCAAGATCATAGATATTAATATCTGGCGCACTTCTTATCTGTGCGTCTAACTCATCCTGTAGGCCTTTAAGTGCTACTGTTAAGGCTTCAGCATCTTTTCCCGCATGTAATTTTTCAAACGCCTCGAAATCAGTGTTTTTTGGTTTGATAGACAATAATGCCTCATGATTCTCTGATGGGTTATTTAATTGTTCTTGTGACATGTCCATATTGGTAAAGTCTACCACAAAAATAAGTCGATGTGTAAATAGTAAAGAATTGAACAATTGCTAACTTCTGTATTTTTATAATGAAAAACGCGCGACCCAAAGGGTCGCGCGTCGCGATACAGAGATATTACCTCGTGTCGCTTGTGTTGGTGGGTCTATACGACCTGAATCATTGACCTGTTCAGCCTGACAAGTGCCCCACGGAGTGAGGCTCTAAGTCCTTTGAACTTCGAAAGCTCGTTGACTGTGCCTGTCTTCTCGACAAGCTGGATTGCTTGGTTGGCCACCACTTGGCCAGAGTTTACGATTGCTCGTAGTGAATGGAGATCTCTCTCCATTCTTTGTAACTGTTCTAACGTTGCTTGGGGATCACTCCCCGATAATTCAAGAATTGCTTCTTGACTCATGGGAGGTCCCCGTAGTTATAACAATTATAGTATACACTATAATTTACTACTTGTCAACTAAAAATAAAATCAATCTACTATAACACAGAGTGAAATGGTGAGAAATATATAGAAAATAAAAGCATTCTTATGCTTATAGCAACTGGAATGCCCAAAATGGTTACTTACCTGCCCCTCTTTTCTGCGGAAGAGAACCATAGTACTCACCATCAACCTCCGTGCCGCCATAGTAAACAGCTTGTAGATAATTAATATCATCTAGTAATTCTTTTGTCTTTGCAGAAATAGTTACCTTTAACGCACTGATCTCCTTATCTAGTTCCAGTATATTGCCTTGATTTTCAACTTGTTGTTGCCTGATAATGCTAGCAGATGATGTAGTTGCAAATTTAAGTTCTTTTCCGAGTTTTGTACTTATAGCAGTCAGTGCAGTAAGTCGCTCTGTAGCAGCATTGATGAGAAGTTCATATTTTTTGAAATTATCTTTACTCAGACGCAGTGAGCTAAGGCGCTCATTTGTTGCTTCTCTGTTAGTCGAATCATTAGCTGCGGCGTCAACATCATATCTTGCAAGAAAATTAGTAGCCTTTGCCTCTACAGTACGTAAATCTTCAAACAGTACTTCAAAGTCACTCTTAGGTTGAAGGACCTTAATCTCTGGCTTCTGGGTAGCAAGACGCTCTGCAGCCCGTTCAGCAAGTACCTTACGAAGGTATTCCTGACTCTCTTCTGCTCGTATAACAAAATCACTCTCATAGATATCTTTACCGGTGCCTTGTACAAAGGTTCTAGGTGGACCATAAACATCATTTAAGTAATTTTTGTCCATCATTTCATCTGTTTCATGTAAAATTGGATGTGCTGCAAAAAAATCTTCAGAAAATTTTATACCCTGCTCATCAACCTCGGCACCTGTAAGACTAAAATTATTATTAATCCTTTCAAGGGTATCACCTCCAATTTCCTCAAGTTCTCTTCTTTGTGCTTTCCTTGTGCTTAGTAAATTTTCAGCTTTTCGGAAATCATTTTCAAGTGTTGACTGTCGAACAAACTCTTCGTTAACTCTCTTTTCCAATTGTTGCATTTTCTTTAATAGCTCATCATCAGACATGTCAGTAAACATCTCAACAAAGCCAGAATCGTGCAATGCGTTGAGCATTATTTGATCTTTTGCAATAATTTCTTGTGCTTTACCAAGCTCATTTTGAGCGTCTAACACTTCTTGATTATCCTTCTTATTGTGTAATTTGGCATCAGTTAATGCTTTTTTAAGTTCAGGTAATTTAAATTTTAAATCCGCAAGTTCTCTTGCGGTTTTTTCGGTTCTTAGGTCGAAGATGCCATTTTTTCTAAGCTCTTCTATAGTTTTTGGTTGTTGGACTTCCTCATTGCTATTTCTTTCCTCAGGAATCACATCTTCTAAAACTATTTTTTTGGTCACGCTATTCCCAGAATGTTCTTGTTGAACTGTATCTTCATTTGAATGCTCTAAAACAGGGGATGTATCTTCCTCATCTGATCTATTTTTACCGACAATGAATGCTTTTTGAGGATTTCCTAGTTGTATGGTTGCATTCTCTAGGTATGAATGATGTTTGTACATTTGATCAACTGTACCATAGTCAATGTTGCCGGTAGTTATTTCTGCCTTAATAGTAGCAAGCTCCCTCTTTTTTTGTACGATAAGCTCCCTAAGCTCATCTTTATTTCCAGGAGCATTCATTATAACTTTCCTGAATTTTCCTAGAACCTCTGGTATTTTGGCGAGCAATGATAGATTTCCAACTGAAGCAGTAATTAATTCTTGTTCCAGAAGAGAAATCTCCTTTTCTATAAATTTTATCCTAGCTTCAGAAATTTGTTTTCGGAGACTGTCAGTTACATCTTCTTTGTACTCTCCTTTTTTTGGAGGAAGTATGACTTCCTCATCACTTTTTTCTTGAAACAATATACTGTCTTCACCAGATTCCTGTATTAAATTTTGTTCCATTGAATTTCCATGCATATTAAGAAAAGTATATCCCCTTTTACTTTATTTACATAGTGTCTGCATGAAGTGGATAAATGTGAGAATTCCTCAACTACTCCCCTCTTCCATTAATCTCATCAATGAGATGTCTCTTTACTGACTCCGGATATATCATAAGGTCCTCAAGCTCACTAAGGGATACCCACATTGGCGTAAAGAATTGCTTCTGGTCCTTTGTGTCAGCATCCGGCAGTTGAGGCATAATAGGTTCACCAAGCACATGTTCGCAAAGATAGTAATATTCGGCCACATCTCCACTCTCGTCTCGTGAGTGGAGCAATTCTCCAAGGTTCACAATTATGGCAATATCTTTGAACTCTTCTAGTAACGCTACTTCTATACTCTCATCTTCATCGACATTTTTTCCTGGAAAGAGAAAGTATTCTTGATGGAATAACCGTTCTTTATTTATCCTGTGAATAAGAAGTACCTTGCCATCCTTAATGCATATACCCCCTACCCAGATTTTTGGGCTAGTTTCATTCATTGTGAGTGTTGTTGCTTATTGACTGAAGCTTCTGTCTTTTAATAATCAGATTGATTGCTGCAAGGTTACGACTCTTCTTATCTCTCATGATATTGAGTTGCATAGTGAACCGCACAATATCAGCTGGGGTCCATCTCCCCTCTTTATCATTTTTAAAAATTTCAATATCCCCAGTAAGACCCTTAATGAGGGCATCCATTGTCTGATTCTGAAGGATAAGGTCATCAATCTCTTCCCTCTCTGCAATTTCCTCAGGAGAAAGACTGTCCTTCACTAGAGTTGTGTCATGTACTTCCATATAATATCTATTATTTTAGTGTAGCATTTCTTTCATATTGAAAATAGTCTCCATAATCAATATCAAGCTTAGAATCCAGAATCTAATGCAATATTACTAAGTACGTATTAGCATTAGAATTATGTCTACAAAAAATCATTTTTTACTCACTTTTAAGAACCGTGAA
>JAYTBQ010000018.1:0-5191 GCA_043736905.1 Minisyncoccota bacterium | reverse complement strand
TGATTTCTCTTGATGTACTTGAGGGAACTATGCCGAGTGAGATATTCCAGCGGAGAAAACTGCTACTGTCTGAGCTCCGTAAAAATCTTTCAATAGAGCTCAACATGGAGATGAAGGTCGCTTCTTCAGACTCTGCAGCAAAATTCATAATGGGTATTGTGGGTCCGTACTTCAGCGAGATCTACGGCAAAAACTCCCGATGATTCGAACTGATACATACTGGGAAATGCCACCGACTTCCCGAGCGGCACTCGGGTGAGGAGATGAAATGAAAGACGGTACACCAATCCTTCTTGGACTGCTTTTCATCATGGTTGGAGGTCTATGCCTCCTCTATTATCACTGGCGCCAGCGATTGAACCGATTTGGTTCAATCAGACCTTTCATGTTCCAGGCAGTGGGAATAAACCTATTGTTCTTCGGTACCCTCGGGTTTCTCTATGGCCTAATCAACGGGCGCCTTGCTGGCATAAAAGATGCGCTCAGCATCTTTGGCCTTCATATCTGACATGCCATCTGACTTCAGGGGCGCCTACAGGCGCCCCTTTCTGTATTCCACCTAAAAGCTAACAGCTAATGCCTAATAGCTATCTACCCCTCTCACCTCCACAATCCTCATCCGCAATTCCACCCTTCCTGCAAAATAGCTTCGTTCTATATGAACAAGCGCTGAATGTTTTCTGCTCACCTTTTCTTCTATATCCTTCGAAGCAAAGAACTGTATTGCTTTTACTTTTCCTCCCCGAGACGTTCCGTAGACAACTTCAAAGTGCTCTCCTTTCTTGCCGAACCATTTCGTTGCAAGGACATTGGTATCTTGTATTTCAAAGACAGGCTTAGGATTCCCCTCTCCAAATGGTGCAAGCACTGCGATTGCATTATAGGTAACATCATTAATATCATCAATGCTTATTACAGCATCAATCTGCACTTCCTGGCTACCAATCTCTTTTTTTGGAACATGCTTTAGTGCCTCATGTAATGCACCAGATAATTTTTCAACATTTTCAAAAAGTAGAGAAAATCCTCCCGCTCCTTCATGTCCGCCGTATCCTTCAAAAAGTCCTCCTGATGATGTCTTACCAACATGAGCCATAAGATCAACAACAGATACTTCTCCAAGAGAACGACATGATCCTTTGAGGACAACCTTCTCATGAGAAGACTCATCAATTCCTGTGGCGACAGATTGGCTGTCGCCACAGCCCCATACAAAAACAGGCTTACTCGTCTCATCAATAATCTTCTGCGCAATAAGTCCAAGTATTCCCGGCCCCCAACTCATATCACCAACAACAATAACGTCGTTTGAATACACATCATGATTAAATGATATTGTTGAGATAATATCTTTCACCTCTCCCTTTCTTTGTGTATTTAAATCTTCAAGATCTCTTGCATAGCCTTCTGCACTTTCTTTATCTTTCTCATACAACATCTGATGTGCCTGTATCGGGTCCCCCATACGAGATGCAGCGTTAATGCGTGGTGCAATAGTAAAAGCAATATCATCCTCAATGAGGAACTCCTTCTTCATCCGTTGCTCACTAAAAATATGAAGGAGCCCTGGACGCTTCGTCTTACGTAGCACCTTGAGACCATAGTGTGCAAGTGCTCGATTCTCCTTCACAAGCGGAACCATGTCAGCGATGGTTGAAATACCAACCAAGTCGAGATACCATTTCTCATGACCAGCAGGTAATGTGGCAACTTTTTCAAGAACGCTTATATATTCTTGACTTTCATTTTGTATTTTTTCTGCGTTTTTTCCGCGCTGATTCTCTATCTTTTCCGCGAAGAAGTTATCGTGCGCAATTTTAGCGTCACGAAGTGATGCTAAAATCGCACACGATAATTTCCAAGCAACAGCACACCCACATAACATGTCATCATGGTATGTACATGCATCTTGCTTAGAGTTAAGGACAGCAACGGCATCCGGCACAACTTGGTATGGAGAGCCGCCACCCGCTGTCGTCTTTTTGCTTTTGGCTTTTTTATTTCCTAACTTCTTTTCTGTACCCTCCGCATCACTTCCGCGTTCGTTCTGCACATCTTCCGCGATTGCCGTCACAGGCAAGTGGTGATCAGTAACAATAAAATCCACTCCAATAGACTTCGCATACGAAACTTCATCGATATTTGCGATACCAGAATCAACGGTGATAATAAGTGTCACTCCGCGCTCCTTTAATATATCGATAGCATGTATATGCACCCCGTACCCTTCATTATGACGGTGTGGTATATACATAGTAACTGGATACCCAATATCATCGAAGAATGTACGGAGAAGTACCCCTCCTGGAACTCCATCACAGTCATAGTCACTGTAGATTGCTATTTTCTCATTGTTTTTCAATGCTTGCATAACTCTATCAACAGCCTTTTGCATCCCATAGATCTGGAAAGGGTCACCAATATGATCTTCAAATGAAGGAAAGAGGAACTCGTATGCCGATTGTTTATCATTTACCCCTCTTTTTTCTAGAAGTATTTTTGTTATCGGATGCAACCTTTCATATAAAAAACTAGAAGGAATTTCTTTCATGTAGATGAGAGTATACACCGAAATGAAACATATGATACTGACATAGTTAATGTATACTTATACATATACAAAAAGAATCGCAGAGTGCACGTATTCATATCAATAACACTATCTACTATTATGTTCAATCCATTTAGAAGCAACAATACAGTGCCAAGTACTACAAATGAAAAGACAGGGAACTCTCCAGAAACCAACGAGCAAGCAATCGACAGACGTAAAATAGGTGCAAACATAAAAAAACTACTCTCCCTATCAACACTTGCCCTTGCTCATCTATTTACTCCTCAAGCAGCAGAGGCAAAGGATACCAACCAAGGAGTGTCTGAACCTTCTCTTATTGCCGCTTCTTCACAGGAAAATAGCATTGAAGCAAAAGCATACCAAAACATGCTTAAGGAGGCAATTACAATACAAGAGGGTCTCTTTGCTGATCTTGAAGCGTCTAAGGCTATTGATGGCATTCTTGCACTTGCCCCAGTAATTGATAATCCAACTGGGGAGGTTCCACATTTAGATACGGGTGAAGATGGCACATTTATCAAAGATCCTTTTGTTAACATAAAGCCTCTCGACCTTACCCTTAAGAAGATAAGTAATCCAAACATGTTTAAGGTAAGTGATATACAACCAAAGCTTGATATTCTAAGTACGAAACTCTCATCAAAACAATATGAAGCAACATTTCTTAGGCTGCAAGAAGAACTTAAGGCTTTAGAGCCAATTTTTGCAAGTCGCCCTAACTTCTTTATCTCAAATGAGGCAAGCAAGCATGAATATAGAGGGGAAATACTAATAGATGGAAAATATGCAGGGTCAGGCTTACTTACAAAAACAAAATCTGATTCAACTATTAATACGGATGTTCAAGGTGGAAACAAGGAAGCAATTGGTAACAAAGAAATTTATGTAACAATGAAAGCCCTTGAGCCTCTTGGAAAAGAGCTTGGTAAGCGATTTTCTTCCATGATTGGATGTGACCCGCAGTCAGTTGAAGCAAATACCAAGCTTCTCAGCTCTGTACACATAGACACAGATGGAAAAGTAAACAAAACCCCATACAATAACGTACACCCAACATATACCATAGAGGTATGCCAAAAAGAACATGCACGAATAACTGGCAATCCAGTAAAGACAACTCCATTTCTATCAATATTTAATAATAGTAATGGGTATGGCGCACCTGATTTAAACAAAGTACGCAAAGTCGAAGAAACCAGTGTTCACATTCATGATGGATACAATCCGAACCTTGATAAGAATTGGTCATCAACACAAAAGGCAATTCAGGATACGAACAGACTTATCGTAACAGCGGGAGTTAAGATAGATATTCCAATACCTAAGACCTGTCTCAACTTTGTACCTAAGCTTGGGGTACAGTACGGGTACACAATAGACGGTAAAAAACTTACCCCGATGGCATCTTTTTCTTTAGTTTGTAAAAAAGAAGGATCCTCATTAGATGGTTTTGAGATTGGTATGCTACCAGCAGGTAAAAGGGCAGGTAACTCTCCAAATGTTATCTACTTCTCGACAAAGTATTCTAGAACGTTCTAAAGTGAGAGCGTGGACAAGTATATAACATAAAAAAGCGCGGCCTCTGGCCGCGCATTTGTGTCCAACCTTTCCCCCTTTCCACTTCTTCCACCAACTACTTCCTAAACACTTCTCTTTTTTCATCATTATATTTCCGTACCTCTTGCTGATATAGACTAATCAGAGAAACAAAGTACATACACAGTAAGATAGTGAAAAGGATCCACGTTATACCCCATCCATCTTCTGGTGTTGCATACAACAATAAAGCAAAGGAAGAAGCAAGAGCAAAGAACCATTTGAAACATATTGCAAAAGCTTTTCTATCGAGAGTGAAGTCTTTGCTCCACTGCCTCACTCTTCTTAGTTCTCTATTTAGTCTATTTCGCTTACTCCACGTATACAGTAGCATTCTCAAAAGAACAGAGAGAAAAATCTTACTAAGGTACATCCCATTAACAACAAGGAAGTAGATAACAAGAACCTCTTCATTTCCTTGCATACGAGTATCACAACTAGCAAGTGCAAGTAACACATTCCATGCAAACATCATAACCAAATCGTCATGATACCATCCACGATTCTCAGAACTCATCTTCATTCTCCTGTAGCAATACTCAGATTACGTTCACAAAACGTTGCAAGTTTGTGGCTGCTATTTATTTGATACATCCATTCAGTGCCATCTTTATCAAGAAGCCTCACGATATAACCTTTGTATGTTTCTCCTCGTGGCCGACGCACTATCGTTTCAGTACACTTTACTGGTGTACCTGCTTCCAGTCTCGCGTATATCGCTTCCTCACTTTCATTTGCGTTCTTAATAAAATGCATGAGTACCGCCACCAGCGTTGCTATTATGAACGCAAGTGGCCCGAGCATTTCCATGAAAAAGGTTTCTGGATTCTTCTGCATAACATTCTCCTGTTGATTAGATTACTTCTTCTGTGGATCCAATTTGATACTATTCTGTTGCTTGACATAAGTAAAACAAAATTATATTATCTTAGAATCCAGAATCTAATGCAATATTACTAAGTACGTATTAGCATTAGAATTATGTCTACAAAAAATCATTTTTTACTCACTTTTAAGAAC
>JAYTBQ010000017.1:0-5220 GCA_043736905.1 Minisyncoccota bacterium | reverse complement strand
CAGTGGAATGCCTTCAATCCGTCCGCCGTTCTCGCAAGTTAGAACTTAGAACTCGGTCACTTTGGTCTCAATTAGCACTTGGACCCTTTGACCTTAGTCCTTGTCCCGCGTGGTACTCCACGCGGGACTTTTTCATTTTTATATTTTGACAAATGTTACAATTAACATTGAGAGTAGGTGAATACGTGAGCGATTACGGTTGCTCGCTACCGAAATCAGTATCCATACATTGAGAGTATCTTAGATCACGGTTTAAGGTAGAGTGGTGTATGTGCAGATTTATTTACGTCCCTATGGCCAAGCCATGAATTTGGTAATTCAGACGTGAATCTGCTGATTCAAAAATGAAGATACTTGGTATAGAGTGCTAGGGCATTATCCCAGTAGGTCATTCTGCTGAATGAGATGCCGAATACTATACAACCTTAAGAGCATTCAAGGGGTGGTGGAATGGAAGGCACTCTATACAATCCTTCGGAACCCGAACGGCAACCGCTACGCCCTGTACTTGTACTGGAACGATGGCAAGTGGAATTGGAACTACAACTGGCTCGACAATCAGTGGAATGCCAACAATCCGTCCGCCGTTCTCGCAACTATCTCATTTCTCTCCTCTTGCAGGAGAGTTTTGTTTTGTGAGTTGCCCATGCCATCCACCAAGCATTCTGCCAACTTCATCCAAAGGTATTGAAATCTCAATATACTTTTTATCATCAATTGACTTACTCTCCCAGAGTATGAGTAACAATACTTTTACCGTATCCATTTTTCGTATGGCAATACGCACACACGGAGACTTCTCGTCTTTCGAGAGAAAGCATGCCCCCGCCACAGCTTCTATAGTTTCAATCAGAAGTTGATCAATTTTCTGACCAAGTGTGTATCTATGATACTTGGGAAGTATTTGGTACAGCTGTACCCACGTCATATACCCACTTTTTAACTTTTCAAGCACTGGTAGTAATTGCGGGGGGGGGTAGACTTCACAGGATGAGAATTATTTTTAATCATTCATATAATAATATCATTTCGCTCGAGAATTTACTCTTGGCTTGGAAGGAATTTAAGAAAGGTAAAAAGTCACGTATTGACGTGCAGATATTTGAGCGTAACCTCATGAGTAATATTTTGTCACTCCATCACGATCTCGTCACCAGAGTCTACAAACACGGAGACTATTTTGCTTTCAATATCTCTGACCCAAAGCCACGAAATATTCATAAAGCGTCCGTTCGTGACAGACTGCTTCATCATGCTATCTATCGTATACTATACCCATTTTTCGATAGAACTTTTGTTACTGATTCCTACTCATGTAGGGTAAACAAAGGAACGCATAGAGCACTCAAACGTTTCGAGTACTTTGCGAGAAAAGTATCAAAAAATCACACAAAGACTTGTTGGGTACTCAAGTGCGATATACGAAAGTTCTTTTCTTCGATAGATCAGAAAATACTGCTTGATATTCTAGAGGGTTATATTAGTGACAAAGATATTGTTTGGCTACTTACTACCGTCGTCGAGAGTTTTCATTCTATTGAAGATGGCAAAGGTTTACCGCTCGGCAACCTCACGTCACAGCTTTTTGTGAATATTTATATGAATGAGTTTGATAAGTTTATGAAGCATAGACTGAAAGCGAAATACTACATCAGGTACGCAGATGATTTTGTGATTCTTTCGACTGATAGAAATGAGCTAGAAATGCTCCATCAAAAAGTCGAAGACTTTTTGACGAGTAATCTCTATCTTTCTCTGCACCCAAACAAAGTATCCATCGATACCTTCGCTTCAGGTATTGATTTCTTAGGATGGGTTCATTTTCCAAAACATAGAGTGTTGAGAACAGCAACAAAAAGAAAAATGTTTTCAAAAGTGGGTGAGAAAAATATAATTTCATATCTTGGATTGCTTTCACATGGAAATACATACAAGTTACGTGAAGAGTTGAAATTATGGAACACAGACACTGATAAAAAGTGAATTCGTACTTGATACATAGGTTTAATCGAAAGAATTCTCAGACGCGCTGCGTCGGTCAACTGAATTTGTGTCTGTATTTCGTATTCATACCTCGAGACTCTGCCTCAGGGTATTTGATTTGAGAGATAACTTTACCTATACCTTCCCAGTACAAACTCTTTCGCTTGCAATACATCATTTCTCGAATCGCTAGAATCAAGTGATAAGAAAAGAATTGGTCGTTTGACACCACCGACGGTGAGTTCAAAAACACTCATATTGTATCCCGTGCCGTTATCTCTTACGCCGCTTATTCCACCGAAGAATGATGGTTGAGCAATGAGTTCATTAGCCTGTTCGAGATTGTCAAAGATGCTTTCTCCGTAGGTTGATGTCTTCACTTTTCCTGATGTGATATTAAAGAGGAAGCTTCTGTTGTTATAAATATACTTCGCAAGCATGAAGATGTCTTCCGGTGTTGTGACATTTTTTGCTGAGGTTCCTGTTGGGTCGACAAAGGTTGTATTGTTCATTCCGATTGCTTTTGCTTTCTCGTTCATATGCTTAACAAAACTTCTTTCTCCATAGAGCGATGCTATTGCCTCAGCTGCTTCGTTGGATGATTCACGAAGAAGAGGGAAGAGGAGCTGGTAGACGTTGATAGTCATAGCAGCAGACAGGCGAGGAGTTTTTGTATCCACGAGAGAGCTACTCTTAATGGTGGTGTCTTTTTCTATGTTGATGTACTCGGTGGCAACAAGTGCCGTCATGAACTTGGTGATGTTCTCTGCAGGGATTGATTCTGATCTGTTCTGGTCGAGGAAAATATAGTTATTAAGAATGTCTGCCACCATAAATGATGCAGCTTTGATGGTTGGTCTAATCTCTGAATAGGTGTGGGTATCGGGAATAAAATCCTTTTCGTAAACAAGGATTGGAGTACCGACAGTAACTTCATCGAATATCTTCTTAGCATCCTCGTCAGATAGTCGTATACAGCCACCAGAGAAGGTTGAAGCAACAGGGCGACCATCATCGTAATGAGGCCATCCATGAATAAAGAAGTTGCCTTGGAACTGCATACTCCATGGTTGTGTAACATGGCCCATACTTGAGTAGTGCGTCTTTTCTTTGGTTTCTATCTTGTAGAGTCCAGCTGGTGTTTCCCACCATGAGCCTTCCTTGCCTTTTGTCTTCACTTTTACTTCAACGGTGGTTGTTCCATTCTTATGAACACGTGCCACCATTTCTGATAGGTTAACTTCGACGAAGGTTATATCTTTTTCGATGAGTTGATTCTTTATTTTTGCAAAGAAATCAGGGTGCGAGAGGTTGGACTGCACACCATAGGTAAAGCGTACCTGATTCTGTTCTTGGATTGCAGGAAGCTGTAGCTCGTAGGCCAAGGTTACCTCTCTTTTTTGGAAGTAGAAAAACAGTGAGGTTGCGAGACTGAGAACGACAACAAAAAGGAATGTTGTCTCTTTTACTTCTGACTGAAAGAATCTCTTAAGAGAAAAGTGACGAACCTCATCTTGATTGTCAGCATAGTGAAAAGCAATGGTGATATCTTCTGGAGTCCAGTCTTCGGCAGTAAGATTTTTCTTGATAACATTATCTGACTCACCGAGACTTCTTTGCTTGAGGATGTGATTCGTTAACTGCTTATGATACATCTACAAAGTATACAGTATGGTTCTCACGCACGTTATGATTTTCTGTGAAGATGTGGCAGATTTAATTGAGTATTGGTGCTATAATTATTCAGATGGAAAGACGGCATATGACCAATGAAGAAAAATTAGATGAAATCTATGAATTAACACGTGAGAATCATGAGATTCTTAAGACGCTTCGTCGTCAGCAGAATTTTGCTACAGTGCTTCGTATCTTGTACTGGTTAGTGGTTCTTGGTTTCATCGGAGGAGCGTATTACTTTGTAAGACCGGTTATTAATGCAGTATCTACTGGGGGTGCTCAAGTAGATAAAACTATTGATCAGATTGATCAAATAAAAGACCAGCTACCAGAAACAAAAGTTCTTAATCAGGTTCTTGACTGGTTCAAAAAATCTGCAATTGCAGATCAATAATAAGGCTGCACAAGGGTAATTGAACCAGTTCTCATTGTGTGATAGAATCTATACTGTTCCTGTGTGTCATGGAATAACCAAATGCTAGGGATGGATCGAGAAGCTTGGTCCAAGACATGAATTTGGTAATTCAGCTTCGAAGATGTGAATCAGCAGATTCATGGCTTGGCCGCAGGAGCTAGCAAGTTGAGGATGCAGTTGGTAGATTGTTAAAACGTACACACAGTGAGTAGGTAAAAGAATAATCAATATGCTAGGGATAGCTCGAGAAGCTTGGCTTCGAAGACATCTGAAGACAGCAGTCGTAAGATGCAGTTGGTAGATTGTTAAAACGTACACATAGATAAGTGGGTAGTAGAATAACCAAATGCTGGGATAGCTCAGTTGGTAGAGCATTTGCCTGAAGAGCAAAGGGTCCCCAGTTCGAGCCTGGGTCCCAGCACAGAAATATAAAAGCTGCATCAATTGATGCAGCTTTTCTATTTTTGTGCTGGGACGAGAATGTGACTTGTGTCACATTCGAAAGGCGAGAATGGGCGAATTAGCAAAGTCGATTCTTGGAACAAAGCGGAACTACTCGAGGGGCTTGCGATGAGGAGTTCCGTGACCGAGCCTGGGTCCAAGCACAAAATACAAAAAGCGATATCAGTGATGTCGCTTTTTGTATTTTATACAAGTAAGAAATCGCGCACTGTGTGCGCGATGGGTTGATTTGTGAGCTTGAGTATTCAGAAGTTTCTATAGACCTCACTTCTTTTGTGGTCACTTGCTAAAATTTTTCCGAAAGAACAACCACTGTCCCGTAATAGGGTAAGGAAGGTTTTCACTGTCTCATGAAGAGATGATGTAACCTTTGTTATCACGGCTGCTGCAGTAGCATTTCCATGGTTTAAGTCATACATAACACATGTAAAGTGCAAGTCGGGATTTATTCCTTTGTTTTTTGACAAAATTTCGTCAGTAAGTTTTTTGACTTGATCGTTTGTTATCAATGCCACGACGTTCTCCTTATCAACTATATGTTGAGTAACAGATAATGACAAAATATAGTCTACGCTTAAAAACTCTTTTCCGCTATATAGCTCCCGATAGGTGCTACTTTGTTAAACTACCCATACACCACATAGCTTAAACGGTGTTCAAACGTATGAATAGTAAAAAGTGTG
>JAYTBQ010000016.1:0-5225 GCA_043736905.1 Minisyncoccota bacterium | reverse complement strand
ACGGTTCTTAAAAGTGAGTAAAAAATGATTTTTTGTAGACATAATTCTAATGCTAATACGTACTTAGTAATATTGCATTAGATTCTGGATTCTAAGATTGATTTTTCTCACACTCTTTACTGTTGCAGACATTCTTTATGTTAGTAATTATGTTATTAACAAAAACGATGAACGTAAGCAACAGGAAATATCAAAGGTGGCATTTGATACACTTACTGTTGATGTAAATAGTAAAAATAACCAAGCAACAGCAAGCACATCCATTGCTCAGACTGTCGTTACTACTGTTGTAAGTAAACCAAATCCCGCGTCAGATCGCCTTCAGCTTGAAAGTGACCCCTTTGTAGATTGTAAAAATGGATTCAGTATTAAAGTGCCAAAAGGTTGGATTATTAATGATAAAAAATTAGATGGTGTCGCAAAAAACTTCCCAGTCATTTTTAGTGCATATGGCAAAAAAGAAAATACTATAACTAGTATATCTATTTTTAAAATGCCCATTTCAAAAGATATGGAGAGTCGTTTCTTCACGCTGCCTGCTAATACTTTTATGGGTGGAATAAATGGTGCAGTTCTTAGAAATGACGAAATAGTTGATATAGAAGGTAAACAAGCAAGGCTGATAGAATACTTTGTTCCAGCAGCAAATCATATAACATTCCAATTAATTTATATGGCAAATGGGAGTCTCTATATCTCCTCATCTCATACCAAAACGTCAGTGTGGGATGAATATAAAGATACTATCAAAGAATCCCTATCTTCATTCACCTTACTGCAAAATTAAAGATCTAAATTTTTATAGTGAGAAATAATTTTACTTAAACTTTCCTTATTAGTCACTATTATAAATCTGTAAATATTTATGATAATTGTATTAAAAATAACACAAGCTTTTTATGAGAAAAAGCTTGCCGGAGACGATGAGGCGAGGCAGAAGAAAATTTCTAGCAAGAAATTATTCTGTCTTTTTCGATGAAAAGCTTAAAAGAAAAAGTAGTTTAAATAACATTGATAGTGGTTTGACCTCCATTTAACTGGAATAGAGAAGGTATTTACATATAGAAAAATATGTGTTTTTGCATGTTTTTATAAGAAGCGTATACTTGTAATCATATGAAAAGATATGTACCGATAATTATAGGACTTGTGGCGCTTGGTGGTGTACTGTTTGTAGGGAATAAGGAAATGAATAAGAGTGATGAGGAGGTTGTTGTAGAAGGAACTTCTACAGAAATTACTTCTAAGAGTTTCCAAGGGAAGGTGGTAAGAATGTTCGAAGGAGAGAATACTCTTGAGTATGGAATGGATCTACCAGAAACAGCAACAGCAACTATCTCTATGGATGGAGCTCTTGTTAAGGTGGATAACCAAGATGCTCCAGTTCTTGCTATGTACGTAAGTTATGAAGGTGGACGAGGATACTCTCCATCTGATTATATTACTAACAACATTATCACTAAAGTAAAAGGTGTGACTGTAGTTGGAACAACAACTATCGGTGGGTACAATTGGGATGTTGCAGAATCAGAAGGAAGTGTATGGCATGTTGCAAAGACTGTTGATAGTAACTGGCTTCTTGTTGTTGAAAACAAAAAAGATGCGAGTGATAAAGCAACACCTATTATCGAAAGTATTGTTACAAAATAAATATTACATCACGAACAACAACACAGGACCAGGTCCTGTGTTTTGTTTTGTAGTGTCTGCGTGCTAGATTATAACAATGGAACAATCTCCTCTACAGCAAAAAAAAGTATACGTCGGAATGTCAGGAGGTGTTGACTCGTCAGTGTCAGCACTTCTTCTTAAACAACAAGGGTATGATGTGACAGGAGTTTTTATAAAAGTTTGGCAACCAGACTTTATTGAATGTACATGGAAAGAAGATAGGCTTGATGCTATGCGTGTAGCGTCAGTGCTTGATATACAGTTTATTACACTTGATCTTGAAAAAGAGTATAAAGAAGGAGTGATTGATTATATGATAGAAGAATATAGAAAAGGACGTACTCCTAACCCAGATGTGATGTGTAATCGTGAAGTAAAGTTTGGTGCATTTTTGAAATGGGTAAAGGAAGAGGACAGGGATGCCTATATCGCAACTGGTCATTATGCATCGCATAATGGAACATCACTAATAGTGAGTAAGGATGCCAACAAGGATCAGACATACTTCTTATGGACTCTTAAGAAGGAGCTGTTTCCGTCAATTATTTTTCCAATTGGAGAGTTAGAAAAAAGTGATGTTCGTGCCCTTGCTGTTAAGTACAATCTTCCTGTTAGTTCCAAGAAGGATAGTCAGGGTCTTTGCTTTGTTGGAACTATTGATGTTAAGACGCTACTTAAATCATATATTGATGAAAAGGAAGGAGACATTCTTAATGAAAAGGGTGAGGTGATTGGGACACATGATTGTGTCATGTTCTATACCATTGGTGAACGACACGGGTTTACCGTAACAAAAAAAACAACATCAGATGCTCCCTATTTTATTATTGAAAAAGATGTAGAGAAGAATACCATTACGGTATCTCATATTCCACCACAAGAATCACTCGGTGACGTCATCACTCTTGATAATTGTAATTGGACTATTTCCCTTGCAGAAGGTGAAGATTACGAAGCTCGTGCGAGATACCGTGCACCCCTTGCTCAGATAAAGGTAATCGACGGACATCATATGCGTGTTACGGGCGGAAGTATTACACAAGCTACAGGGCAGTCACTTGTTCTCTACAAGAATGGTATATGTATCGGTGGAGGAATTATACAATAATATGTAGAGTACAGACGCAGATGTACTATCTGCGATAAGCTTGCATAAATATGAATCACAAAAATTCTTAATGATCCTGTGGAGGTTCATCACTGTGCTTATGATGAACATGAAACATAATTTCAAGATACACAATCCAGAGAACTATAGCTGCAAGTGATGAGACGCTTGCTATCTCAAGAGCATGGAATTGTTCATGGTTAATATGCTTTCCTGCGGTGTAGACAAGTAAAGCAGAAACAGGGGAGCCGATTTGTGCAAGAATGCCGTAGAGGATGGTTCTCTTAATGGAAAGGTTGAAGCTTCTCAATATTGTAAGTGTTCCAATAATTTTCGGAAGTTCATGAATGATGATACCAATAGTTGCAGCATATCCAAGAAGAGGGCTGACGAGGTATGTTGCTCCAATTACCGCACCATCAATAAGTGAATGAAATGCTTCACTAATAATAATTCCTTTGGCTCCTTCTACTTCTTTTGCGTGACTATGCCCGTGACTAAAATGTGAAAGAATAAAGACAGTAATAAGAGCGGTGACTGCCCCAACAAATATATCAGTAACACCAAGATCATCTCCATGTTCACGGAAAGTGTCAAAGACTGTAAAGGATAAAAGGAGAAGTCCAATACCAAGAAAAATAACTTTCCACTTACCAGAAAAGAGATTTTTCCTAAGTAATAGTGCTAGAAAAGCAAGGAGAGGAAGAGAGCTCGCTGAGAGCGTCATGAGAATGAAAGAAGTGTTCATGGAGATACGAGATGCCACATTCGCAGTGGTGACGTACTATATACTATATAACGAGAGAGATACTTTTGCAAGTTATTTGCATAAACTAATGAGCCCATGTTACCATAGCGTACATATGGCAAGCTATACCAAAGAAGAACTACAAACAATGTTGCAAGAAGCAGGTCTTCGCGTCACTGACCACCGTCTCACTGTTCTTGCGACCGTTGCAAAAGTACGGCAACCAATTACTGTGTATGACCTCATTGAGTCACTTCGCAAGAAAGATAATATCGATCAAGCAACAGTGTACCGCAATTTATCATCACTTCATGAAGCGGGACTTCTTCGTAGGCTCGACTTTAATCATGGTCATGCCCATTATGAGCTAGAGACAGGACGTGCCTCACATCAGCTTGTCTGTCATACGTGTGAGACTATCGAAAAGATAGAAGGAATTTCTGTTGATGATGCAGTGAAGAAAATGCTTAAGAAAAGTACGAAGTTTAAGAACGTAACAACGCATTCAATCGAGATTTATGGTACGTGCAAAAAATGCGCCTAGTTGTCGGTAAGCATACAATACAATCGACCTGTCTTTTGCTATACTTTTCATATGATACAACTACGTACACCTGCACCAGACTTTTCTTTACAAGACCAAGACGGTGTTACTCATACACTTGGACAGTACAAGGGCAAAAAAATACTTATCTACTTTTATCCAAAGGACGATACCCCAGGGTGTACGACAGAAGCATGTAGCTTTCGTGATAACTACGTAGCATTAAGCGAGAGTGGACTCGTTGTTGTAGGTGTCAGTAAAGATGCGCCAAAGAGTCATAAAAAATTTACAGAAAAGTACGAGCTTCCTTTTCCATTACTTGCTGACACTGACGGTGTAATGTGTGAAGCGTATGGTGTATGGCGAAAGAAGAAGTTCATGGGGAGAGAGTATATGGGGATTGAACGTATGAGCTTCTTAATTGATGAAAAGGGTAATCTTGCCAAGATCTATGAATCAGTAAAGCCAAAGGATCATGTTAGTGAAGTTGCTGATGATATCAAGTAAAGCAAGAATATAAAAATAAGGTACGAAAAAAGGCGAGCACAGGGCTCGCCTTTGTTCACACCTTGAGGTGTGTTTTAGTTGCACCGGTGGAAGAAGCAACCGGGTTGGCCGTATTCGGTTCTTTTGTGTGCAATCTCGTTGGCTTCTTGCATCCATCTCAGGAATTTCTTCCCTGCACTTTCGTTTGCAGTGATGTAACTCTCACCGTTCACATTGAAACCAATGCGACCATCTTGTTTTTGCACAACCGTGCCAGGTTTACTGTTACGGATCGTGACGTTCACTTCACGTCCTTGAATGCTCGTTACAACGATCACGAGGCCATTTGCTCTCGAAGATGCGTTGTAAAGAATCGTTTTCATGAGTTCAGTGCTCATGGATTCTGTTTTCACTGCAGTCAGCATGCTAGTCTCTCTTTTGGGAATGTACAACTGCGAGGTATCTTTTTCAAGAGATTTTCCTCACTACTTTTTTTGTGGGTTCTCCGTGTATATCGGTTGCCACACAAGAATACTATAACGTATGTTTACTTTTGTAAAGTAATAGAGTTGGTAAATTCCCTACCGAAATGCAATCGCTTTCTTCTTTGATAAATGAGGAACTTTCGTAATGATACCACTTTCAAGCGACACCTCGTAAGCGCTTTT
>JAYTBQ010000015.1:0-15624 GCA_043736905.1 Minisyncoccota bacterium | reverse complement strand
TCACATACAGCCTTTGCTGTTTTGTTTGAGAGCGGAGTTCCAGAATCTTCTAGTGTAAACGTTGTTGCACCGAAAGAAATGGTACGTGTAATATATGGGCTTGTCGGGAGTGATGAGAACTTGGAACCAAGCTGTGTCACTGATGGAGCTGTTGTATTAGATGATGACCATGATAGTTGGATGTCACATGACTTTGCGTTCTTAGGGATGGTGCAGGATGGTGTTGCAAAAGTAATTAATCCAGTATGCTTATTAGCAGCAAGTGTTGTAGCAGAACAATACAGTGCTTGCATTTTTTTGCGAGTAAAGGAACCAAAAAGCCCAGTCGAATCAACAAGGCCGGCAGGTTCGAGAATATCTTTCCAATACTTCTCTTGGAATCGCTTAACCGCCGCAACTGTTGCAACACCGTACTTTGTCGTCTCATTTCCTGGTGACCCAGCACCTGATACTGACACTTGAGTTTCCGGATCTTTATTCAATACTATTTGCAGCTTTATAACATCTGGATGAACAACAGAAGGAGTAAGCACTGACCCTGAAGTAAACAGCGAACACTCACTCGGTGCTGCTGCTAATACAAGAGAAGCAGAAAAAAAAGTAGAGATAATGCCTGTTAACAGAATACTGTTTCTTTTCATACGATAAGAATAAGTATACCGTAGGAAATATCTATTGACTATAGCGTAGATAACAACTAACTACTGTAGCAGTAACTTCCCATAGTGTGCTTTTCTTTGTTCCGTATAATAATACCAAGGTCTTCTCGGTGCTCCATTCATAAAGTCGACCACTGCAATAAAGGTATCGAGAACACAAGGGCCTTGTTGTACATCTGTCATGATGGAAAGTTTTGTATATAAAAGATATGGATCTTGATTCTTCAGTTCATCAGGAGACACTATACTAAGAATAAGAAGGTCACGAACCATAGCTTCGCCAATATTGGGAATATCTGTTAGTTTTTTTACTTGCTCTCGGTGAGATGCTTTCATGAATATGGTATACTGTGACAATAGCATATTATTCTCATGACAACAAAAGCCGATAAAAAATGTGTCGTTTGCAAAATAGATCTTAATCCACAAAAGAACTTCAAGGAACGAGAAGATTGGGAAACAGTAAAGTACTGTAGTAGTAAGTGTCGAAAGTTAGATGCGCCAAGGTCTTCCAAAAAGAAGCGATAATTTTTCGTGCCCATGAATTACTGGCTCGTAAAATCTGAAGAAGAGGAATATTCAATAGATGATCTTAAGCGCGACAGAAAATGTGCATGGTTTGGTGTCCGTAACTACCAAGCGCGTAATTTTATGCGTGACCAGATGAAAAAGGATGATCTGGTCTTGTTCTACTACTCTAACGGTAAACCGTCAGGTGTCATAGGCGTAGGCAAAGTCGCTAGTCTCCCCTATGCAGACAAAACTCAGTTTAACCCAGCGAGTTTATATTATGACAAAAAAGCAACAATCCTTAAGCCTATCTGGATACTCGTTGATATCGCTTTTGTTAAAAAATATACACGACTACTTTCTATCAATGAAATGCGTATGACCAATGAACTAGAAGGAATGCTTCTCCTACAAAAAGGAAGTAGGCTTTCGATTACTCCTGTCGCTAAAAAACATTTTGAGTATATCGACAAGCTTCTCTCGGTAAAAAATCAATAATAGTGTGGCAAAAAACTATGCCTCAACAATAGGAAGAATCGTTTCTCTAAACACTTCTGAAATTTCTTTCGTATATTTCTCAATATTCTGTTTAAAATAATCAGGCTGAGACTGCTGTAGTTTACCAATAACATAATACCCAATAGCCATCATTGCTCCATATCCTGCATCTTCTGGAAGTGGAATATTCATACGTGCACCGGCATCACCCCATGAGGTATTCTCATACCCAAAACTAATAAATAATTCCTTAGATGGGACAACTGTTGTTGCGTGTCGTACATATTCCGATGTTTCAACAGTACACGCAATATTACGACCAAAGAGTTCAATGAACTTCACTTGTAACATTCGTATAATGCCAGAGAATTCAGTTGGTACAATTAAATAATACTTATCATATTCTGATAATTTACTAAAGTCCATACCTGCAATGTGTTCTTTAATAAATGCTTCTATATGCGAAGGGTCTTCCTGGGTATAGGAAAGAATCATCCCCATATACGTTGAAGTATTGTAGGTATATGGTTCACGATTTTTAAATAAAACATATTCCTGATCATGGTGCTTTTGATCCAAATATCTATCAGCCTCACTGTGCTCAACATCAGTAATCAAAGTAACATGCTTACCAAGTTCCTTTGCTCGCTTTGCAATGAGCGGTGCATGCTTCCCTCCTGAGGCAGAGAAAAGGACGACTCCATCGATTGATGGGATGTTTTTTAGCTTCTCTTCGTAGTTACTTTCTGAAGCAAAAACAGCATCCATCTTTTCAAAAATAATTCTCCCTGTGGCTTCAGCATTACCTGACCCAACAACCAGTGGACGATCATACATAGAAAACTCTATCTGAGGGAGTTCTTTAGTCTGGAACAATTCAAGTGCCCCAAGAACTACAGTGTCGAGATTAGGAAGGGTATCGATCTTGAACGTTTGCAGTGTGTGAATAGTAGGTGTCTCCATGAAAATAAATTATAGTCGTTATATGAAGTAGTATACCAGAGAAGAGTTTAATAGGAGTAGCAAAAAAGCGCCCGTGGGCGCTTTGGTTCGGAGTAGTACAAACTCTTCAGGCTGGCATCATTTCACCGAAGATTTCGGCATGAAGGTGCTTGGTGTCTGATGTTGCAAGGCAGGCAAAATTTTGCTGCCTCCTCTTGTGGTCGAGCATTTGGACGGAAAGACGTGACATCAGTACGTCGATTGCAGCATACATGTCAGGACCCTTCTCTGTGAGAGGAAAGGTTTTTCCCTTGATGTGAAGCACAACTGAAGCACAGTATCGTTGCGATTTTTTCCTCGCATTTTCAAACCCCAACGTCACGGTCGACCCTGTCACCTGGCCGGGGAAATTCTGAACAACAGCACCCAACTTTGTATGCACACACTCACGAAGCGCTGGTGTAAGCGGGAGGTGGTGGCCTTTAATTTTAAGATTCACTTGTCTCTCCTGTAACAACTTGCATAACGGGGTTCCGTCATGTTCAAGTTATGAAATACTACCACATATATATATCCATGTCCACAAAAACTGTGCACAAAGAGCAGGAAAAGGGTACACTTGATATACCAGCACATGCGTAAACATATCACTCCATCATTCCTCATAAGCACCATACTCATGGTTGTCTTATTCATCATCGCAGAAATAGTAGCTCACGCACATGAGTCAACAATTATCTCCATTACTGGGCAGTACACCATCCTCGGAAAAGTTTTTTTTGTACTTATGGCTGCTATCGCTGTCATAATTCCACTATGGAGTAACATGTTCCTCCTCCCTATAGGAGCGGTTGCCTGGGGACCATTTACTGCAAGTGTACTTTGTATACTCGGCTGGTGGACCGGTTCTGTTATCTCATTTTTTCTGGCACGAACGTATAGAGATGCCATCCTCACCAGATATACATCTCTTACGGAGCAGAAGTTTGTAGACTCTCTCATTTCTCCTCGCCATAAACTTCTTTCACTTATATTTCTACGAATGACACTGCCTGTTGATATTTTATCCTATACACTTGGACTTTTTAGTAAGCAAGTAACCTGGAAAGAAAATGCAGTGACAACATTCATTGGTATCGTTCCGTTTGCTTTTGTCTTTTCGTACATTGGAATCTTTTCTCCACTTACACAAGGAATGGTACTTATCCTCTCTGTAACCCTATTTGTTGTCTATTACATTTTTGCACGAAAAGAAAATAAGACTACTTCCTTGTAAGCCATTCATCTTCCTGACGCACCAGTACAACTCTTGGATTATGATGAGAAGCAAGAATCATTTCGATTGTTCGCTCCATGCGCATACTCTGTGACCCCTTAACGTACACAATGTCATTTGGCTGTAATATCTGTACAAGCTCTTTACCTGCATCTATTGATGTATCACACTCCATAATATTTTCATCCAGCATCTTCTCATCAAGAGCACCTTCTGCAATCACTCGCGATCTAATCCCAACAACATACAACTTATGACATGACTTTGCGGCAATCTTCCCAATCTTATAATGCTCCTCATGGGTATGAGTTCCGAGTTCAAGCATGTCTCCAAGAACAGCAATCTTACGCCCTGTTGTTTCTATTTCTGAGAGTGTTTTAAGTCCATGCTCTGTTGCTTTCGGTGACGCATTGTAGGAATCATCAATTATTACTGAATCATTCATTCCATTCAAAAGTCGCATTCTTCCTTTTGGTTTTGTACCGTCACGGAGTGCGGCACACGCAACCAAAAGAGGGATGTTAAGATGCACAGCAACAGCTAGTGCAGGAAGTGCACAGTAGACAGGAGATCTCCCAACAACTTCAGGGAGCACTAGGTGTTCCTTTACGCCTGCAACAGTGATATCAACTTCGGTTCCTTTGATTGGGTAACCATACAGCCTAACATTTTCTGCTCTAACATCTGCCTTTTCATGGATACCGATACTCATTTTTTTTGCTTCTGTTTTTTCTAGTAACTTCTTTGCATCATTGTCATCACTGTTATAGATAAATAATCCATCTTTCTTAAGTGCTCTAACTAGATATCCTTTCTCTTCTACAACAGCATCACGATTAGGGAAGAACTCAATATGCACAGGAACTTGACCGAACTGCGTAACAACAGTAATATCCGGCTTTACCCATGATGCAATAGATCTTATATCCCCTGGCCTGTCTGCTCCTATTTCAAGGATAATATGTGATGGGTATTCTTTTGCAAAAACAACAAAAAACCCTCGAGCAATAACCATCAACCACTTGAGCGGATTATTCCAGCCTGACTTTTCTCCTAAGATAGTAAGCGGTACCCCAAACTCACTGTTCATACTCTTTTCACTACGTCGTACATGGTAGTGATCTTTCATGACCGCAAAAATTGCATCCTTGGTTGATGTCTTTCCAAGATTACCAGTGACACCTATAATATAAGGTTTGTGTCGAGCGAGTACAGCTTTTGCTTCCCATGTAATAATAGTAAGTATGAACGGTTTGATAAGATCTTTCATGCGATAGTAGATTTATGATTTTAAAAGTATTAATAACTAGTGTATCATATAGAATTTCTATTTTTTCGATTAAAATAGCAGGGTACATGCAATAATTATATGAGGTTTGTTACTTACTGTTAATTAACACATTGCTATGTAGTATATGTCTGTTGTGGTTGGTTTAGGTGGGGATATCATAAAAACAACACGACACCGTGAGTGTCGTGTTGTTTTTAGATCTTTGTTACTTACCGATTCGCTGTCTTAAACGACGTCACAGGAGAGAGTGCTTGAGCAATACCGTCTGTTGCTACTACTTGGTAGTAGTAGGTAGTACGACCAGTAAGTCCAGAGAGAGAAACTGAGTGAGACGTCCCTGAGATGGTAGCAGAAGGAACCTGTGTCGTTAGAGAGGTTGCTGTCTTTCCATACTTAATATATGCAGATGTTGCTTTACTTGTAGTAAATGAGACTGTAGCAGTAGTTGCTGTCTTTCCAGTTACTGAGTAGGAGGAGACAGTGAGGGGTGTTGCTGGGGTTGTTACTGATACAGAAGCACTTTGTGCTGATTCGTTACCTGCTGCATCTCTTGCAGATATTGTATATGTATATGCTGTAGACGGAGCAAGAGTGGTATCTGTGTAGGTAGTTCCTGTTGTTGTTGTAAACTTAACTCCATTTCGATAGATAACATATTGTGATACAAGAACATTATCTACTGATGGATTCCATGTTAGGTTTACTTGTGAGGATGTAAGTCCGGATGTTGCTACATTAACTGGAGATGTTGGAGCTTGTGTGTCTGGCGCTGCTAGAGTTCCGATTGTTGAGGATGCAAGCGCTACTGCCTTAGCTGCGTTGACACGACCATAGCCGTAGTACATGTCCCAGCCGGTGGTGCCGAGGTCGTCTGCGGTGGAGAAGAGGATGGACTTTGCTTGGCTGCCGGTCAAGTTTGGATTAACAGAATACACTAACGCAAGAACACCGGCAACAATAGGAACGGAGAAAGAAGTTCCCCAACAGTTGCTGTAGACTCCATTCCAAATACATGAAATAGGTGTTCCTGGAGCTGAAATATCAACAGATGCCCCGAAGTTTGACCAACTTGTTTTAATGTCAGAACTATCAGTAGCACTTACAATAATAATATTATCGTCATTTGCGTCTGTCACCTCAACACCACCATTACCTGATGCTCGTACATAAATACCTCCTTTACTTATCATATATGCAGCGGCAGTATTGATAACTGAGCATCCTGATACTATGTAACTATTAGATGCAACCTTAGCACCGTGATCAGTAGCCCAAATTACACCATCTGCAATAGCCGAGCAGGTTGCCCAACCTGCCACAGAGTCATTAGTAATACGTATAGGCATAATTTTTGACTTATAAGCAACGCCTGCATAGGCGAGAGCATTATCACCTGACTCTGCAGCAGTAGCGGCAACAGCAGTTCCATGAGGATACACTGGACTAGTGTCGCCAGTACTACTTGCAGTATTCCATCCTGGTACACAATTTGCAGACAAATCCGGATGAGTACAATCAACACCACTATCCAAAATTGCAATCGTTACTCTCTCACCTTTAGTGGCATCCCATGCGGCAGGTGCCCCAATTTTGTTAAGATGCCACTGACTAGGAAAACTTGGATCATTAGGAATGTATGAAGGTGCAACCAATTGATCCACTTCCGCATACTCCACCTGCCCCTTCCCTCGTAGTTTAAGACGATCTACCACTTCTTGAGCGGTATCATTGTCATCTACCTTAAATACTTGTACGTCTATCTGAGAGATGTTCTTCTTGAGATTAAGACGTTCCTTTGTGGCTACTTCACTACGCTTCTGTGATCCTAGACCGCGAGCGAACTTAACGATGACAAAGGGAGTGTCTATTGGTTGCTGGACGATAGGTGGAGCTGTATTAGCCAATGCTGGTGCAGTAGATTTCCTTTGTGTAACTACTACAGGATTTGCAGAGTTAACACGTACAATCTCTAAGATTCCACTTACTGTTGTTGAGGACGCTGAAAGAAAGACAAAAGCGAGGATGGCGTAGTGGACAGTATTACTATGCTTGTTGCCATTCCATTTAGAGTACCAGTTCTTTGTTAGTAGATATTTATGAAGTTGTTTCATTTGAGTTTTGTTACGTACCATTAATTAACACATTGCTATGTAGTGTATTGTAGTTTTGTAAATAGAGGTAGGGATAATACAAAACAATCCCTTCTCGGGGTTGTTTTGTTGGTTATTTAATTATCAATTTTATTCTATAGATGTAGACAAGAAACTATAATAATAAAATGTCTAGTTACGTAGATGTTCGTATTCCTTACACTCACATTTCTTCACTTTCTTTCCGCTTCCACACGGACATGGATCATTGCGTCCAGCCTTCACCTTATCACCAACATTAAGCGCACTTTGTGTCGCACCAGCATTAGCATATTCTACGCTTGGAATGATTGGAATAAAATTATTTTGTGCTTGCTGTGTCGCAAAGAATCCATCCATATTCTCTATAAATGAAATGAGCTCACCACGAAGTGATGCTTCGAGTGCACGAAATGCCCTGAGACCTTCTTTCTTGTACTCAACAAGTGGGTCACGCTGACCATATGCTCGCAAGTTAACACTTGAACGAAGATGCTCCATTTGATCGAGATGTTCCATCCACAACGTATCAATAATTTGTAACATCATGATACGGAAAATATGATGCACAGCATCACGCTCGTATTTATTTTCCTTTTCTTTGAGCACTACTTCAAGCTCTGGTTTCTGTTCAATAAGTTCAGCCAACACTTCATCGACAAATGCCTCATCTTCAAAAAGAATACGGCGTCGCTTTGCGTAGATACTAGTTCGCTGCTGATTAAGCACATCATCATATTGAAGTGTGTGCTTACGTGTATCAAAATGGAATCCTTCAATCTTCTCTTGTGCACCTTCAAGAGCACGGGATACAAGCTTGGACGCAATCGGCTCATCTTCAGGAATTCCAAAACGCCCCATCATAGACTTGATGTTCGTAGAACCAAACACCCGCATAAGATCATCTTCGAGTGACACATAGAACTGTGTCTCACCAACATCCCCCTGTCGTCCTGATCGTCCACGTAGCTGATTGTCGATACGACGTGCCTCATGACGTTCTGTTCCGATAACAAAAAGTCCCCCGAGTCCAAGAACATCTTCTCGTTCTGATTCTGTCGCTTGTGGACCACCAAGCTTGATGTCTACTCCACGCCCCGCCATGTTGGTCGCAATGGTTACAGCACCTTTCTTACCTGCGTCTGCGACAATTTCTCCTTCTCGTTCATGGTTCTTGGCATTAAGCACGGCATGAGGGACTCCTTCACACTCAAGGTACTTAGAAATAGCCTCATTCTTCTCAATAGAAATAGTACCAATAAGAACAGGTTGCCCTTTCTCATGAAGTTCTTTTACTTTACGTGAAAGCGCTTGCCACTTACCTTTTTCTGTTTGAAAAATAAAATCACTGTGGTCGGTACGGTTAATTTGGTTATGTGTCGGAATCGGTGTTACTACAAGACCATATACTTTATAAAATTCTTCTTTTGATGTCTCCGCAGTTCCAGTCATACCTGCTAACTTTTCATAAAATCTAAAGTAGTTCTGGAATGTAATAGAAGCTAGAGTCCTGGACTCCTGTTCAATCTTCACCTCTTCCTTTGCTTCAACTGCTTGATGGATACCATCTGACCAACGACGTCCTGGCTGCATACGTCCTGTAAATTCATCAACGATAATAACCTCACCATCCTTAACCACATATTCTCGTTCACGAAGGAAAAGTGCCTTTGCTTTTACGGCAGTTTCCAAATGGTGCACATACTTCATTCCTTCTACTGAATAAATGTTAGTAATGTTGAGTGCTGTTTCTGCTTTTGTAATACCAACTTCTGTAAGCGAAATTGCTCTTTGTTTTTCATCAACAGTATAGTCATCACCTTCAATAAGTGACTCTGCAATCTGAGCAAAGTTCGTATACATAGTACTCGACTCCTGCGCAGGAGAAGAAATAATAAGCGGCGTACGTGCTTCATCAATCAAGATTGAGTCAATTTCGTCCACAATTGCATAGTGATGTGTATGCTGTGTAATCTTTTCTTTGTCATATCCGATATTATCTCGGAGGTAATCAAAACCAAATTCATTGTTAGTTCCATACGTAATATCTGCTCTATACGCTTCCTGTCGGTCACATGGATTAAGAAAGTCATACACTACCTTATATGCTCCAACATCATCTCGCTTAGCATCATCTTCTTTCATTTCTTCAGGAGAAAGATGAACACTGTCGTACATAAAGGACGACTGATGATTAATAACAGAGCTAGTAAGACCAAGTGCATCATATACCTGCCCCATCCATACAGCATCTCGTCGTGACAAGTAATCATTCACAGTAACAATATGAACACCACGACCAGTGAGTGCATTAAGGTACGCCGGAAGCGTTGCAACAAGTGTCTTTCCTTCACCGGTTCTCATCTCAGCGATATGCCCACGATGAAGTAGAATACCTCCAACAACTTGCACACGGTAATGCATCATATGTAGTGTCCTCCTAGCACCTTCACGTACGAGAGCGAACGCTTCAGGAAGAACATCCTCAAGAACCTTCTTTTCTTTATTTTTAAGCTCTTCTCCTTCAATGTCAACAAGCTCCGCCATAACTTTACTTTTGAGCGCGAGACTTCTCTCCTTAAGCTCGCCATGTGAGAGTGCTTTTAATTCATCCTCATATGAAAAAACCTTTTCAACGATAGGGGAAAGTGACTTTATTATTTTTTTGGATTCATCTGGAAAAAACTTGGCAATGAAAGACATAGTTAGAGGATTATACCATGAAAAAAGACTGGGCGTTAGTGCTACCTTGTAATGAAAACATTACGACAAAGACCCGTTTAGCTTTCCCAAAGGTCATTAATTTCATTCTCAAATGAGCTAATGACCTCTTTAATAACCCTACGATAGCCAGGCGGAGTAATGATATTATATCCATTTGATAACCACCCTCCCCATGAGTCCTCATCAAGTGACACCTTACTAACATCTTTTGGAAGTACTCCGGCTGCAATAATAGCAACATCAACCTCTTTACCATAAAAAGCAATAACCAAGTCTTTGTGCCAAAAACACTTCCCAAAAATAAGTGTTCCCTCTTCAAGGAGAAGAAACTTAACGATTCCTCCTTCATCTCCTGTAATAACCCCAAGACTCTTGATGACAGTAATATTCATACTTGTAATAATACTATATAGTCACAGTTAAATGAATTATACCTCCACAGAAAAAGGAGCGCACTTATCCTATACCCTCATGAACCATATTCTCGCACAATACATGCGTACAATAGCAAAGATGACACTTCTTGGATATGTTGGTTTTTTACTATTAGGATTCTTCCATGTCGTTCAAATGGCAGACATGCCAATGTCAATTGATGACTGTCCGTTTGCTCACAGCATTCACACGTCTCACAATCAATCACTTTCTGATAATTTTACCCAAGTACTGCAGTTCTCTGTAGCAAATATCTTTCTAGCCATTGAGATACTTATATCATTTGCTCTCACTACTATTTTCTATTGCAGAATAATTGACACGTCCCTATTATTACTTTCACCTTCCCGTAAAAGACAAAAACCACTTTGGAAACTACTGTACCAAGATTTATTTTCTCAGGGTCTACTTAATTCAAAGAGATACTAGAAGTAGTTTTGCGCATTTAGTATTCGTTTTTTTACTACTCTAATCACAACGTACATGACAATGACTCACTATATGGAACTTCTCGCTTCTAATCAACCTTGGAATCTTATTACCTACATGGCAATCCCTGTTATTCTTGCTGAAACAATTGCCATCACGGAACTATATCTTCTGTTCACACGAAAAACAAATACCTGGGTAAAAACACTCAGTGTCTGGTCTGGCATTATCGCAGGAATTTATTTTTTTGGTATCTTCATCAATGTCTTCTTCACTGCAGTTATTCCACTTACTATAAGTGGAGGATGGAGAGGAATATTTGATGTGGTTGCTGTTTCGTTCTATCTACTTGGCGTGGTGCCGCTTTCTGGGATTGCACTTCTTGAACTTGGCATTATCAAAAGAACAGCATCTGAGAATGAAAAGCAAAAACTTCATGCAATCTTTGTTGCCATCTTCTTAGTTGTTGCACACATTGCAATGATTGCAGGAATGCTTAACCCAGAAATTATTTCATCGGTTCCTGAACAGAAGATGAACATGCCTATGTAACTCGCGTTACAAATGCATAACAAAAGCACCGTTATGTAACGGTGCTTTTGTTATATGAAACATACATGCAAACATACACGTACATACAATAGAAAACAGACTCTCTGGGAGGAGAATCTGTTTTCTGAAAGATCTATTAGAAACAATGCTAGCAATTACGCTCGCTTTGCTGTCTTCTTTGCAACTTTCTTTACTGCCTTCTTTACTGCCTTCTTTGCAACTTTTTTTACTGCCTTCTTTGCAACTTTTTTTACTGCCATAGAATTTTTTTTATTATACAAAACTGAGAGCGCTTGTAATATTTGATCACGACCTTTGATCACGTACTCTCTACATATAAGTATGTCATTCCTACACATACACACAATAGTGTTTAATAAAAAATGTGTGGATAACTTCTGTTATTTATTTTTTCTATTTATGCAAATGCGAAGAGTTTGCATAAATTGGTTATAGGTGGTGGGTTGTAAAAAATAAAAATGACCACATTGTGGTCATTTTTATATTCACCTGCATTACACTTTCAATCTACTCACTACCACCTACCAACTTCTTCGCTTTGTACGAATGATCCCTCGCTACACATCGGCAACCATGAGGAGCAATATGTTCATTCACAAACTCCTCTCCATAATCGTACACAATCTCTTCCCCCTCCTTAATATTCTTTATTGCTTTAACGAATACTCTTCCTTTCTTTATTTCACTTTCTGAGTTAGCAGCTTCTTCGCATGCATGATTACAATATCGTGCAATGTTCCATCTCACACTTCCATTAATAGTCTTGTTACGATTAACTTCAAAGAGATACTGGTTAGACTTTACTGCATCAACTTGTTCTTTGTTTAATATCTCACCAATATACTCAATAATAAGTTCTCCATTTTTGATATTTTCACCTGCAAAAAGTCCAAGCCCTGCAAGACCTCTCTTTACCTTCACAATTTTGAAGTGATGGTCTGGAAGTGGCTGTGCCGAAGCAACCTTCTTGCTTGTTGTGACCTTGTTAATTTTCTTTGTAATTTTTTTTACCACCTCACCGCTCATCTTGCTCCCCTTCTTTAATATAGCTGACTGTTTTGTACTCATAATAGTTGTAAGGATACTATGCTTATGATGTTCACTCAAGGTCTTTCTATGTCTCCTTGTGTGTCAGTTTTTTACAGAACTCTATGCTAGAATACACCTATATATAGAGAACATATGAAAACAGTACCAGAAAACTTAACAAAGCCGTATAGACCAGAAGAAGTGGAGCCTTCATTATATGAGATGTGGGATAAGAGTGGATTTTTTAATCCTGATAATTTACCAGGAGTACGAAAAGAAACCTACACCATTATCATGCCACCGCCGAACGCGAACGGTTCACTCCATGCAGGACATGCGCTCTTTGTAACAGTACAGGATATTTTGATTCGTTTTAATAGAATGAACGGCAAGAAGACACTTTGGTTACCAGGAGCTGATCATGCTGGATTTGAAACACAAGTGGTGTATGAAAAAGTTTTGGAAAAACAAGGTCGCTCACGCTTTGATATGAGCAGAGAGGATCTCTACAAAGAAATTCTTGAGTTTACACTTTCCAACAAGTCATTTATGGAAGGACAGATCAGACAGCTTGGTGCAAGTTGTGACTGGTCACGAGAAATGTTTACCCTCGATGAACGAGTAGTAAAGACTGTGTATGAAACATTTAAAAAGCTCGATGATGACAAGCTCGTCTCTCGTGGACGAAGAATCGTTAACTGGTGTCCGAAACATCAGACCTCCCTCTCTAACCTAGAGACACTACACGTTACACGAAAGGACCCTTTCTATTACTTCAAGTATGGACCATTTACCATTGGGACTGTTCGTCCTGAAACAAAGTTCGGAGATAAGTATGTCGTCATGCATCCAGATGATGAACGATATAAGGAGTATAAACATGGCGACAAACTCACTGTCGAGTGGATCAACGGGCCAATTGAAGCTACGATTATTAAGGATGTGGCGAGTGACCCAGAATTCGGTAGTGGTGTTATGACAATTACTCCATGGCATTCAGGAGTAGACTTTGATATTGCAAAAAGGTATGGACTCGATATTGAACAGATTATCGACGAACGTGGAAAACTTCTTCCTATTGCTGATGAATTTACTGGAATGAATATTAAGGATGCTCGTGCAAAGATTGTTGAGAAACTCGAAGCAAAAGGACTTCTTGTAAAAATTGATACTGAATACTCCCACGAAGTAACAGTGTGCTACAAGTGTGAACGCGAGATTGAACCACAAGTAAAGGCACAATGGTTCATGACAATGAAACCTCTTGCTGAAGAAGCTTTGAAGGCAGTGGCAGACAAGCGCGTCAACATCCTAACAGAACAACATGAAAAAGTATTCAACCATTGGCTTACCAATATTCAAGACTGGAACATTTCTCGTCAGACTGTCTGGGGTATTACCATACCAGCAAAGTTGTGTACTACATGTGAAGCAGGATATGTTGACGTTGAGAAAACTCTTACATCATGTAAAGCATGTGGCGGGGACCTCGTGCTAGAAACTGATACCTTCGACACATGGTTTTCTTCAGGACAATGGCCATATGCGACACTAAAGAATACAGGGAGTGACGACTTTGCAACATTCTACCCTACACAAGTAATGGAAACAGCAGCTGATATTCTTTTCTTCTGGGTCGCACGAATGATTATGTTTGGGCTCTATACAACAGGTGAAGTTCCTTTCAAGGATGTCTATCTCCATGGACTTGTACGAGACGCTCAAGGAAAGAAAATGAGTAAGAGTAAAGGAAATGTTATTTCCCCTCTTGAGATTTCTGATAAATATGGAACAGACGCACTTCGCATGGGACTTATTGTTAACAACGCTCCTGGTGTAGACATGAACCTTGACCCAAAGAAAGTGGAAGCCTACAAGAAGTTCGCTAACAAAATCTGGAACGCGACACGATTTGTTCTTGATAGGACAACAGATTTTACAGATACCAATGTATCATTCACCGAAGAAGATACTGCAACGTATGAAGCATGGAAGGTAGTTCATAGAGAGATTACTGGTGACATTGAAGAATATAGACTTCACATTGCTTCCGAAAAGATATACGCCTACTTCTGGAACACATTCTGTGATGACATCATCGAGACACGAAAAGTTCGTATTGCAGATGGTGACAATAAAGAAAGTGCTCAGCTCTTATTACTCACCCTTCTTCGTGAACAAATAATTACCCTTCATCCTTTCATGCCATTCATTACGGAAGAACTCTGGAAGTATATAAAGAGAGAGGATGATACCATTCTTATGGTAACAAGATGGTAACACTGTCTAGATAATTGTAGTAAGATAGTGTAAAAAGAATGCACGACACCTTCGGTGTCGTGCATTCTTTTTATAAACCGTCACATTAGTAGTGTTATACCCAGCCTGTGGATAGTAGAACAGACTTATTGACTAAAGTAGATGTATACTGTCCCTATACACACCTAACTTCTTATTACTATGCTTAAAGAAAAGAAATCATTTTTCGAACGACTCGCAGGTTCGATTAGCGTTGAGGACGAAGATGATCAAATCGAGATAGAGCCAGAGCGCCACGAAAATATCGCGGAAGAAGAAGTACCTGTCAAACATCCAAGTGGAAAAAATTCTGTAATAAGCACCGCTCCTCGTTCAAAAGTTCACCATGTAGAACCAGAAGACCAGGAGGAAGAGCCTGAAATGGAAGAAGGTGAACTCTCTGTAGATGTCTACCAGACAGCATCAGAAATTATTATTGAAGCCATGGTTGCAGGTGTGAAGCCAGAAGATCTTCATCTTTCAATCACACGGGACATGGTAACCATTAAGGGGCGACGTGATGGTAACACTCAAGTTAACCACGATGACTACTTTTATAAGGAACTCTACTGGGGAACATTCACCAGAACGATATTGTTACCACATGAAGTAGAG
Source organism: Minisyncoccota bacterium (assembly GCA_043736905.1). Taxonomy (GTDB): domain Bacteria; phylum Patescibacteriota; class Minisyncoccia; order Phycocordibacterales; family UBA5272; genus UBA11704. The sequence continues at coordinate 216 of JAYTBQ010000015.1, read as the reverse complement.
ATTGAGGAAGCTGAGGCCGTAGAAAAGCACGGACTTCTCATCATCAGACTACCAAAGGTAGATAAGGCACGACAGACAAAGCTAAAGGTAAAATCAATATAACAAAAAACTGCCCAGTTTGATATGTACCCCCTTTAGTAGACACTAAATAAAAACCTACTTTAGGACTAAAAGATGATTTCTGTAATCTACAGGAGTCATCTTTTTTCTTGTCCA
>JAYTBQ010000014.1:0-5256 GCA_043736905.1 Minisyncoccota bacterium | reverse complement strand
TAAAAGGAAGCAGGGCGCGGCCGAAGGCCGCGCCCTACTATTTGTAGCTTCTTTATTTCCTCTTCCTGTCGTAAACTCTTTTCTGTCTTAGACCCCCCCCTAATTACACTTCATAGACAATGGTACACGCAGTGGAAGCCTGGTTCTCTCAGCTGGAAGTAATGCTTCTTCAAAGATCATTGAACATGAAACTTTACTTGGTAATGCATAGGTAATCTTAGTCTCAAATCGTGTCCATCCAGCAACTGTCCAGTCCGTTGTTGCAACCGCAGCGGAAAGCCCTATGAATCTTCCGGCAGCATCCACCATAATAATTGGAAACTTCCCATCTCTGAACATTGTTGACCTCGCTTCACCAACAAAAGATAAACCAGTGTACACATGCCCACCTTCATAAATAGAAAGATTTCGTACAAAAATTTTCGGATTAGTTTCTGCAATGACCTGAATTGGTGAAGAGGATGACTGTACTGGTTTTTTTACCACAGAATCTTTCGTATCAGTTGTCCCATCGAATTTCGTTACTGATGTACTCGAGCCATTATAGTTGACATAGCTCACCGGCTGCGAATATGCATACTGGCTATTGTTGAGATTGTACCCATCAAATGCTGCTCCATGAACATATTCTTTTGGTTCTGATCCGTTTGACTTTCTACTCGAAAGAAGACCAGAATATGCACGTGGAGATGGCAACCAATCCTCACTTGGAGTTGAGGTACCATTACCCATAATGGTACGCAGACTATTAGCAGGGACTACTAACGCAAATATCACCCAAATAATGGCCAGCACAAAGAAAAAGAGTGCTACCTTAAAAAAATACTTCAGTAAGTGACGCGTTGTTTCCATGTTAATTTATTATTGTTGATATTTTTTACTTCCACTACAAGTATCCTTTGACCACAGTCCTCTTCCTGCACCCTGAGCAAGCTTTTGTAATTGTCTGAACTCCGACTGATAACGATATGGCGTGAGAAAGGTATACTCGTACGCATACCCTTCGGCAACCATTTTACGATTGATCATTTGTCCATCCTCCAAGTAAATATAAGCGAGCAGTCTTCCATATGCATCACGAAGTGATTGTGAATCATCGTATTCAAGTCGCACTATCTTACCTGATGCAATTTCTTTCATACGCGCACTCGCTTCCTTTCCATAACACTCAACAGCACGTCTCGGATCAACGGTCTCAGGAGTGTTGATTCCAATTAATCTCACCGTCTCATCTGTCCCATCTATCATCACATGAAGTGTATCCCCATCAGTAACCTTGGTAACATCATAATAGACACCAACGGTGTTGGGTGTTGTTGTTGCAAGACCGAGGTTAACTACACCAGTATCTTGTAACTGAAAAACAAGTGCAATACAAAAAATAATAATACCGATGAACCTAAGTCTATTTCGAACGGTGAGAATACCATCAGGGATTGCAGACATAATAAGTATAGATTAACACACGTACGGTGTCATTACTTTTTTTGCTAATGTATAGGTTGCAGTACAGAGGAAGATAAGACCAACATACCCTATCTCTTGCCCTTGATATGGAAGAACATTGAGCATTGCTGAGAACCCGAAGAACCCAAGAATAACACTCAGTAGCGCAGTACCACACGCAGCACACCCAATACCAAAGAATGCAAAGAGTAATCCAATTCCACTATAGAGCCCGCTCTTTACAAGTACTTGCCCACGAATCTTTATGTACGTATACGCAAGGGAAAGATTGATTCCACCTAGAAATGACCCAAGTGTTGCAAGTATAAATGACCCCAGAGTAAATGAACTGCTAATATCAAAAAATGACGAAAGAAAAAGTGTCGTTCTTTTGTAGAATGGTATAGAGGTAAAACCAAGAACCTCAAATGCTTCTTTTCCGTTCTGTGTTGCGAGTAATAAAAACATGAAAAGAAAACTTGAAATAATAATCACCCACCTGCTATCATTTCGCCTTGCAATGAGATGGAGGCTGTCTACAAGATGCTTCATAATATAGTAGTGTAGCAAACATTACAAAGGAGCAACAAGGAAAAGAAATACGAGCGACACCTTTGGTGTCGCTCGTATTTCTTCCCGCTTCTTATAGTATCTCATTCCCAACTCGTCTCTTCTTCATGTATTCCTCAAGCTCTACAAGCTCTTGCTCAATTGCTCCTTCCCAATCTTTTTCGGATCCTCGAGCTGCATGAAGCTTTGCTTTGAAGTTGATATAGAGTGGATAGACAAGTTCTGGATTCTCCTTGATAATTAAGGTGAATCGCTCTTGTTCTTCCTCTGAAAGGTAAAGAAGTCCCGCTTCAAAAGCACGAAACTCTTCAAAGGTGAGTGTCGTACTTTCTAATGTTTTTCGTAGTTCTTGACTTAGTGCCATAGTAGTTCTTATTATAACCTTTGTTTATAAGGCAATTATATATACCTACTCTCTCATAAAAGTAAAGAAACGTCAAGGTACAAAACGAACCTTTAGTGATAACTATTTGCAACAGCTTTGATAGCACCGTGTGTCAACATTTCACTTGCACGGATCATATTTGCTGCACCGGATGTATATTTTTCTTGAGCATCATCGTCTTGTAACGCTCTTTCAATCACTGCTGCATACTTTCGTTTTGCAAAACTAAGCTTTGTTGTGAGGTCAGCAGAAACTGCTTCCTCAGAGAATATATCTTTGCCTACCGGAGTAACAATATCTTTACGTGAATGTGATGATGAGTGTGTTTCCATGCGATTGCAAATTTATGTAAGTAATAGATAAGAGTATACCCCCCTCTCTTACTCTCGCGCAAGCAATTTTTGTGTGGTGAAGTGAAAAGTGTGAACAACAAATATCACTTTTGGCATTCCCTCAGTCATTCAACAACAAAAGCTCGTTTTACCGTCATACAATCACCAACATCGTTATGGAAATTTTTACCAGAATATGGTAGTATTTGACATGCTAACGAAATGTATTTTGCGTGTAGCTAGGCGCTAAAAGCTAACAGCCAATAGCTGCTAAAAAAAAATTGAGGTATCGGTCCAAGATGGCTTCCAAGAAGTGAATCTGCTGATTCAGAACCTGCTGGTTCATCTAATGGCATGACATCAGCGAGTGAGCTTGCGAACGGTAAAATAGTGCGGTCCTGAATATGAAGGACGTTAAAGATTAAATGCATACTAAATATAATTAATATTGGGGTATCGGTCCAAGATATGATTTTGCTAAATCATCTAATGGTTGGACATCAGCGAGTGAGCTTGTGAACGGTAAAATAGTGCGGTCCTGAGTACGAAGGACAATAAAGATACACTGCGTACAAAATAATATAATATTGGGGTATCGTCTAATGGTAGGACATCAGGTTTTGGTCCTGAGTATCGAGGTTCGAGTCCTTGTACCCCAGCAACTCATGAATAGTTAGATTTTTAGGTGAATTTGCAAGCAATTGATATGGGCTTTTGTATTGTGCTGTAATGATTTTCTTATCTTTGATGGTGAGGTTCCAAAGTAATTTTTCTACAATACTTCTTTTCTTCTCATCATTAGCATCAATAAACTCTTTTTGTCTTGTAATTCCATCTAAAAAGATATTTTTGACTGGTTCCAAAGTAATTAGGGGTTGTCTACTTTCCTGTACTTTTTTGTCTGCTTCAAGGATAGTTTTTTGATTTTTAAGGTCTAGTATTTTTGCATCATACATTTCTTTTGATATCTGTTCAGCAAGGTATGTATCAAGTAACATTTTCTCTTTTCTTGGAATTGCTTGGAGTTCTTCTACTAACTTGTCTAATACAGCTGTATTGTAAGTATTTTGACTCTCAGCTCTTAGTTTTGCAGCTTGATAAGCTAACTCCACTTTTCTAGGAGAAAAAGCAAGGTTACCTAAAATTTCAGCAACCATGTTATTGATAGACTTTTCTCTTAAGTAGCTTTTATGTTCCTGACACTTCTTTTTTCCATTGGTACAGTAATAATACTGATGACCCTTCTTTAAGGAAGCGGTCAGAGTACACCCACAGACTTCACAACTAAGAAAGCCTCTAAGTGGAAAGAATAATGTCTGTGGTCTTGGTCTTGAAGTTCCTTCTGCTATTTTTTGTGCTTCTTCAAAATGCACCTTTGAGATGAGGGGTTCATGATTACCTTGATATAGCTTTCCTTCTCTTTCTATTACTCCAGTATGGAATATATTAGACAGCACTCTTTGTATTGTGCTTTTAAAAACTTTTCTACCAGACTTTGTTCTTAGTCCCTCTAGATAAAGGATGTCAGATATCTCACTGTAACTTTTATATTCTTTAATACGTAAGTGAAAAGCTCTTTTAACATATTTCGCATTTATAGGATGTGGGATAACGGTCTTGTTTACCTTTTCATTTATGTAACCAAAAGGAGCGTTCCCGGGAAAACCACCTTGTGCAAGTTTTTGTCTGTTACCTCTTTTCACGTTAGCGCTAAGATCAATACTAAATTGATTTGCTTGTCCTAGAGTAAAGAGGATTGTATACACAGTGTCACTTGGATAGTGTGACCCCTCATGTGTTCTTATTTCTTTGATAACGGATGTTTGAAGTGAGTGGATTAATAAACCACTGTCTATAAAGTTTCTTGAAAGTCTATCTAGCTTCCAACAAAGAATTGCATCAGCTTTACCAGTAACAATATAATTAATTGCTTCAGCAAAAACGGGTCTACCAGGAGACTTTGCAGACATACTTTCTTTAAACACATGGACAACTTCAAGATTTAGTTTTTCTGCTAGTTCTAATAGTTCTCTTTGTTGTGCATCTAAAGAAAGAACTTGTCTATCTTCTCCTTCTGTTGATTTTCTGCAATATAGGATGTATTTCATAGAGATTACCCAATTATATCACTTACAGTATTTCCCTTCCCAAAGTCATAAGAAAAGGTTGTCATTACTCCTAAATACTCATGTTTAAAAATACTCTTATCAACAATGTATTCTTTTGGTATTTTCTGATACAAAGCAAAAGCATCTTCCTGGTTATTTACAGCTACTGGTTTTAGAAGACCTCTACTACATGAATACCTTTTCTTGTTTTGCAATCTTTCATCGTGATGACTTTTACCAAGATATTTAACAAGGTACTTTGCTACATTTTTATTCTCATCAACTTTTCTAATTTTAACAAAACCTTGTCCCCAGATATCTTGAAAATTCTCTTTTGAATTGCAATTGTATTAGTATGAAATCCAATGCAAAAAAGAGCATCTTTTACACACCTTAAACAAAAGCATAGAGACAG
>JAYTBQ010000013.1:0-15841 GCA_043736905.1 Minisyncoccota bacterium | reverse complement strand
GATGCAATTAACAGTTGGTCGCAAAAAGAGTTAGTAGACCTTTGTTGTTATGATTGGATTAGGAGACAGTGGGAAGAGGTTAATTAGGGATGGTATAAATATAGACAATGCAACAAATCTGCGGAGTGTAGATGTACAATAAAAAAACCCCTTGCACTCTAGGCACGAAATGGTTCGTGCACAGGATGCAAGGGGTTTTGAGGTTTGTTTAGAGTTATTAGAGTTACATGGACTTCACAGCCTAAAAACTTAAACTAATAAAGCCAAACGAGAAAGCTTAGACACGAAAGAACTTTATGTTCGTCATTAAAAAGATACAAGATAATCTTCTTACGACGTAAAGATAGAAACAAAGTAAACAGAAACAAACTTTTCATGCAAGCAGCTAAGCTTGACTTTGTGTGATGCGGAGATCTAAAAATGATCTTAATGGTCCGCGATTGGAAAGAACAATTGTGGAAGGTAGTGTGCGCAAACTTGATATCCCGATTAACGCACGGGTGAGCGTTTTTGGTCACGCTATCTTCCCTGTCCTTAATAATACTACAATGTCTTTTAGATGCAAGTACTCAACTGTGGATAACTGTCTTTTTCTCTATGTAAATATTTTGTTACTTTTTGTCTCTATAAAAGATTGTCTTTTCCTTTGTATTGCAATGTCTTTTTGCATTCGGTAGTCTTGTATACATGCGATTACATCGCTTCTACGTTTTACAACCCCTTGGTGAAGAAGTTGTTATACAGGATGTTTCTTTAGTGAATCAGTGGACAAAAGTGTTTCGTTATGAAGTTGGGGATTTTGTTATTCTTTTTAATGGTGATGGTAATGATTACCACTACTCGCTAGATACAATAACGAAGAAGGAGTGTACGCTTCGTTTTTTGAAGTCAATTCCATCTTATGTTCCAACCAGAAAAATAACACTTTGTCTCTCAGTAATTAAAAAAGACAACTTTGAACTTGCTGTTCAAAAGGCAACTGAACTTGGCGTTACAACTATCATTCCCATTCTTTCTTCTCGATCTGAAAAGAAGAATCTTTCACTTGACCGACTACATAAGATTGCCATCGAAAGTGCGGAACAATGTGGAAGAGGGGACGTCCCGACAATCACTGATATTCTTTCACTTAAGAAACTACCAAAGGATATTCTTCCAGAAGCAGGTGAACTTATTACTCTTTCAATAGATGGAACACCTCTCATTGAAAGAGTCACCCCCAATAAAAATAATGATGTCGTTATTTTCATTGGACCGGAGGGTGGTTGGTCAGATGAGGACAATGTGTGTCTAGCTGAATATGGTGCTAAGCAACACTCACTTGGAAAGACCACTTTACGTGCAGAGACGGCTGCAATTGCCGCATGTACACTACTCTGTATATAACCATCAGCCGAGGCAGTACTACACCGTGATACACTTAGAGTACGCCCGAAAGGGTACTCTATTATTTATCGTACATAATTTGAAACCTTGTATTCTTCTATGAAAATAAACCACTACGCTTTGGCTTCTCGTTCCCTTATTGCACTCCTTTTTGTTTTTGCTGGATTCGGTAAACTTATGGGCTTTGCTGCAACATCTGCAATGATTGCTAAGCTTGGCGTACCACTTGCGCCACTTGCAACCATCATTGTTATTCTTATCGAACTTCCTGTAGCACTTGCGTTTGCATGGGGATACAAGACCCGTGAGACAGGATATGCACTTATCGCTTTCACGGTACTGGCAACACTACTTGCCCACCGAGACTTTACACAGCAGATGAATATCATTATGGCACTAAAGAACATTGCTATCATAGGAGGCATCATGGCGGCAATAAGTTGTGCGTGTAAGGACTGTGTTGTGCATCATGTTAAGAAGAGTTAGTTTGTAACTAGTTCTAATACAAAGAAAGAGCGGCGCCTACGGCGCCGCTCTTTCTTTGTATCCCTGTGAATTCTTTTTCAGTATTTTTTACTCACACAAGAAACATATACGTCAGCCGAGGCAGTATTTGGATGGAATCCGAAGTTGTATTTGCAAAAATACTACGAGGTGTACTCACTGTACAGTGAAGAGTATTTTTGCAAATACAACGAGGAGTACGCCAAATAATACCTCGGTGCGTATTACTTACTTTCCTCAAGGAACTTGAGGACTTTGTCATTGGTGAGTGCCTGATAGAGATACGCCTTCGCCCTCTCCTCATCTGCATCCTGTACCGTTGCGAGAAGTCTTACAAGCTCCACCTCAACTTCCTCTTCTGTTGCCACCAACTTTTCTGCTTGTCCAATCTTATGCAAAATGAGCTGACTCATAGCACGCTTGTGCGCATCGTCTTTCCAATCTGCCTTAATCTCATCTTCTGTCTTCTTAGCATGAGAAAGATATTCTTCCCATGTTCCACCGAAACGAGTAATATCTCCTCTCATCTGAACAAGCATGTTATTAAGCTCTCCTTCAATAATTACTTCTGGGAGGTCAGCCTTTGTCTCTGCAACAAGCTTCTCCATAATTGCTGAACGACGCTTCTCACGTAGTTTCTGTTCCTTTTCAAGCTTAAGGTTCTCTCCAACCTTTGCCTTAAGGTCAACAAGTGTCTTAAAATCTCCACCAAAACTCTGAGCAAAGGTGTCATCAAGAGCAGGGAGTTCTGACTCTTTCACTTCATCCTTTTTGTCTCCTTCCTCAATGACCTCTTCATCTTCATGAGAGTGGTCGCAATCGTCACCATGAACATGTTCATGGGTATTCTGTGTACTTCTTCCTTTTCGAAGTTCTTCAAGAACATTCTCAATATCCTTATCAGACACCTCGATCTTCTCGCCATCATTCACAACCTCTTTTGCAATCTTCTTGTATGAAGGAAGCGTGATTTCAGGCATAACAGGAACAGTAATACTGAGCTCAAGCGGATTACCTTTTGCAATCTTAGTAATCGTTACCTGTGGATCAGATATTGGATTGATCTTGTGCTCTTCAATCGCCTTCACATAAGCAGCTCGCAACGCAAGGTTTGCCATCTCTTCAAGAATGACCATATCTCCATACTTCTTTACAACGAGATCCTCTGGTGCGTTTCCTTTTCGGAAACCATCAACTTCAACCGATTGTTGAACAATAGCAAAAGCTTTTGGATGGTATGTTTCAAATTCTTCAGTATCAACAACAATAGTAAATTCTACAAGCCCTTTTGGTAAATCTTTCTTTTCAATTTTCATATTAAGGAGCGAAGAGCGACGAAGAGTTCCGAAGCCAACAGGCGTAGAAACAAAACGGCTCAACACATGTATTATTTATTAAATTCCTTTTTGTATAGCTCAATAGATTCAAGGATAACTTCTTTTGCTGCCTTTGCATCACGAATGGTAGGAATGGTCACAGCCTTCTTCTGAATCTGCTTATAGGTTTCAAAAAAGTGTTTAATCTCATCAATGGTATGAGGATTAATATCGCTCAAATCCTTAACTTCCTTCCATCGTGGATCCTTAACAGGGACAGCAATAATCTTTGCATCACTTTCTCCATCATCAATCATATCAAGCACTCCAACAGGACGCGCGGACAAAAGTAGACCAGGAACAAGTGGATGCGTAGTGAGGAGAACAACATCAAGAGGGTCACCATCATGCCAATGAGTCTGTGGAACAAACCCGTAATCAAATGGATAATCCTGACTCGTATACATCACACGATCAAGCATGATGAGCCCTGTTTCTTTATCCAACTCATATTTATTTTTTGACCCTTTATTAATTTCAACAATAACATTAATTTCCTCAGGGATATTTTTTCCAGCACTAACATCGTGGAGTAAATTCATAGATTCTCAATGATTATGTATGGTGAATAATTAGATAAATAACTTTTTGCTATTTTTTCTCCTCCTCTATAACTGGAGTCACTTCAGCAGATTCTACTACAACTTCTTCTACTGCATTTTCAATTTCTGCATTCTTAGGTGCAATATCTTCTGTAACATTCAATGCTTCAAGCACTTCTGCAACTTCTTCATCAAGAGTCACTGTATCAGCAACCACCTGCGCAGTGAGCACGCCTTCCTCATCAGCTTCAGCAACCATTTCGCCACCTGATACGATATCGATTTTCCATCCGGTAAGCTTCGCAGCAAGACGAACGTTCTGACCACCCTTACCAATAGCAAGTGACTGTTCTTCTGGAGAAACGGTCACTGACGCCTTCTTCTCATTTTCGTTAAGTTCGATTGAGAGAGCCTTAGCAGGGGAGAGCGCTGTTGCAATAAATCGACGAACGTCCGGTGACCATTCAATAACGTCAATCTTTTCACCAGAAAGTTCTTCGGTAATAGCAGACACACGAGACCCACGCTGTCCAACACATGCACCGATTGGGTCAACTCGTTCATCGTTTGACTTCACTGCGATCTTAGAACGACTGCCTGGCTCACGAGCAACGGCGACGATTTCTACAACGCCTTGTGCAATTTCTTGGCTTTCATTTTTGAAAAGCTCAATTAAGAATTTTGGATGTGAGCGTGAAAGACGAATTGAGAGACCTCGAAACCCTTCTTCGATAGAAAAAAGGTACGCACGAATACGCTCTCCAGGACGAAGGCGTTCTTGGTTAATCTGTTCCTCAAAAGGAAGAATTGCTGTTGTTCTACCAAGGTCAATGAATGCAGTTCCACGTTCAACACGCTGAACAACACCTGAAACGATAGTATTTTCTTTGTCAGTAAATTCTCCAACGATTGATTCTCGCTCTGCCTCACGAAGCTTCTGAACGATAACTTGCTTAGCAGTTTGTGCAGCAATACGTCCAAAGTCATCCTGATTATCTAGAGGGAATACAATCTCTTCTTCAAGTTCAGCATTCTTCTTAAGAAGCTTAGCAGTTGAGAGTAGAATATGACGCTCTTCGTTGTAACGAGGAAGAAGTCCTTCTTGAGGAACCTCTTCTTGTTGATGACCCTGAAGAACAATTTCTTCTTCCTCACCTTCAACAGGCATACGAACCGTTGATTCATCAACAACAATCTTCACTTGTTCAAAACTTGTTTCTCCTGTTTCAAAGTTAATCTGGCAGCGAACAATCTGTCCACGCTTTCCGTATTCCTTCTGGTATGCTGCGGCGAGTGACTTCTCTACTGCGTCAACTACTTTTTCATGAGAAATCTTCTTCTCTTGTTCAAGCTGCTCAAGGGCAACTTTTAATGCTTTGATGTCTAACATAATGGTCAGGTATTAGCTTGTAGTAATTAGCCTTTAGCAGATACATACTCTGCAAAAAGTTTTATAATACAAGTGTTTTTAAATACTATTTTGTAATTTTTTAATAAAAATGGCCGGCGCTGAACTTAACAGGCCGACTCACATCACACATCCAAACTAACCCCTATAGTATACCATGAGAATGCAGAAGTGCAAGATTACGACATTCTTCATACAATGAAGACAGGCAACAACTCGATTCATGAGTGAGTGCAATTATTTGACGTATACAACGCAAGCGGGGTGGCTGCTTCGCGGCCACCCTGTTTTTCATCTTTATAGTTTCCGTCCTGTCTTATTATTTTTTTGTTATTTTATCTCCTCATCGTTCCTTCTCTCTACCCAACAATCAACCCATCAGATAACTTTACTATTCTGTCTGCCATTTTCCCGTACTCTTCCTCGTGGGTCACCATGACTATAGTGAGTCCATCTTCTTTGTTGAGCTTTTTAAAAATATCCATTACGAGTCGTGAAGAGAATGAATCGAGGTTGGCTGTTGGCTCGTCAGCAAAAATAATTTTAGGTTTGTGTGTAATTGCTCGTGCTATTGATACACGCTGTTGTTCACCACCAGAAAGTTCAGAAGGAAGGTTACCTGATCGATTAAGAAGGTTAACACTTGCAAGCACTTCTTCTGAACGCTTCCGTGCCTGCTTCATACTCACGCCTTGCATAAGAAGAGGGACCATAATATTTTCAAGTGCCGTTAGCTCTGGAAGAAGCGAGTAGTCCTGGAAAACATACCCAAGAACATGCAATCTGAACTTCGTTTTTTCACTATTACTCATACTGTCAATCACATGACTATCAAGTTTAATTGAACCTCCAGTTGGTGTGTCTAGTAGTGACATCTGGTACAAAAGTGTAGACTTGCCAGCGCCGGACCTTCCCATTATCGCTACGAACTCTCCTTCTAGAACAGTAAGATCAATTCCTTTCAATACTTGCGTTACTGTGTCGCCATCAGTAAAACTTTTTGTAATTCCTGTAACTTCAATGATTGGTGATGATTGTGACATGGGTGTTATTTATTTCTTCCTAAGATGGCATTTAAGGTATTAGTACTTACAATAAGTCGCGCTGGTAAATATCCAGCAAAAACAGAAACGACCAGTACCAATAAAAATTTAAACGCAACCGAAGCTGGTTCTGCAACAAGGACAATTGTTGCAAAAGGGGTATCGATTGGGTGTGCATCAATGATTGGCTTAAGTCCAAGAAATATAATGACGAGTGCAAGTAATGACCCGAAGAGTACATAAAAAAGCGCTTGGCAAATATAGCTGAATTCAATAGCAAACTCAGTCACTCCAACTGCCTTCATAATTCCAATCTGTCTGCGACGAGTAAGTGCATTGATATAAATAATAATGAAGATGGTAATAAGAGCAACAACAACCGACACTGAACCGAGTATTGTTCCAATAATACTGAAGAATAATTTAATATTAACGAGGAACTCAGGAGCTCCTTCTTCTGCGGTATTAATTTTTGCATAGTCTGCAAAACCATTATTGATAAGAGGTGTTTTGACCTCATATGGGTCAACACCATCTTTCATTACAATAGTAATCTCTGAAACATCAGCATCCGTTTTGCCAAGCATTTTCTTAAGTTCACTATCAAGAATGTAAGCACGAGAAGAAACAAACTGTACTTTTGAATTAAGAATTCCTCTTACAATAAAGTCCTGCGTGACCGACTGTGATGTTGTAAGGTCAGGAACAGCAGCAAGATCTTGTTCAACATTGATAGTATTTTTCTTACCAGATACCGTTACACGAACAGTATCTCCTGGCTTAACATCAAGAAGTAGAGACACGAGGTCAGCAACACGACTATACTTAGCTAAATATCCTGAACCAATAACGATTCCTCGAGCATCTCCTTCTTGCAACCATTCACCTTCGACTATCATCTTAGAAAGATGAGTTGTTGCATCTTCTTTATCAGGACTAATTCCAGCAATCTGATTAGAAACAATATTAGCATCATCCTCATTTCTCTTTTCCCACCAATTGGCTTCTATTTTTGATCCTGCAACAATGCGCGTTGTATAACTCTGTATCTGAGGAAATGATGAGAGGACACTTACGATATCATTCGTATGTTCTATATAATTGTTTTCATTTCTATTGCTAACAAAAAGGTCTCCTGTCCACTGATCCTTAAAGCCACGTGATGACCCTTCAACAATGCCAACAAGGAATCCACTTGTTGCAACAAGATTAAGAAATGTCAGCATCATAATGAACACAATAAGTCCATTTGCCCATTTGCTCCCTCGTATCACCTGACGAATAGCGAGGAAAAATCCAAGTGAAAGTGTATTGATAAGATGCTTCATGTTCTACTACTTTGCTGTCTGCTTCTGAGCTTGACGATTAACAGTAAGAGGGGATACGAGGACATCTCCCTCAACAAGTCCTCCGATAACTTCGATTGATCCATCATCACCTCGTATTCCAAGTGTGAGATCTTTGACAATTTGCTTACCATTAGCGAGTACTGTCACACTACCTTTCTCTTGGCTGATTAGTGTAATGAACCGTGAGGGGACGGTAATTATACTTGTTTTACTATTGGTAATAATCTGAACATTTGCAGTCATGCCTTGTTTAATTCGAGTATCCTTACCCAAAAAGGTAACAATAACTTTGTAAACAGGAACTGTTCCTTCTGTTGTTGCTGTTGGGTTGATACGGGTGATAGTAGCTGGAAAATTAATACCTTTACCATATGCATCAAGCGTTACCTCTACGTCTTGTCCTACTTTTATTTTTACAATATCAATTTCCGGAATCTTCGCCTCAACCTCATAACCATCAAGTGCAATCATACTAATAATAGTCTTGCCCACTGTAACTGTTTCTCCAATGGAAAGTTCGACATTACTGATAAATCCTGAGAAAGGGGAAACAATCATTGTTTTAGCGAGGCCGGACCGTGCTTGTGCCACTTGAGCTTCTGCTTGAGCAACGAGTGCCGTCTGGGATTTAATTTTGTAAGGATCTGTTCCTGCTTTTGTTAAATCAAGATCACGAGATGCTTGATTAAATGTATTTTTTGCAATATTGAGTGCACTACGTTTTGCTGTGATGTCAGAAAAAAGCGCAGTCATACTTGTCTTTACGGCAGACAGTGTTACACGATAGACTTCAAGATTCGGGTTACTAATGCTGCACGATGTAAGAAGGAGATTAGATACAGAGTTAACGAGGTCATTCGTTAATAATGCAGCTTGGTAACCTGCCTCAAAGGTAGCGTCAACATTATCAGTAGAAGAGATAGCAGTAATGACAGAACTTTTTTTCTGAAACTCAGCAAGCGAATTCTCAAGGGCTGTTCGCTTGGTCTCTATTTCTGACTGTAGGCGCTGATTACATGAACTAAAGGAAAGCAAATATCTTCCATTGCTTAGGATAAATAAAGACGAGAACTTATTCTTGATAACATCTGCTGTAATAGCATCAACATTCTGGACGGAGTCAGGAAGCGCTGCATATGACTGGTCGAGTGAATTTTTTGCACTTGCGAGAATCTGTTCTTTAATGGCAATCTCTTCCACTCGAGCACCTTGCTGTAACTGCTCAAGAACCGCTTGTGTACTAGAAAGATTTGCTTGTGCCTGTAGTAGCGATGCCTGCGCATCAGAGCCAGCTAGTGTAGCAAGTACCTTACCTTGCTCGACCTTGTCTCCAACTTTTATACCAACATATGATACAGCTCCCGATGTTTGGAAGGAGAGATTGGCATCTTTTGACACCTGTACTTGACCAGTCACCTTAACATATTGCTTAAGTGGGCCGTATGCTGTGGAAAACGTCTCACTGGTAACTTTTGGAGCAGAAAAAATATAGTAGAAGACTCCAACAGTTAAGGCAACAAAAAGAACTGCGGTAGTTGTTTTATGCTGAGTAAAAAAATGAACGGAATGGTGATATGTACGAGAAAAATATTGTGATAGTGATGATAGCATACTATCGTACAGTATAGCATCTACAGATATAGCTTTGTGAACCAAAGAAGTGAATTAAAGAACAAAATTAGCATGGTATACTCTTTTTTATGATAAAACGTACAGCACCAATTATTGTCGGCAACTGGAAATCAACGCCACGTGAGCTTAAAGAGGGGATTAAGTTCATGAAGCAACTTGAAAAAAAAATAGCTTCCTCAAAAATAAAATTACCGAAAAAGACCTACTATATAGCAGTACCTGAAATATTTATTCCAGCACTTGCTGACTTAGCAAAGAGGGGGTTCATTGGTGCTGAAAACGTACACGGCACTGTAACTGGTCAGTCGACAGGAGCAACAACTCCGTCAGAACTGCTGTCAGGAGGTGCAGCTTTTGCAATCATAGGACATAGTGAGGTGCGGGCTAGGGGTGAGACACTCGAAGAGCTACAAAAAAAGGTATTCCTCTCTCTTTCCTCACAGCTAACAAGTATCGTATGTTTTGGAGAACACAAGCGAGATAAGGAAGGGAAGTACTTAGAGGAGCTAGAAAATGATGTTAAGCAAACACTTTCTTTAGTGAAGAGAGAATTATTTCCAAATCTCATAATTGCATATGAACCAATATGGGCAATCGGAGGAAAGGCTCCAGCAACAGCAGCTGAATGTTTTGAAGCAGTCATTGCACTTCGTCGAGCGCTCGCAGCACTTGGTGGTATCGATTATGCAAAAAAAGTACAAATTCTCTACGGTGGAGCAGTTACTAAGGATAATGTAAAGACCTTTCTAGAAGAAGGTGGCGTTGACGGACTCCTCGTTGGGCGAGCGTCACAAGAAGTATCGTCCTTTGTCGATATTTTAACTGCATCACACGCACAATAATTATAACTACTAATCATCACATTTTATGAATACACTTTGGAAAGATCATTGTGCGCCAGACCTTCGAAACCTTAAAGGTAAGCGTGTTCTTGTGCGAGTTGACTGGAATGTACCAGTTATTAATGGCACGATTACCGATACCAGCAGGTTTGATGTTAGTGTTCCTTTTCTTACCCACCTTTCCAACTCTGGCGCAAAGATAATTATCCTTACTCATTTCGGTGAAAAAGGAGAAAGCCTTACTGAGGTAGCAAATCATGTAACAAAGAATCTGCCTTTTATTTCTTTTGCTCCATCATTTGATTTTGACGAACTGAAAGGACAGTCACTTGCTCTTGAAGATGGTAAAGGGATACTTCTTGAGAATGTCAGACTATGTAAGGGTGAAACTGAAAATCTTTCCTCACTCTCACTTTCATTTGCATCTCTTGGAGATGTCTTCATTAATGATGCATTCTCTGTTGCACACCGCGAACATGCGAGTGTTGTTGGTATTCCTACACACCTTCCTTCCTACTTCGGACCAACCTTTGAACATGAAATAGAAAATCTAACAAAAGCACTCACTCCGGTACAGCCAGCACTCCTTATCGTTGGAGGCGCCAAGATTGCGACTAAGCTTGCACTCATCAAACAGTATCTCGATCAAGGGGTAAAAGTATTCGTAGGAGGTGCAATGGTACACAACATCTGGAAAGAACAAGGAGTCGAAATAGGACAAAGCCTTTATGATCCTCAGTATCGTCTCCCAGCTGGATTTATCAATAACCCACTACTTATAACACCCGTTGATGTTGTCCTTGCTGACGGAACAACTGTTGATGTAAGTATGATTCCAAAGGACGGTGTTGTTGTTGACTGTGGAAAGAAGACAGTTGCAATGCTTGATCAAGTCATTTCTATTTCTAACACTGTAATTGCAAACGGCCCACTTGGGCTCTACGAAAAAGGGTGGCTTCATGGAAGTGAACAGATTCTCACTAACCTTGCCAATGGGAAGGTAACCTCATATATAGGAGGAGGGGACACCGTCACCGTTGCACACTCACTTAACTTACTAGAAAAGTTCACTTTCGTCTCACTAGGAGGAGGAGCTATGCTTGATTTCTTGGCGTCAGGCACACTACCAGGTATCAAGGCTATCACGAAGTAACCTCCTCAGATAAACAATTCTGGAATTCCAACCACTGAGGATTTCCTAGCTAACGGAGAAATGAATACGCGAAAATTCACTGACATTTTATTCAAGGAAATATTGAGTCATTCATTTCAAGTGGGGCGTCTTTGGGGGCCTCACTATTATCACGCGTGAAGACTTTTGCTTTTATTTCTTAGTTTTATAAACTAACATGCACCAGATGCGCAACTTTGCTACACTGTCTCATAATAATGTTGTCACAAAATAACTCCTCACCTGTTATAGTAAGTACAGGGGATCATGAAGCTATCAAAAAGCTTATTCTAAAAGCAAAAAAAGGAGATGCCGACGCTTTTGGAAAAGTATATTCAGCTCTCTATATTCCTCTGTACAGATACGTCATCTCTAAATGTTACGATCAAGAGCTTGCGAATGATGTGTGTCAACAAGCGTTTCTCAAGTTTTATGAAGCACTCGCTTCATATGAACCAGAAAAATCTCCACTTGCATATCTGTTTACGATTGCAAAACGATTATTGATTAATCATGGAGAAAAAAAGACGTTTGAATCTTTTGACGAAACACTCATAGAAACATATAGTGATTCTGTTTCTATTATTGATGAGAAACATATCACTAATCTAGCAGCATCAATTAACACATTTCTTCCATCATTAAGTGATGATGAGCAAGATGTTATACGACTCTATTTCTATGCAGAGCTTAGTTATAAAGAAATAAGTGACACACTCGAAAAAGAAGAGGCGTACATTCGTAAGATAAAAGAACGTGCACTCAAAAAACTTCGAATTCTCACAACACATCTCCATGAAGCAAACTAATCACACACAAAAATACTCGGTAGAGGATGCCCTCGCCATGTATAAGGAGAACGTATCGCCGTCAGAAACCTGTTTTCAAGCAATACTTTCTCAAATACCAGAGCAACAAAAACTTAAAGAGGGACGTGCGGTACGTTCCCCGTATAGATGGTTAGCAATCACACAGGTCGTCACACTTTCTGCCATCATTCTTGCAGTGCTTCCTACTTACGTGCTTAGATCAGATGATGCGCGTAGTAATCCTTACTACGAAACAGATAGACAAATTGAGGTTTTTGAACAACAAATTGACAATGAGGACTACCAGAATAACGTAAAAGATTATTCTCTATAATCCTTTGTCACAATTAAGTATTTTTACACTATGAAGAAACAATTACTACATGCAACTCTCGGAGCACTTCTCTTCTTTCCTCTTTATGGCTATGCAGCTGAAGAGGTGTCTTCTTCTACGCTTATAAAAAAGGACGCAATACCTAAAGAGCTTTCTGTTGACGAAGCTACATCGACTGCATCAACCACCGTAAAAAGTTTCACAGTATGCTCACAAGAAGCAATTGAAAATCGAGATACAAAAATAGCAACATCACGAGCACAGTACAATACATCGATGGCAAGTGCTCTTACTGAAAGAAAAAATAAAGAGAAGGCAGCTGTCGCAGTGCTTAATGCTGATGATAAAAAAGACGCGATCAAACTTTCAATAGAAACCTACAGAAATCAAGCAAAGGGGGCACAGACCATACTGACACAAGCGAGAAAGGCGACATGGCAAACATTTGAAGATGACATAGCCCTCTGTAGAGATATTGAGAAAAGCATAGAGGTGTTAGACAATGAACCTTCTGGATCTGCTGCACGATCAGTTGAACCAACCCTAAAGAAAACTGATGAGACGGAATCAAAGTCAATTAAAGAAACAATAAAGGCAGGTATCGAATCACTACGTTCACTTTTTAATTAAAATATATACAAAAAACTACCATATGGTAGTTTTTTGTTACTGGTGTTTCCTTTTATAAAAGAAGTACTCACATAGGCCCTATCTATATCTCACATTCAAGGACTACTGGTGCATGATCACTTCCTAGGAAGTCATCAAGAATTATTGCTTTTACGGAAGACGAAGCAAGGGACTCGCCGAGAGAATCACTAACAAAAATATAGTCAATTCTCCATCCAACATTTCTTTCTCTGGCATGAGTCTTCTGATCCCACCAACTATATCTTACCTCCTCGCCATGAAGAGCACGGAATGTATCAATAAAACCGGCATCTATAACTCGATCAACCCAAGACCTCTCAACCGGAAGGAACCCAATGCTGTTAGCATTTTCCTTTGGTCGGGCAATATCAATTTCATTATGTGCAACGTTGAGGTCGCCACAAAAAATAACATTACCATATTCCTTTTCTAGCTTTTGTACATGTGCAAGAAACTTTTCATAATAGGCAAGTTTAAAAGTAAAATGATCAGCGTCACGTCCACCATTAGGAAAATAGGCCGTTACAAAAGCAAAGTCATCGAAGTGAAGTGTGAGGCATCTACCTTCTGTATCATATACCTCATCGCCAAGTCCGTACTCAACCTTCGTCGGCTCATTTTTTGTATAAACAGCCACCCCCGAATACCCCTTACGTTCCTTTGCGCTATCAAAATATGCATAATATCCAGAAGGGGAGAGTACATCTTCTGGAAGTTGGTCTGGTGTAGACTTTGTTTCCTGTATACCAATAATATCTGCATCAAGAGCAAGGAGGTTGTGAAAGGCCCCCTTTTTGTAACATGCTCTAATCCCATTAACATTCCAAGAAATTATTTTCATCTTCATAGTATACCAAATGTAAGAAACCCGCCCTGTAGGGGGCGGGTTCATGGACCATCAATAATTGCGTAGTAACGATAAACTCCATCGTTAACATGTGCAACCTTGAAGATAACGTGAGGCTGTTTTGACCATCTGTGGACGGCAAATACTTTACCGAGCCCAAGAAAATCCTTTCCAAGCGGATATTCGTTGAGCATTTCAGCGGGGAACTTTTTCCCGTTACCTTCCCCAATCTTTGCATATCCTAGTTTCATGGAAAGCACTGCTGGCTGAAGAGTGAACACTTTGCTCTTAAGGTCCACTTTAAAGACACTGGGCAGCTTGGTGACTTTTGACTTCACCTTGCTGCCATCAATTGTTTCCCATCCGACAACAGTCCTTTCCCAAGGGTCTTGAATGGTTGTATTTGCGGAAGTCGGGAAATGGTCAGGGTTTGTTGGGTCGATTACTCGACGCTCAAGCTTGACCAGCAGGCTCGGACGGCTCGGTTGCATGGAAATTCACCGGACGGCCCGGCACCACGGTTGAGATGGCATGCTTGTAAACCATCTGCGTCACTGTATTGCGGAGCAGTACGACGTACTGATCGAACGACTCGATGTGCCCCTGCAACTTGATGCCGTTAACGAGGTAGATCGAGACCGGAACATGCTCCTTGCGAAGCTGGTTTAGGACCGGGTCTTGCAAAAGTAGGCCTTTGTTGCTCATGTGAGCTCCTCAAAAAGTTAAGATTAGAGAACGGAGGTGACAGAATCTGTCATCTATTGTAACACTACTATAATTATACAAAAAGTCAACATCAAAAATACAATTTTTTACGTTGCAATATCATCTCAACTATAAAGAAAGAAAGCGAGCGCTTACGCGCTCGCTCGTTCATCTCCAATTTAATGGTTTCATATATTCTTCCAAAATGTCCGAGACAAGAGGGAGTGCTCTTTTCCTTATAGAGGTCAACACCTGCTCATACGAGTAACCAACGACTACATTTGTAGGATCTCCACAAAATTCATTGAGAACCCTGTTATACATTACTACCATTTTTTCAAACTGTAAAAGAAGGCGACCGAGGTCATGATGATTATGATGGAAAATAAGACTAATAGACATAATTTCTTGTTTTGAGGCAAGAAGGCCGATAAGACTATTCGCCATCAAGTGTTGTTTGAGCAAAAGAAAGACTACGTCAGTAAACTTTCCAATTCGTGCCAACTGATCACACTCATTTCTACTGCCAAACGTCATCCTTTCTATTGAAAGTAAATATTGCTGGTTCCGAAGATATCCATGAAAGATATCCCAATCTTCATTAAGTAACGGAATACGCTCTTCCACCTTAAAACAATGCTCTCCATGAAAAGGAAGTCTTACTGTATCTTCCAAGGAACGACATCTGTGAACAGTCTTAGTAAGTGCTGCCCACAGCATTGGACTACCTTCGGTGGTGGAAAGCTTGATACCTCCATATGGAGCCTGTTGAGCTTCTACTATCTGAAGATCTATGTTTTCCTTTTGTGCAAGAGCGACCATCTTTGACTTTACGACTTCCCATTCCAGAGCCTTGGTATCGCAGTACACGACGGCCATATTCAGATCACTCATGCGTAAAAGTCCAGAGAAGATAGATCCATGGAACATTGCACCTTCCACAACCAAGGAAGCATCTTGCTTCACAATGAGCTGAATCAGTTGAACGACTCTCATGAAGGAGGCAAAGCTCGGCACATTACCTGCACGAACTTGTTCTGTAGTATAGAATTTCATGACACCCTCTTTTCTGTTGAAATAATGAACAATAAAACAACTTACCTCAAGACTATAACGTAATAAACATGATGTCAACCTCCATCCTTGGTAAATTCCCTACCGAAATGCAATCGCTTTCTTCTTTGATAAATGAGGAACTTTCGTAATGATACCACTTTCAAGCGACACCTCGTAAGCGCTTTT
>JAYTBQ010000012.1:0-5388 GCA_043736905.1 Minisyncoccota bacterium | reverse complement strand
AGGAAATAGAAGCTGATTACTGCAATACTTCTGAACTCGTCTGTAACGCTCAAAGAAAAAGAAGAATAGCACCTATTGGGAGCTATATGCCGGACTTTCGATTCCTGACGCAACTGACGAAGGTCAGTTATTCCGAGAGCACAAATTCAAAAATACTCCTTTAGAAGGAGTATTTTTGTATTTGTGCTCTCGGCAGGAATCGAACCTGCATCGCAAGTACCGCAAACTTGAATTCTATCCATTGAACTACGAGAGCATATCACTATGAAGATTGCTCTTACATAATGTATGTACTAACTACTTTGTTTTAGTATCGAGTTTTGCAACAGACTTTGCGAGACGAGACTTCTTACGGTCAGCCTGTCCTTTCTTGATTGTTCCTCTCTTTGCAGCCTTATCAAGGGCCTTAAATGCGAGAGAAAGATCTGTTGTAATTGCTTTCTTATCCTTAGCAATAACGTCCTTACGAACGGTCTTTACTGCCTCTTTCATGGTGCGTCGAAGTTTGTCATTAACGACTCGCTTTCGCTCACTTACACGAATACCTCTTTTTGCGTTTTTTGTAATTGCCATATCTTTAAATTTGTAGTACCCACTATACCACAAACTTCTTATTTTTTCAAGTGAAATTACCCTACTCTTACTGATTTTGTTAATGAAAACCTCTTTTTCATAAAAAACACATACATACCAGTCTGTTTTGTCTACTTCTCATTTCTCATCATGGTATACTTTTACCATGATTGGCCACTTAAATGGTATTGTGCACTCTACTAACAACACATCACTAATCCTTGATGTTAATGGTGTTGGGTATCTTGCACACTGTCCTCTTCCTGTTCTTATCTCTGTAACTCACGGAGATGCGCTCGCATTATTTATTCATACCCATGTTCGTGAAGATCATATTACTCTCTATGGATTTAAAGATGAGGCTGATCTTTTTCTTTTTGTAAAACTTACATCAGTCTCAGGCATCGGACCTAAGAGCGCTCTTGCCATGCTGTCGGTTCACTCCCCTTCTTCACTCTCTGATGCAATTGAGAGAAGTGATGTGGAAGCTCTGTCACATACTCCCGGAGTTGGTAAGAAGACTGCTGAAAAAATTATCCTCGAACTCAAAGGCAAACTCTCACATCTCATAACAACAGAGACCAATGATGCAACCCTTGAAGCTCGACTTGCACTCGAAGCACTCGGATACTCATCAAAGGAAATACGTGAAGCGCTTCAAGATATTGATGCAGCTAACAAATCAACAAGCACTATTATTAAGGAAGCGCTCCATCAGTTACAATAATTATTACCTATATGGAAAAGATACTTCGCTCAGCTGAAAAGTTTATACCAAAAAAAATCTATTCTCTCCTTCAGCCTGTCTACCATTTCGTTCTTGCTGCAACAGGAACACTTATCTATAGGAAGCCTTCACGACATCTGTACGTGATAGCTGTCACAGGAACAAAGGGTAAATCTTCAACGACAGAATTTATTAACAGTATTCTTGAGGCGTCTGGTAAAAAAACTGCAATTCTTTCAACGATACGTTTCAAGATTGGAGAACACTCATCTCCGAATAAATATAAGATGACGACTCCAGGAAGATTCTTCACTCAAAAATTTCTTCATGACGCAAAGAAAACAAAGTGTGATTATGCAATCATCGAAATGACATCAGAAGCTGCACGTTTCTATCGTCATATTGGTATTGAGATGGATGCACTCATCTTTACCAACCTCTCCCCGGAACATATTGAGAGTCATGGCTCTTTTGAAAAATACAAAGCTGCGAAACTTCGCCTCGTGAAACATCTCGCTAAGAGCACGAAGAAGGAACGCATCGCAATTGCGAACCTCGATAATAAACATGGTACATCATTTCTCATTCATCCTATTGAAAAAAATAGAGGTTACTCACTTCGAGATGTGCATATTCTTTCTGAAACAACAAGCGGAAGTACTTTTGTCTATAAAGATGAGACCTTCACCATCCCCCTTCCTGGGAAATTTAATATTTCTAATGCACTTGCCGCACTTACTCTTGCAACAGAACTTGGTATTACTTTGGAAGACGCATCACGAGGATTAGCATCTCTAACAAAAATTCGTGGTCGCGTTGAAAAAATAGAATGCGGTCAGAATTTCACTGTTGTCGTTGACTACGCTCACACCGACGACTCGCTTCGTAAATTGTATGAAGCATTTCCATCGACTCGAAAGATTGCCGTTCTTGGCTCAACAGGTGGTGGACGTGACTCGTGGAAACGACCAGTACTTGGAACTATCGCTGATGAGCTCTGTGATGAAATTATTATCACCAATGAAGACCCGTATGATGAGGATCCGATGAAGATTATTTCTGACGTTGCATCTGGTGTTGTTACACACACCCCTACTATTATCATTAACCGTCGTGAAGCAATTCATCACGCCTTCACAGTAGCACATGAAGGGGACGTGGTACTCATTACCGGCAAAGGCACTGATCCATATATCATGGGTCCACATGGAAGGAAGGAAGCGTGGGATGATGCGACAGTTGCACGAGAGGAGCTGGAAAAGATACTCACGGATAGGTAGCTCGAGCGCTGATCTGAAATACAAATGGGCCGCGCTTCGCGCGGCCCATTTCACAACTCCCACCGCTCTTGTTTTTGTATCATCTTTACTATAGTCTACTCTTATATGCCCGAGCTTCCCGAAGTACATACCACCGTCACAGGATTACAAGATGTTATCCCCGGGCTCTCTGTTACCGATGTCTGGTCTGATATGTGGAGTGAGTCTACGCTTGCTCGCAATACGATTAAAGACCGTACCTACTTTTCCTATTTCAAAAAATACACCCTCAACCAAAAAATTATCCGTGTCACGCGAAGAGCAAAACATATTCTCATCGAATTAGAAAATGGTTTCACCATGATTATTCATATGAAAATGACAGGCCATCTTATGTACGGGAAATATGCACAGAATACATCATATAACGGACGTGAATGGCCCTGGGTCCCAGTAGTCGCAAACAACGCAGACTTGGAGCAAACGCTGCAGACAGATGCATCTCCCCTTCTTGATCCATACAATCGTCACATCCATGTTGTATTCACCCTCTCTAACAAGAAGCATCTAGTCTTCTGTGACTCTCGAAAGTTCGGCACTATTGTTGTAGAAAGGACTGCTACGTTACACACTGAGCGATTATCACATCTAGGTCCTGAGCCTCTTGAAACGTCATTCACATACAGCAAGTTCAAAGAACGCTTAATGAAATCACCGAATCGAGCGATAAAGACCGTCCTCATGGACCAAAGCATCATTGCAGGAATCGGCAACATCTACTCTGATGAAATGTTACACAGGGCACATATCCTTCCAACACGAACTCCGAAAAGTATTGGCGACAAAGAATTCCATTCATTGTTTACTTCTATGAAACATGTACTACTTCAGGGAATTGATTTTGGTGGCGATAGCACAAGTGACTACAGAAATATTCAAGGAGAGCGAGGAACATTTCATGGTAGACATCAAGTCTATCTACGAACAAAAGAAAAGTGTCTTACTAAAGGTTGCCTTGGGATTATTTCTAAACAAACAATCAACGGACGAAGTGCACATTTCTGTACATCATGTCAAAAGTAACACCTGCACAAAATAGGAAAAATACTATACACTACTAAGTAACTATGGCTGGATTTATTTTTAAAGGGTTCGCAATATTTTGGGGTATATGGTTACTTTGGTATGTTACTGGAGGTCCACTTCGTGATGACAAGAACAAACCATTCGTTGGTTTTTCTGAAACAGGAGAAATCCAGCATGTTGGAACAACAACCAAAAAATAACCATTCCCTTACTTTGTGACATACCACCGACACCTTCGTCGACAGACTGGAAATATGTTGTCTTTTATGATAGGATGGTGTACACATGTCCCTATAGTTTGAGAAGCTCGACTTCGAAGATGTGAACCAGTTGATTCATGGCTTGGCCATAAATAAGCATCGAATGAAGGACACAGTCGGCAATAGGTTCACAGTAAGAATATATAGTTTCCGAAATACACATGTCCCTATAGCTCAGTCGGTAGAGCAGCTGCCTTTTAAGCAGACGGTCGAAGGTTCGATCCCTTCTGGGGGCACTAAATATAAAAACACAACTTCGTATGAAGTTGTGTTTTTATATTTAGTGCCCCCAGAAAATTCGATTTTGCTTGGGGTTATCACACAAGATGAAGCAGATATTCTTTCCAAAGATGAGGTTTCGGGAAGATGGAGAAATTTACTTGCTGGTTCAGGAATTACACCTATCGAAATGCATCCACCACTTTGGTTTTGGAGTAGGAATGGATTTATTTATAAATTGTGATTAAATACATTTTTATAGCGCGCGAGTTGGGCCAAACTGACATACTTAAAATTACAAAACGGACCTTGTGGGGTAACTAACTTCCGAGGTCGTATCACGTTTCGGGACATAACGATACTATTTCAAAAATTAAAAAAACACCCACTATGTAATAAAATTGGGTGTTTTTCGTTCATATTATTTCACTCTTTACGCTTATGTTCTCTGTTTATTGTATAAGTTTAATGTACTCTCCATACCCCTCTTCTTCCATTTTAGATAATGGCACGAAACGAAGCGCGGCACTATTCATACAATATCTTTTACCTCCTTTGTCGCTTGGGCCATCTGGAAATACGTGACCAAGATGAGAATTAGCTACTGCGCTCCTAACTTCTGTACGAGAAGAGAAGATACCATCTTCAACATGTAGAGTTACCGCATCTTCCTGTACTGGCTTTACAAAGCTTGGCCATCCAGTTCCAGAATCATATTTGTCACTTGATAAATAGAGAGGTTCTCCACTAACAATATCAACATAGATACCCTTTTCTTTGTTGGCATTATATTCATTTTCAAAAGGTCTTTCTGTTCCTTCTTTTTGAGTTACTTTAAACTGAAGTGGCATTAATTCTTTTATTTTGGCATCTTTTACTTCTTGTGAAATTGTTTTCCATGTGTGAGTCATGTTGTTTTTTTCTTGATACTTATCTGTGCTAATAAGTGTAGATGTTGCTGTCTTCTTATTATCAAAGATTGACATAACATAAGGCTTGTCTGATAACCAATTTTCTTGTATAAATCTATTTCTTCCAGAACCTTCTCTGTAGACAGAGTACCGTACTGGATTTTTGTCTTTGTAATCCTGATGGTATTCTTCAGCGGCATAAAAATTAACAAAAAGTAGTATTTCAGTTGCGACCAGTTTGGTAAATTTTTTACTTCTTAGAATCCAGAATCTAATGCAATATTACTAAGTACGTATTAGCATTAGAATTATGTCTACAAAAAATCATTTTTTACTCACTTTTAAGAACCGTG
>JAYTBQ010000011.1:0-45152 GCA_043736905.1 Minisyncoccota bacterium | reverse complement strand
TTAGCTTGTCTAGGACTAAGGTGAATTCGGTGACAGGGAGTAAGTCGTAACAAGGCACGGCTAGCGGAAGCTGGTCGTGGATTAATTCAATGTGAAATCGTTCTACATACGTTTTAGTACGGTGTACGAATATTGTCGATTTATTGTTTTCAATAGAGGACTTGATAGTGATCCTTCCAACACTATCCGCGTTCAAGCGAAAATGAACACAAGTCGCCATAGTGCGCTAGAGTGTGACAAAAGAAAGATAAAAACAAACTCACAATTTGTGTACTGTATGCTTTAACAACCCTTACCATAAGGGAATTTTTGATATTTCTCTGTAAATTGTCAGACGAAAGGGCGAGTCGCTTACGCGACTCGCCCTCATCCTCAAAACCGAGTAGCACTCTTTCTTGTGGATTTCTTCGATGCTGGATGTACCACTCCTTTCTTTTTAAGCGCATCCAGAGTTGTTCTCTTTTTTGTAGAGAATGTCCAAAGGGTAGGCAGGCTAGGGCCTTGTGTGCGAAAAGTTTCAAAGGATATGCCAAGGTCCTTTTTGGACCGTTGCAATCTTGCAACGAATGCATAGTCAGGGACCTCAGCCAGGTTCCTCTTCTTCCCATCCGAGCATTCAATGGTTTTGAATTTTTCCGCACTGTGTAGACCCTCAAGCGCAGTAGCAATAACTTCGTTGGTGTGACTGTCTTTACTTTCCATAAACCATATGGTAACTTGGTTTCCCATCATTCTTCTCCTGTTGATTAAGGTTCATTGTCCTTGCTAGTTCTACCTTTTTTATACAAAAAACGCAAGATTATTGACTCATTTATATAGTATGTTATCATAAATTTAGATTAACTTTGCCACATAATGTGGTTGCAATATGAAGAATAGTCGAAATCGGTTGGTATATCATCTGACCAACCTTGGAATCGTCCTTCTCATTGCCATTGGCTATGCATTGGCAAAAAACTAGCAGGGCAACACTGCTGAAAGGCCAGCACGCAACGCGTGCTGGCCTTTAATAATTTCTGTATATATGGTAGTATAGTTGAACGTTTGCTTGTGTTTACTCTAATAAATATATGCGCGAATAGCTCAGCTGGTAGAGCACTCGACTGATACTCGAGCGGTCCCAAGTTCGAATCTTGGTTCGCGCACAATAAAAAAGAAATTGTTAGTAATCTTAATTGGATTAGTTGCTTTTCTTGTTTCACTAGTTATAACAATGGAAACAACAGATTGTCCCTCAGTGTGTATTCTTGTAAGTGCAGGATTCCCTTTAAATGTTATAAGTAATCACAGTTATAATTATTGGCTTGTCGGAATTAATTTTGTGCTGTGGATTTCTTTTGCGTCGGCTATTGCAACATCTCTAAAATACTTCTTAAGATTTTTTAATAAAAAGCATAATACTGGTTAAGTTTAGCTGGTAGAGCACTCGAATGATACTCGAGCGGTTCCAAGTTAGAATTTTGGTTCGATGGCGCAAGCTCGTGAGGCAGAGGACTCAAAGCATTCCTCACAGATTATGTTCCTGATTTAAGTCTACTATGCTCAGAAAATTCTGCCACACAGCATGCTTTCTGTTTTTAAGTAGTAGTGAAGTGCATATCTCAAAAAATTCATAGTTCGTGGTGTATACTAGAAAAAAATGAGCACCTATATTTCTAACTTTGAAACACTAGCAACGACACCACTTAGAAAAGATGCTCTCACTATTGTGGAAGCTGCTTATGAAGCAATTGATACTAAAGCAGTTGTTCATAAACATTGTTACCTTGATAATGGTATTTTTCATGTTGGTTTACAATCATATGAGGTTGCTCACTTCGAGCATATTTATATTATCGGTTTTGGAAAAACGTCATACACAGCATCATCTGCCCTTGAGGATGTGCTTACTGATAAAGTGTCGGAAGGTGTAGTTATTGACAAGAGCCCTGGCGTTTGTCAGACAGTGAAAGTGTACCAAGGGACGCACCCGCTTCCAACAGCGCTTAATGTTGACCTGTCTGGAAAGGTTGCTGATCTTGCAATTAAGGCAACAGAGAAAGACCTTGTGCTTGTTGTTGTCTCAGGTGGTGGGTCATCACTTCTGTGCTGGCCAATGTCTGAATGTGATCAGGGTAATGTTCTCTACGAATCATTTCTTGCAACAGGAGGAACGATATCAGAATTAAACACACTTCGAAAGCACATTTCTTCAATAAAAGGGGGAGGACTTGCCAAGCTTCTCTATCCGGCAACAGTCGCAGCTCTTATTTTCTCCGACGTACCAGGGGATGCATATGACAAAGTTGCATCAGGTCCAACATATAAAGATGCAACAACAATTGAAGATGCAAAGGCAATTTTGAAAAAATATAACATTGAGGATACGTTTACTTTTAATGAGACACCAAAGGAAGATATGTACTTTGAAAAAATTACGAATATTCCCCTAGTGTCTAATCTTCATGCGGTCGAGGGGATGAAGACAAAAGCAGAGGAACTTGGATATCATGTTGTTGTACAAAGTACCGATGAATATCGTGAGGCATCTATTGTTATTACGGAAATGAAAAATGCGCTTACTCCAAAGACTGTTGTTATTGTGGCAGGTGAACCGTCCGTTGTGGTAACTCACAGTGGGGACAATGGTGGAAGAAATGAGTACGCTGCAGGGAAAGCCCTTTCAATTGTCGAAGAAAATCAGGTATGTATTCCTTTTGCAACCGATGGTGTCGATAACAAATCAGATGCAGCAGGAGCAATTATTGATACCTCAGTCATAGCGACCACTAAAGAGAAAGGAATTAACATAGAGGAGTATTTAGAACAGGGCAGGCATGATGACCTGTGTAAAGATCTTGGTATTCAGATCATTACCGGACCAACAGGAAGCAATGTGTCTGACTGCATCATTTATTTACAAGGGTAATATTTATACATCGTATGTCTGTAACAATAGCATCAGTAACAGGGGAGATTATTAAAGATTCACGAGGCACACCAACACTTAGTATTACTGTCCTAGGAAGTGATGGGAGTACGGGAACTTTTTCTGTTCCTTCGGGGGCAAGTACTGGTATTCATGAGGCATTTGAGCTTCGTGACGATGAATCAGGAAGAGGTAATGTTTCATTTGCTCTATCATGCCTGCATGAAGAAATTGCCCCAGCACTTCTGGGAAAAGATATTTTTGCACAAAAAGAGATTGATGACTTTCTTAGAAATCTAGACGGTACTCCAAATAAAAAGAGGTTGGGTGGAAACACACTCATCGGAGTAAGTATCGCACTTGCAAAAGCTGCGGCAAAAGCAAATGGTAAGGAGGTGTGGCAGTATTTACATGATAACTATTTTAATGAGACACAACCAGCATTTCCACGTTTATATCTCAACGTTATCAATGGTGGTAAACACGCAGCAACGAAGCTTGCCTTTCAGGAGTATCACATTGTTCCTAAGACAACAGTTATGAAAGACGCCCTCGCTTTTGCGACACAGATACAAGATGTTTTACATGAGACAATTGCTAAACGGTTTGGAGAAATAAAAACCGGAGATGAAGGTGGGTATGCTCTCCCTCTTGTTGATGTTGAGGAACCACTTGCCCTCTTGGAAGAAATCACGACAAAGATTGGTATTCGCGATCAAATTGATTTTGCACTTGATGTTGCTGCCTCATCATTCTTTAGTGCTGACAAGGGCGAGTACGTTGTTAATGGATTACCGTGTGATGTCTATACAATGAATGCTCTGTATGAAAATCTTGCGTCTACATACAAGCTACTTTCAATAGAAGATCCATTTGATGAAGAAGATTTTGCTTCGTTCACTGCTCTTCCTTCACGCGTGGGGGATACGTTACGAGTGGGTGATGATCTAACGACAACAAGTAAAGACCGCCTACTTAAAGCAATAGAAGAAAAGAGTATTGATGCTTTGATAATAAAACCTAACCAAATAGGAACACTCACTGAGACAATAGAAACGATGGTGTGTGCCCGTGAGCATGGTATTAAGTGTGTTGTAAGTCATAGAAGCGGAGAGACGCTTGATAATTTTATTGCAGATCTAGCCTACGCTTCTGCGGCATTTGGTATTAAGGCAGGCGCACGAGGACCAAAAGAACGCGAGGTGAAGTATGATAGACTTCTCGCAATTGAAAAAAGCGTCACACAATAGAGTATGAAAACAACAAAAATCATAGCAACGGTCGGGCCAGCAACGAGTACAAAAGAAATACTTTCTGGAATTATTGACGCAGGAGTTGATATCATTCGACTTAATTTCTCATGGGGGACTCATGAGAATATGCTTGAGCTCATTACCTATGTAAGAGAAATTGCGGACGAAAAAGGAATAACTATTCCAATCCTTCAGGATCTGTCAGGTCCTCGACTTGTTATGGAACATGGACATAAGATAAATGACGAGATAGAGGGAGTGATTACTGAGAAAGATAAACACGACCTTTCTTTTGGTTTAAACAACGGCGTTGAGTATGTTGCATTATCATATGTTTCAAGTGCAGATGATATTCATTCACTTCGTCAATTAATGGTAGAACAAGGATTCGTGACACCTGTTATTGCAAAAATTGAGAGGCAAGAAGCACTTGATAACATGGAGGCAATCTGTGACGCAGCAGATGGTATTATGATTGCTCGAGGCGACCTCGGACTTGCTGTGCCGATTGAGGAGCTCCCCGCAATTGAGAAAGATATTATCGAGCTTTGTAATAGAAAAGGAAAGTTTGTCATTGTTGCAACGGAGATGATGTTATCAATGACAGAAGCACTTACTCCAACACGTGCTGAAGTTACTGATGTTGCTGCTGCGGTAGTGCTCGGCGCGAATGCCGTCATGCTTTCGGAAGAGACTGCGCGGGGTAAGCACCCCGTAGAGACAGTGACGATGATGAAAAAAATTTTACTGTTTGCTGAGGATGAAAAACAATCGCCACACCACTTACTCTAATGTATACTTATAACACTATGACAAAAAATATTTACATGACACGACCTATTCATGAATCTGGTGTGACCATGCTTCGCGAAAAAGGATACACTATTACTATGGGTCCACCTGGAGATACCCCAACACATGAAAGTGTTGTGAGTGCAATTGCTTCAGTCCCATATGATGCTGTTGTTACCTTTCTTACAGATACTGTCGATGCTTCTTTATTTAATGTCTGCCCGACTGCAAAAATTTTCGCTAATTATGCTGTTGGTTTTAATAATATCAATATAGAAGATGCAAAGAGCAATGGAGTGGTGGTGACGAATACACCAGGATGTGCTGGTAAAGCGGTGGCAGAACATACCGTAGCGCTCATGCTTGCTGTCACTGCAAGAATTGCAGAAGGGGATGCTTACATGCGGTCAGGTAAATACTCAGGATGGCAGCCTGAACTTCTCATTGGGACAGATCTTTCAGGTAAAAAAATTGGTTTAATTGGACTTGGTGATATCGGTGTGCAGACAGCAAGAATTCTTGTAAAGGGGTTTGGCTGTAATATTGTATATACAGACCTCAAAGCAAATGAAATGCTTGATGCGGAATGTGGGACAGTTTTCGTTCCTAATGAAGAACTTTTTTCTACCGCTGATATTATTTCGCTTCATGTTCCTCTTCTAGCGTCAACAACCCACCTTATTAACGATGAAACAATTGCAATGATGAAAGATGGGGTGATTATTATTAATACTGCACGCGGTCCAGTTATTGATGAACATGCTCTAGTGCGGGGTCTTGCCTCAAAAAAAGTCCGTGGAGTAGGTCTAGATGTCTTTGAATTTGAGCCAATTCTTTCCAAAGGTTTGATGAACTCTGAAGGTGTAGTTCTTACTCCTCATATTGCTTCAGCTCGTGAGAGTGTCAGAGTAAAAATGTCTGAAATTGTTGCACAGAACATCATTAGTTTTTTTGAAACAGGAAACGCTGTCACCTCTATTATAAAATAAGCTAGAGGGTACAACAAAACCACTTCATATACGAAGTGGTTTTGTTTTGGTATTCTTAGAGTATGGAAATCAGAAATGTCTCTCTTAAAAACTACTCATCACTTCGTGTCGGAGGTAATGGTGACATGGTAATTGTTACAACTGCAATTGAACTTGTTGAAGCTGTTATGTATGCAAAGGCGCACAGTAAGCGCATTCACATTCTCGGAGAGGGGACGAATACTTTTTTTGGCAGTGACCTTGTTGACGTATTGGTCGTTAAGCTTTATCTGAAAGGCGTGTCGTTTGAAGATAAGGATGAGTACTGTTATATTACTGCATCCTCCGGGGAATCATGGGATGATATCGTGCTCTTTGCATGTGATAAGAAATTATGGGGAATAGAAAATCTCTCAGCAATTCCAGGAACCGTTGGTGCAGCACCTGTGCAGAACATAGGAGCGTATGGAGTTGAGCTTAAAGATGTACTCGTATCATTGTCTGCTCTTGATAGAGATACTCTTAACGTTGTAGAGATAGATGCTTCTGCTTGTAACTTTGGATATAGGAATTCATTGTTTAAACTAGAATATGGAAAGTACATAATCATTTCAGTGACACTTAAGCTTTTTCATTTGCCGGCACCAGTACTTACCTACAAACCACTAGATACTCTTGTTGGTAAGGGTGATATAACACCACATGATGTTAGGAGTCTTGTTGTAGCAACACGAAAGGCAAAGCTTCCTGATTATAGAGAATATCCAAATGCTGGGTCATTTTTTAAGAATCCGGTGGTGACTAAAGCACAAGGCGAAGCCCTACGTTGTATCTATCCGGAATTACCACTTATTGAGGTGAGTGAGGGGTATAAAATTCCTGCTGCGTGGTTTATAGAGCACGTGGCACATATGAAAGGGGTAAGAACAGGTAATATTGGCACATGGCCAAATCAACCCCTTGTTATTGTTAATTATGGCGAGGCAGATGCATCAGAAGTAATTATTTTTTCTCAAAAAATAATTACTTCTGTTAAAGATACGACGGGTATAGTACTCGAACAAGAGGTTAAATGTGTACCGTAGACCGTTTGCGTAAAATGGTATTTTGTGTTATTATGGTGTTATCGCATGGTGTTTCAGCCATGCATTTTATTTTCAAAATAGAAAAAGAGGAGTTCTTTATTATGAGTTTCAAAGTAGGAATGTTGACAGAGGCGTGTCGAAGAAAAGTGCTGGTTTATTGCCAGAAAAGAGGGGGGACTGGAGTAGCTTCCCTTGCTGAAGTATTGTTTGATAGTAAAAAAAGTGAATATTTACTTCGGTATTTAGATGGGGCAATAACTCACCTGATTCGTAATACTTCAAATCAGTTGGAACCTATTGATTTAATTGAGGTGCACACCGTTCCGACAAGGGAACTCCTTGAGAGACGTCAACGGATTTCATTTGATGAAATCATGTTTGGGGGTGAGCTTCTTCCTCCAGATTTGAAAGAGATAATTTTGAAGAATGAGCAGAACTGTGTTCTTGCATGATTTCTGAAATTCTCTATACGAGCCGCGCGCAGCGCGGCTTTTGTTTTTCTCCTTTGTATCTGTTAGTATCATTCATATGAATGAATCACAAGGGATTCTCTATATTGTGCCAACACCAATTGGTAATCTTGAAGACATAACCCTTCGAGCTATTCGTATTTTGAAAGAAGTGAATGTTGTCTTGTGTGAAAATACTTCTGTTACTCAACGATTATTTAAAGAATATGATATTACTACGTCAACGACTGTTTTTTATGCCAACACTGGTATCAAGAATATTGAAAAAATAATGGGCCTTCTTGAAGAAGGTAAGTCACTCGCCCTTGTCTCTGATGCAGGAACACCAACAATCTCAGACCCTGGAGTTCTTCTTGTTCAGAAAATTTACAAAGAACTTCCAGATGTGCGAGTGATTGCGCTCCCTGGGGCATCAGCACTTACTACCGCTTTATCGGCATCTGGTATATCGTCTGCAACATTTTCATTTTATGGTTTTTTACCACATAAGAAGGGGAGAGAAACTATTTTTAAAACAATACAAACAAGCAATGTCACTTCAGTGTTCTATGAATCTGTTCATCGAATCGAAAAAACGTTACTCTCCCTTTCGGAGATTCTTGAACCAGAGAGAACTGTTGTTATCGTACGTGAACTTACCAAGATTCATGAAGAGGTTGTACGTGGGAGCGCCCATGAGGTAAAAGTATATTTTGAAGTACATAAAGATCATCTTCGTGGTGAGTTTGTTGTTATTGTTGATGGTGTGTAGCAAACAGCCGAAAACTGGAATTCTATAAAAAAAGACTGTATACTGGGCCTATTATGTCACCACTTGGAATTCAACGAACTGTTTCTTTCCTGCTCCTCCTTTCTCCGTGGATTTTTATTCCAACCGTTATTAAAGATGTTATTTTTATTATTGCAGGTATTCTTCTTTTTGTAAGTACGCTTGATCTTCGTAAAAAGGTTGTTCACAGTGATCACCATCAAGAGACAGAGAGTCGTCCAGTTGCAACACATGTAGTGAATGCATGAAGTCAATTGTAGTTTTTGCACTTTTCTTCTCTATCTTTATTTTCTGGATTGTTGGAGATTTTTCTTCTCCTTTTGCTGCAGTTACAACGTTTGGAAAAGAAGCATATACCAAAGACAGTATCTCTTCATCAACCGTGCAAAACAGTTCTAATGCTACATCAACTGCCTCAACATCTTTACCTGTTATTACTCATATTGCAACACCTAAGCATGTAAAGGCAATCTATATGTCGTCATGGGTGGCAGGTACACCGTCTGTGCGTGAACGTTTGATTACACTTATTGATACAACTGAACTAAATGCAGTCGTTATTGATGTAAAAGATAATACAGGAACTCTGAGTTGGAATGGGAGAATTAGAGACCTGAACATTCTTATTAAAGAGCTTCATGATAAAAATATTTATGTCATCGCACGTATTGCTGCTTTTCAGGACCCCTTGTATGTAAAGCTTCATCCAGAACTTGCTGTAACCGATATAAAGAAAGTAGGTATCTGGAAAGATCATAAAGGTGTACCGTGGGTGGATACTGGGTCGCGTGCGATGTGGGAGTATTTAGTACAAATAGGTAAAGAGTCACATGCACGAGGATTTGATGAACTTAATTATGATTATATCCGTTTTCCTACTGATGGAAATCTTTCTTCGATGAGATTCCCTGTTTCTGGAGAGCGTGGTCTTACAGATAAACGCGGCATTGTAAAAGAATTCTACAAGTTTCTTCATGATGAGTTCTCACCACTTGGTATTCCTATTTCTGGAGACCTCTTTGGAATTATTGCAACGAATGCAAATGAGACGAAGACACTTGGTCAGGATTTAGGAGATGCGCTTGTCTATTTTGATTATGTGGCACTCATGGTGTACCCTTCACATTTTTACGCAGGGACAGCAGGCATTAAGAACCCTGCGGCACATCCAGGAGAAATTATTGATTACTCTACTCGAGGAGCTGTTGCTATTGCAATTGCTACCGCAAGTTCTACACAAGGCGCAACAAGTACCCAAGACATCCTCGCTTCGAGCACTCTCATTGCCAAGCTTCGCCCTTGGTATCAAGACTTTGATATGGGGGCAACGTACACAAAAGAGATGGTTCGAGCACAAATCACGGCAGGTGAAAAATATAATGTTACTTCATGGATGCTGTGGGATCCAGCAAATAAGTATACACCGAGTGCTCTTAAGAAGGAGTAAACTGGTTGAGTCACACGAAGCGCGGCTCAACCATTTTATAGTCTCATCTTTTCCGTTCACTTTTTCCCAACATGTTTGTTATACTTTCGTCATAATGTCAGATCAACAAAAAGTAACCTACATTGGAAAAGTTGATTTTCGTAACAAGGAGCTCCCTTTTGGGATACGAGAAAATGATAGAACCAAGCACACCTATGTAATTGGTAAGTCAGGTATGGGTAAGTCAACACTTCTAGAAAATCTTGCCATTCAAGATATCAACAATGGAGAGGGTTTGTGTGTTATTGATCCACACGGGTCGATGGCAGAGAAGCTTCTCGATCATATTCCAGAGTCTCGAATTAAAGATGTGGTATATTTTTCCCCATCTGATAATGATCACCCTATTGGACTTAATGTGCTTGAAAAAGTTCCAGCAGATAAGAGATATTTGGTGGCAAATGGCTTGATGTCGGCGTTTAAGAAAATTTTTGTTGACGGTGACGGTAAGGCAACCTTTAGTGCTCGTATGGAGTATGTTCTTAACTACATCATTCTTGCGCTTCTTGAAAATGATAATCAGACATTGCTTGGTATTAACCGTATGCTTTTCGATAAAGAGTATCGAAAGAAGATTGTAGCCAACGTTACTGATCCGACAGTAAAGGATTTTTGGATGAACGAGTATGCTAACTATACTGAGAAGACAACACAAGAACTTGCTCCAGGAATTCAGAACAAGATTGGACAGTTTGTTTCTAATCCACTTATTAGAAATATCATTGGCCAGCAGAAGACATCTTTTAATATTCGTGAGCTCATGGATAATAAAAAGATTCTTATCATTAACCTTTCAAAAGGAAAAGTTGGTGAAGGAAATGCAAACCTCCTTGGGTCACTTCTTATTACCAAAATTTATCTAGCAGCAATGTCACGTGCTGATATTGATCCATATGCTGCAGAGAAGTTGCCACCTTTTTATTTCTACGTGGACGAATTCCAGAACTTTGCTAACGAGTCATTTGCAAGTATTCTTTCAGAAGCTCGTAAGTACAAGTTGGCTCTTACTGTTGCTCATCAATATGTTGAGCAGATGACCGATGAAGTAAAGTCGGCAGTATTTGGTAACGTAGGGACAATGATAGTATTTCGTATTGGAGCAACTGACGCCGAAGTCTTTGAAAAGGAATTTGCACCATATTTTATTATGGATGATTTTGTTAACTTATCCGCACACCAAATTTATCTTCGTCTTATGATTGACGGGGTTGGGTCTAATCCTTTTTCTGCACATACCCTTGACCCAATTCAAAAACCTGCACACTCATTTGCTAAGTCTGTTATCACTCACACACGAAATGAATATGCAAAGCCCCGTTTTGTTGTCGAGGAAGAAATTGCCACATTCTATCTACCTATTCAAAAAGAAGAGAAGAAAAAGGATCCTATATCACCACAAGCATATTCTCAGCCACAGATAGAGCAAAAAACATACCAACAACAGCCAAAACCTGCCTACCAGCAGCCATATTCTAACAATAGGGACACTAATCGCCAACCACAACAACCAGCTCGTGAGCAGCGAGATTTGAGGGTGAGAAAGATAACTAATGATACACCGCTCCCGCCGAAAAGGATGGAACCACGACGTGAGGAACCTGTTAGGAGAGAATCAGAGCGAGACAGTGTTTATTCCGATAACAGAAAAATAGAAGAACAGTTCCATAAGCCACCACAAGTAATACATAGGCAGGTAGATCAATATTCCGTACCACATCAAGATGAAAGAGATAGTAAGGAGGAAAGTCTTCTAAAAGGCATGTCTGTCCCAACATTTGATGACAAGCCCGCAATGTCCTTAAAGGATGCACTTGCAAAAGCAATGCACGATCATGGGGGAGAGAAACTAGAAAGAGAAGAACGCGAACTTAAGGTTCGTAAGGAGGTGGATGAAGATGTTCTTCGTAAGTTAATTGAGGATCAATAATTGAGTATGAGAAGCATTATCATTATTTCACTTCTCATAATTAATTCATTCTTTTTTTCGTATGCTTTAGTACTTAGTGAAGTAATGTCTAATCCAATAGGGGATGATGGTGGTCGTGAATGGATTGAGGTATATAATCCTACAGATAGTGATATTGATATTTCTGGGGTGACGGTGTCGATTAAGGGTGGAGCTCATATTGTTACAACACCAGTATCAGGGGGGACTACACTTACCCCTCATTCTTTTGGAATTATAGCTTCAACAGTTTCCGGACAGACAAAATTTTTACTTGATTATCCTAGCTACAATGGGCTACTTTTAAAGAGTTCCATCAGTCTTGTTAATGCAGGCATCACTTCAATTAGTCTCAATCTACAAGGCTCTGTGACTGACAGTATTCCCTCGTATACGGCAGCAAAGGAAGGAAGCACGTATTCACTCATAGAGGGTGTCTTTGTGACAGGTGTTCCTACACCTGGAGCGGAAAATGTGAGGTCAACTTCGGGAACTGACTCTACATCAACAACAACTATTCAATCAGGAAATCAGGTGACTCTTTCACAAATGTCTTCGCCTTCAGCAGATATAGTTTTATTCCTTCCTTTTGAAAAGACAGTGGTAGCTGGAGCTCCTGCTTTATTTTCTACACAAGGGATGACTCGAGCAGGTAAACCTTTAGAAAATATGTCCTATCTGTGGTCATTTGGTGAAGGGGGTCAGGGGACAGGAAGTACAACATTATACAGATATTTGTACCCAGGAAGGTATATTCTTCAGATTGAAGGAGGTAATGGTCTTGTACTTGGAACTGGAAGAATGATTGTTAACGTTGTTGCTCCAGATATTGCAATCGCTCCAATCGAGCAAGGGAAGTATGGAAACTTTATTGACATTACCAACCCAAATAGTTACGATTTAGAAATTTCTGGCTGGAAACTGTCTCTTGATGGAGCACTTTTTTCATTCCCAAAAAATACTCTACTAGGGTCTGGCACTACGCATTTTTCTGGAATTGCTATGGGGTTTGCAAGTACTACAATTTCAACGAGTACCGTCATTAAATTACTATTTCCTACAATGGAAGAAGTGATACGAATTATTCAAGGAACCACTACAGAAATAGTACCTAGTAGTACAAAAGACACTGTAAAAAGTATCACAAAATTTACACCGTTAAAAATTAAGCAAAACGTAGCAACAAAGCAGCCTGTTGTAAAAGAAGTCATACAACAAAAAACAAAAGTCATAGCTACTTCAACACAGACGAGTCATAGTCAAAAAAAGGATATTAGACTTGCTAGTTTTTTTAAATCACTATTTGGAAAATAGAAAACAGTGTTAAAAAATGAAGTTACTTTTCTCTAAGTTTTCCTGATTCGAGTTCCTCAAGAAAGGCCAGATATGTTTTTTTAATTCCTTCGTCTAGTGAAATTGTGTGCTTCCAACCAAGGTTATGTAATTTCGAAACATCAAGAAGTTTGCGAGGGGTTCCGTCAGGTTTAGATGTATCAAAAATGATTTCACCATCGTATCCGACGACTTTCTTGATAGCCTCTGCAAGTTCTTTAATACTAACATCTTCTCCCGTTCCAATATTGATATGTGTATCTTCATTATATGTTTCCATCATTCTTATACATGCATCTGCTAGGTCATCAACATGCAGAAACTCTCTTTTTGGAGATCCAGTTCCCCAGATGGTCACAGTCGGAAGATCGGCCTGCTTCGCTTCATGGAAACGTCGTAGCATTGCCGGAAGTACATGTGAATTTTCTGGATGATAATTGTCACCTGGGCCGTATAAGTTAGTTGGCATTACAGAAATAAAATTATCACCATACTGTTTACGGTATGATTCACATAGTTTGATTCCTGCTATTTTTGCGATGGCATAGTACTCATTGGTTGGTTCAAGTTCACCCCTTAAGAGCTCTGATTCAGTGATTGGTTGCTGTGCAAATTTTGGGTAAATGCATGATGAACCAAGGAAAAGCAGCTTTGTTACTTTGTTAGTGTGTGCTGTGTGAATGACATTCGCAGTCATAAGTAAATTTTCGTAGATAAAATCAGCTGGGCTTTTTTTGTTACCGATAATGCCACCAACTTTTCCCGCTGCCAAGAAAACATATTCAGGTTTAGTGTCTTGAAAAAATGACTGCACTTGACTCTGACTGGTAAGATCAAGTTCAGTACGTGATTTTGTAACAACATTAGTAAACCCTCGTTGGAGTAAATTTCTCACTATAGCACTACCAACGAGACCTCTATGTCCTGTAACAAAAATGAGAGAATCTTTTTTCATGATGTTGTGTAATAGTAATGTGGTAGATTATGCTTTAAATCCACCGTTCTTAAGATATTTTTCTCGCTCAGCTATCTGTAGATCATTCTCCAGCATTTCTTTCATCAGGTCCTGAGTACTAATCTGAGGATCCCACTTAAGAGCTTCTCTTGCCTTTTTTGCTTCACCAAGAAGTGTTTCAACTTCCGCAGGCCTATAGTAGACACTATCTACTCGAACTCGTATAATTCCTGTTGCCTTTTCGGTACCCACTTCGTCAATTCCAGAATGTTTCCATTCAAGTGTTCGTCCGACATGTTCAAATGCCCAACTTACAAAGTCTCGGACACTATGTTGTTCTCCTGTGGCAATAACAAAATCATCCGGCGTATCGTGCTGTAGAATCTTCCACATTGCTTCAACATAATCTTTTGCATGACCCCAGTCTCTCTTCGCATCAAGGTTGCCGAGATATAACATCTCTTCAAGATCATGGTGAATACGAGCAACAGCACGTGTTATTTTTCTTGTGACAAAGGTCTCTCCACGATGAGGACTTTCGTGATTAAATAAGATGCCATTCGCCGCAAACATACCGTAGCTCTCTCTATAGTTTTTTACAATCCAATAGCCAAAAAGTTTAGCAACACCGTAAGGGCTACGAGGATGAAAGGGAGTAAGTTCATGTTGTGGTATGTCAGCAACCTTACCAAACATTTCTGAGGATGAGGCTTGATAGAATTTTGTTTTCTTTTCAAGTCCACATATTCTAATTGCTTCAAGGAGACGAAGGACACCAAGAGCATCCACATCAGCAGTATATTCTGGGTTCTCAAATGAGACTTTTACATGTGATTGAGCTCCAAGGTTATAAATTTCATCGGGCTGAACTTGTTGAACAATGTGAATAAGACTACTCGTGTCAGTAAGATCACCATAGTGAAGAACAAACCGGGGACTATTGTGCTTGTCCTCATAAATGTCATCGATACGAGCAGTATTAAAAAGAGAAGTCCTTCTCTTTATCCCATGTACTTCATATCCTATACTAAGAAGAAATTTTGCAAGGTATGCTCCGTCTTGTCCAGTAATCCCAGTAATTAAAGCTTTTTTCATAGAAAGTCATTTTATTATACAAGTATTTTATAAATTTTCATACTGTTGTTATTAAAATAAATATATATTATGAGTTAGTTTGCATATCAATTTCAAAAAAAGTATCATTATGAGTAAATATCTGTAGTATGTCTTTACACATTAGCAAAAAAAT
This sequence comes from Minisyncoccota bacterium, assembly GCA_043736905.1. GTDB lineage: Bacteria > Patescibacteriota > Minisyncoccia > Phycocordibacterales > UBA5272 > UBA11704. The sequence goes on along the minus strand of JAYTBQ010000011.1, from coordinate 29,940 downwards.
ACCAAAAGTAGGAATTGATGCAGTTACTATAAAAAGAGTAAAAAAAATTATTTCCTCTGGGAATCTTCATGCAATGAAGAAGCTTTTCATGGATTCCGAAATAGAATATTCTTCGTCGTTTAAAAAAAGTGATGTTCATTTTGCTGGAACATATGCTGCTAAAGAGGCTGTAAGCAAGGCTCTCGGGACTACATTATTTCCTGTAATCTCCATTGAGATATGTCACACAAAAGAAGGAGCTCCTTATGCTTGTCAGAACGGAACAGCTCTTCCTGTTTCAATTTCAATAACTCATACAAATGATATAGCTATCGCCATTGCTATCGGGTAATTTTTGCGTTACTATCTGAATAATGAAGAAATGTCTTGTACTTGATCTGGATAATACATTATGGGGTGGCGTTGTTGGAGAGGATGGATTCGAGGGTATCCATCTTGGTCTTAGTTCTCCAGGAAATAGTTTTATCGCTTTCCAACAAGCTATTTTGGACGTCCATAATAAAGGTGTAATTTTGGCAATAAATAGTAGAAACAACGAAGAGGATGCCTTTTCTGTGATAAGAAGACATCCTAACATGATTTTGAAAGAGCACCATTTTGCTGCTTTTCGTATCAATTGGAAAGATAAAGCTGAAAATATTAAAGAGATTGCTCAAGAATTAAATATTGGAATTGATTCAATTGTCTTTCTTGATGATGATGAGACAAATAGAGAACTTGTTCGAACTCTTCATCCAGAGGTTGCTGTTCCTGAACTTCCAAAAGATCCAAAAGAGTATACAAAGTTTTTTAACACTCTTACTTATTTTGAAACAACAGTTATTACTGATGAAGATCAAATGAGGGGAAATCTTTATGTGACAGAGCGACTTCGTAAAGAGGTTGAAAAGACTTGCTCAACCAAAGAAGATTTTCTCGCGTCACTTTCGCTAGAGTTAGTTGTGCGTAAAGATGACGACACATGTCTTGCTAGACTTGCTCAGCTGACAGAAAAAACTAATCAATTTAATATAGCAAAAAACCCTCTTTCTGAGAATGATATTGCTATGTTAATAGAAAGTAGGACCCATTCAGTTTATTACGGTAAATTGCATGACATATTTGGAGATTACGGAGTTATTATTTTTTCTGTAATTGAGAAAAGTAAAACTTCCTGGCACATCTCATCTCTGCTTATGAGTTGCAGGGTTTTCGGTAGAGATGTTGAAGAAGCATTTTTTGCAGAACTGTTACGAGAAGCAAAATTGTCAGGGGTTACTACATTAACGATTGATTATGAAGCAACTCCAAAAAATGCTCCCGCAAAAAATTTTATTGAAAAGCACTTTATTAATTATTCCTATAACGTTCCCTTATCAATAGATAGTCCAAAATGGATTACAGCACATAACTATGAAAACATTTAATCAAATAGTATCAGAACTTTTTTTAATTAATGAAAGCACTGTCAATGATTCGCTTTCGTCAAAAGATATCCCTGAGTGGGATTCAATGAATTATTTACTTTTTGTTGCAGAATTAGAGAAAGAATTCAATATATCCTTTAGTATGGATCAAGTAATGAATGCACAAACGCTTGGTGATATTCGTAAAGTTGTTGAAGGTAAATAATAATTGGTATATACATGCTTCCTAGTGATTTTTCCATTAACAATATAGAGATAGGCTCTCGTGCTGTATTTAGCCGTGAAATATCAGAGAGTGATGTCCAAATTTTTGCAGAGCTTAGTGGTGATTTCAATCCTCTCCATATGGATGACGCCTACGCTGCAACAACTTTCTTTGGAAAGAGGGTTGTCCATGGGATGTTTCTTGGTTCCCTCTGTTCAAAACTTGTTGGTATGCATCTACCAGGGAGAAGGTGTTTATATCTTAAACAAGAGCTTTCATTTAAAAGTCCTGTATATATTGGGGAAACTGTTGATGTTGAAGGGGTGGTTATTTCCAAAAGTGTTGCAACTTCCCTCGTAACAATTACTACGACCATAAAAAAAGAAAATGCTATTGTTGTGATAGGTAGTGCCGTTGTTAAAATAATATAAATAAATTATTAGTATGAAACTTCTCGATAAAAAAATAGTTGTAATTTCTGGGGGTACTGGCTATGCCGGTTCCTTTCTTGTAAAAAAACTTGCAGAAGAGGGGATGAAAATAATTATGGTGCACAGGAACTCTTCATTAATGGTGGCAAAAAAAATAATAGAGACATTGCCAGGAGAGGGGCATGCCACATATTGTTGTCATCTTGATGACGAAATTTCTGTTAATCAGACAGTCAGAGATATAGAGGAAAGTGAAGGAATAATTTATGCGTGTATCCATATGGCAGGTGGAAAACCTTTGCGAAAAAAAATTATTCAAACAACACAGGAAGAGATGTTATTGCAATTTACTTCAACAGCACTTGGAGGTTTCAATCTCCTCACTTCATGTGGAAAAAAAATGAAAGAAAGAGGTGACGGTGTGCTTATTGGGGTTACGACTGCTGGTGTTGTTGTTGAGGCTGCTGCTCAGTCGTTAGGTGCTTACACTCCTGCTAAGTACGCCCTTCAGGGGGTTCTTGTTATGCTTAAGCATGAGCTTGCTCCGTCCGGTGTTCGTGTATACTCTGTTGCTCCGGGGTTTATGGAAGGAGGGATGAATAGCGGTATACCTCAAGCTTTTGTTGAAATTATTCGCCAAAAAAGCGTTTCTAAGGTACTTCTTACCCGAGAAAATCTTGCAACAAGTATAGTGGAACTTTGTCAACCTTCACAGATCACAAAAGAAACAGAGTTAACCTTGCTACTAGCCCCAGAGTATGAATAGATTAAATATATAAACAGTATGCTTTTTAATTCTTATTCTTTTATTATTTATTTCATTGTTGTTTCTGCCTTGTATTATCTTTTACCCCATAGATATAGATGGATGATGCTTCTTGTTGCAAGTTCATATTTTTATATGGCCTTTGTGCCAAAGTATATTCTTATATTATTTGCAACGATAGTAGTTAATTATGTAGCAGGTATTTTGCTGGACTCTTCTTACAGCGAACGAGCCAGGAAGGGTATTTTTCTTGCTTGTATTATTTCTAACATAGCAGTTCTTGGCTTCTTTAAATATTTTAACTTTTTTGCTGAGAATATAAATGCAATAGCGCAGGCGCTTAATTTTAATTACTCACTTTCGTTATTAAGTATCATTTTACCTATCGGTCTATCATTCCATACGTTTCAGGCGCTTAGCTATGTGTTCGAAGTTTACCGAAAGAAACAAAAAGCAGAGAAGCATTTAGGTATTTATGCTCTTTATGTTATGTACTATCCTCAACTTGTGGCGGGACCAATCGAACGACCTCAGAATCTACTGCATCAGTTTCATGCACCGCATGCCTTTGATCCGGAGGGTGTCACACTTGGTTTGAAGAGAATGGCGTGGGGATTTTTCAAAAAAACTGTTGTTGCTGACAATCTTGCAATTATTGTAAATGCGGTGTACGCAAACCCTCAAGCCTTTGATGGACCAACTCTCATAATGGCGATGGTTTTTTTTGCGATTCAGCTCTATTGTGATTTTTCTGGTTATTCAGATATAGCATTAGGTGCATCAAAAGTAATGGGTATTTCGCTTATGGAAAACTTTGAGCGGCCATATTTTTCAAAATCAATTGCAGAGTTTTGGAGACGTTGGCACATTTCCCTCTCAACATGGTTAAGAGATTATCTTTATTATCCACTTGCACTGTCTATAAAAAAGCCAAGTCGAATAAAATTATATGGAGTAACTCTGGTTACGTTTTTAGTGAGCGGTTTATGGCATGGTGCGTCATGGACATATGTATGCATGGGTGGAATTTTTGGAATGTATATTATTTTTGCTGAAATAAGAAAAAGAATAAAGTTTCCTTTACCTAAGATATATGTATACGGTGGGCTTAATAAGCGCCTAAGTACATTCTGTAATGTACTACTTACTTTCTCACTAGTGTGTATTGGCTGGGTTTTTTTTAGAGCAACATCTATTGATCAAGCTATATATATTATTACTCACACAGGGAATGGTCTATTTGACTTTTTAAGTAATTCATATAAATATCAAACGTGGAAGAATCTCCTTTCACTTAATGGTCTGATTCTTAAATCTGAAGTTATTATTGCAATCGTATCATCTTTGATAGTATTTATTTATGACCTTATAGAAAGACGGATATCTTTTTGGTTGTTCTTGGCTAGATATCACTTTGCCATTCGCTGGTTTGTATATTACGGTCTTATTCTTTCTATTCTAAGCTTTGGTATATTTGGTGCTCAAGAATTTATTTATTTCCAGTTCTAAATGTATGAATATTTTATTTAAAAAAAGTATACTTCTAATACTACCTTTTTGTGCCCTTCTTAGTTTTCCGATATTTATTTACTACACTTCTGGTGAGTTTGTACCTTTTTCTGTCATACTTAAAAAACAATTAGAAGAAAATAAGACAAAGGAATTAGTCTACGGTCCTGCATATAGTGACCAAACCTTGTATCATAAAAGCCAGATGGCAAGCCGTATCAATCCTGATGTCTTAGCGCTTGGAAATTCGAAAATTCTTACAATGAGGAAGGAATTTTTTAAACCATCGGTTAGGTTCTATAACGCAGGGGGTACAGTAAGTGAGATAGCGTCATTTAGAAAGTTTCTTATACAGACTAAAATAAAGCCGAAGGTAATTTATATTACTGTTGAGCCATTACATTTCGATTCGAGTTTAGTAGTTGATACCAGATTTAATCCTCAAAAGTTTGAGAGTATAAGTGAAGTAACAAGGGTGGGAAATATGATAAGTAGAAACTGGTCAAAGGTGTATAGTGATTACCTGCTCCATAAATTTTCTGTAAAAGATATTATTCACCCAAAAGACACTTTTGAAACAATGGGGTTGCAAGCAAGAATTACCGGAAGCGGAACAAGAAGAGATGGTAGTTACCATTACGGAAGGCAGTATGAAGATGAGGGTGAGCGTGATAAGAAAATTGAAAGAGCTGTACAGTTTATTGCGTCAAAAAAAACCCAGAATACTGAGGGTGCTTTTTCTTCTGAGGCTTTGACAGAATTGGATGCTTTTTTACAGTATTGCCGTGATGAGAATATATATGTTGTTGGTTATGTCCCTCCAACTCCAAAGAGTATTGAAAATGAATATAAAAAACATACTCAATATAGGTATATGCAAAAAGTATATGAGAAAACAAATCCTATTTTCGCTAAGTATGGATTCAAAGTTTTCGATTTTTATTCATTACAATCTCTTAATTCCAATGACAGTGAAACAATTGATGAATATCATACCAGTGAAAAAGTAATGGTTCGTACCCTTATTTCAATAAGTAAAAAGGATGATATAACGGCGAAAATAGTAAATATGTCAGTACTTGAAAAAGCTTTTAGGTCTACTCAGGATCAAAACGATGTCCTAAAGTAATAGACCCTCTCCCTGTAAAAGTTGCAGATTGTGATAGTATTATAAGTAACATACTCCCTATATATACTTTATTTGTCATGCTGTTACTTACAAAGAATTTTTTAAATAGACCAATTTTAAAAGAGATGTCTTGGTACACTCTTGGTCAATTTTTCATCCAAATATTTACGTTTCTTGGTGTTTTATTAACTTCTCGATACTTTGGGCCTACAAATCTAGGAATCTACAGTTTTGTCCAAAATTATCTCTTAGTTTTTAGTACCGTGCTAACAGGTCTCGATGTTTATTTTACTTGGAATATTGCTAAAAGTGATAATAAGATTTCTGAATTAAAAAAATTTACAGGACATAAGATTATTATTGCAAGTTTCATAACATGTTTTGGTATTGGGCTTGCTTGGATGTTGTTACAGTACGATGTTGCACTGTACGCTACAATTGTTTTTATCCCATTTGTTCTTGGTTCAGTTAGTGGATTTTCAGTATATGCGGTTGTTACACAGCAAGCAAAAAGAGTTGCTTTTTTCCAGATACTTGCATCAGGTGCTGCTTTTTTAGCAAAGGCAACACTTGTTTTTTTAAAAGCACCATTACTTTCTTTTGTTATAGTTTCATCAATTGAAGGTGTTTTGTTCGCAGTGATTATTTTCTTTTCATTTATAAAAAATAAAAGTATCCGTTTAGAATTTTCAAAGACACCTTTCCCAACACTACAGAGTACCTTTTCTGTTTTATGGTCTATAAAAATGCATGTTATCGTTCTAATACTTTGGCAACTTATCTTAAGAGTTGACCAACTTATCTTAGCTGCTATAAGTAATGCACACACACTTGGTATTTATGTTTCGGCAGTTAAAATAGCAGAGATACCCAATTTTTTTATTAGTATTCTCCATATAAGTTTAGTTTCTCGAATTGCTTCTTTTGTGCGTAATAATGAAGAGGGTTCGCATAAATCTCTAAACATTATCTTTCGAACATATCTCCTCTCAGGAATTTTCGCTGCCCTTGTGATTATTGTTTTCGCCCCATTTCTTATTCATCTTTTATATGGAGATTCATTTAAAGAAGCTGTACCTATTCTCCAGGTATATGCATTATCTATTCCGGGAATGTTTCTTTGTGTTCATTACTTCTCAATTTATAGTGCTACACAGCGTCAATTCAAACAATCAGTAGTCTATATCTTTGGACTTATTATTAATATTAGTTTAATTATACTATTATATCCTCACTTTGGTTCAGCTGGTGTTTCTCTTGCAACCGTTGTAGCCTATTCAACTATGGCGGCACTTTTATATTCAAATAGATTTTTAGATAGTAAAGATTGACTTTTTGTATAAAATTTTTGTTGTGTTTAAAAACTGTATACGTTAAAATTACCTGAATGCCAAAGCTAATTCAAAAAAAACAAGAAAATCCTAACAGGCAAGCGCGAGCAATTATTATTACAGAGACACCCATGCGCATAACCCTTGCCGGTGGAGGGACTGATGTTGATTGGTACAGTAATATGAAAGGCGGAGCATGGATTAGTGCAACAATTAATCGATATCTAGTTGTCACATTAACTAAAACAGAGGATCCTAATTTTGTTGGTTATTCATACGGAGAAGAAGCTGTGCAAGGTGATTCATATACAAAAATACCTAATCCGTACGTGAAAGCCTGTATGGAGTATACAGGTGTTAAGAAAGGGATTAGTGTAAGTATTACTTCTGAAGTCTCTGGTCGTTCCGGTCTTGGAGGTTCAGGCGCACTTGAAGTTGGTCTATTAAACGCGCTGTATTGTTATAAAAATGAATCAGTCTCTAAAGAGCAACTTGGTGAAAAGGCGTTTTATATTGAACGTGTTAAATTAAAAAGAGATTTCATTGGTCCTCAGGATCAGTACATTGTTGCACTAGGAGGGATTCAGTATTTCGAAAGAGATACTAAGGGTAATGTGACAGCTGAAGTACTTGATATCCCACTCCATACAATTGCAGAGCTTGAGTCGAATCTTCTCTACTTTAGAACTGGAATGTATCGAGATGCAGGGGTTGCGCTTGCTGATCAAAAAAATAATACTACTGTACAAAAAATAAAAGCATTGGATGACATAAAAAAACTAGGACAGAAAGCAAAAAAATATCTTTTGTCTGGAGATGTCGATAGTTTCGGTAAAACTTTTGATGAACACTGGAGAATAAAAAAAACGTTGTCAGATAAAGTATCTAATCCGCAGATTGATCACTGGTACTCTGAAGCAATGAAGATGGGGGCGTTAGGCGGAAAGATTATGGGTGCAGGGGGTGGAGGATGGTTTGTCTTTTATGTAAAAGAAAATAAAAAAGATTTTAGAAAAAAAATGAAAGAGCTTGGCCTAGAGGAGAAGGGTGTAAGGTTTAGTTTTGAAGGAAGTAGAGTGCTTATTAATTTTTAACATCAGATATGGAACAAAACACAGCAAGAAACAATGAACAGGGAAATAAGCTAGACTATTTAAAGAAAATCGCAAATCAAGGAAGTGTGAAAGATCTTGACGAAGCAATTGCTCTTCTCCTTGAAGAAAAAAAACGTAAAGAGGCAAGTGAGTATACAGCACATTATTTCAATCACGTACGAAGTGTTACTGAGGCGCTTAATCTTGATGAGATCGATGAAACATTGTCTCAGTTAGCTAATCTTAAAAAGCGAAAAGGAAGGTTATTCATGCTCGGTATCGGAGGTTCAGCAGGGAATTGTTCACATGCCGTTAACGATTTTCGTAAAATTGCAAATATTGAATCTTACGCACCTACTGATAACGTTTCTGAGCTTACAGCACGAGCAAATGATGATGGATGGGATACTATATTTAGTAATTGGTTAAAGGTTAGTAACTTAACTGCTAATGATGGTATTTTTGTATTATCTGTAGGAGGTGGTAATGTTGAAAAAAATGTTAGCACAAATATTGTAAAAGCATTGCAATATGCAAAGGAGTTAGGTACTCCTATTTTAGGTATTGTTAGTCGTGATGGTGGATATACAAGAAAGGTTGCAACGACATCAATTCTGGTTCCTGTTGGTGAAGCGGCGTTTATTACTCCAATTGCTGAAGCTTTCCAGGCGGTTGTTTGGCATCTCCTTGCAACACATCCTAGATTGAAGTAATCATTACAGGGTTCAGCTCTTATAGTTAGTGTGGTGTTTTTCTGCTTGCTCAAGTTTATCAATCGTACCTATATCGATAAAATACTGATCCTTTGTTTGGAAGATAGAAATGTTTTCTCCCTCAGTTAGCATTTTTTGAAAAACATCTTTTGCAAAATCAGTCTTTTTTTTATTGTGGATATACTTAAAAATACCCGGCTCAAAGATATACAATGAACCATTTGACCAGATATCTCTATCATTTCTTTGTTCTTTACTTTCATTTTCAGTAAAAGTAAGTAATCGTTTATCCTCATTAAAAATGAGAGTACTTTTAAAAGTACTACTCACATTGTTATATGCGTGGAGTGTCGCGGTACTTTTGTTCTCTTTATGAAACTGGATCATTTTTAGAATATCCATTTCTCTTATAATATCTGCGTATGTCACAATAAATGTAGAATGAATGAAGGGTTTTGCTGGAACTATTGCCCCCGCTGTTCCGAGTGGATGAAGAGGGTCCTCAAATGTATATCTAATTGATACACCAAAATGAGAGCCATCACCAAAATATTCTTTAATCACCTCAGGGAGATAACATAGCGCAAGTACAAAATCACGCACCCCGTAACTTTTAAGTAATTCAATTGTATGTAATAGAATAGGTTTTCCTCCAACCTGAACCATCGGTTTTGGGACTGATTCTGTAAGAGGTCTTAATCTTTCACCCCTTCCTCCTGCAACAATTATTGCTATAAGTTTCTCAGAAATACTCCATTCAGAACTAAGAAATGGCACCACTTCATTTAATGAGTTAATGATTTTTGTAGAACAGTATGCTTTATTTTTTTTAAGTCTCTCAGGGGTGTCGTTTGGATGTTTGTTATACGGAAAGAGTATTGTTTTACATCCAGCTGTATAACCGGCCTCGATATCAGTTAAGTTGTCTCCGAGGAAAAAACTTTTTGAAAGATCTATTGAGTGATCCTTGCTTGCCTGTAGAAGCATCCCTGGCTCTGGTTTTCTGCATGAGCATATCTTTTTATACATAGGTATATCTGCGTTTATATGGTGAAGACATCTATAAGAATAATCAATATGAGCCCCTTCACTTTTTAATAAGCAATGAATCTGTTCCTCAATACTATCTAGCTCTTCCAAAGTAAGTGTACCCTTAGCTACATCGGGCTGATTTGTGATTTCAATAGTAGGGATATTTTTATTATTTGCCCATCGAATTATTTGCACAATCCCATCCATTAAACGGACAGAATCTCTGTTTCCTGGTGATTTTAAGATCCCATAGGAATCTTTAACAAGTTGATTTATGATACCATCTCGGTCTAAAAATAGGGCTTTTTTCATGAATATCAAGCAAATTTGTTGTTGTGATTTTTGTAGTATACTATAAGAACGTGGTTATCATTGCTTTATATATTAAGATACACACTAATCAACAAAATGAAAAAATTAGATTTTAATCGTAGTATTTTTTTGGATTCGTCAAGCATTAAAGAGATTGAAAAATGGAGCAAGACAGGCATCATTGATGGTGTTACAACTAATCAGAGTATTATGCTTAAGGACGGAATTACACTTAAGCAGCTCAAGCCTACGATTAAGGCTATCTGTAAAATCATGAAAGGTAAACCTGTCTCGATTGAACTAAGTGATAGTACAGCTTCTGTTGAAGAAATGATTAGTGAAGCAAAGAAGTACAGAGAACTTGGAGATAATATTGTCGTAAAAGTCCCACTTATACCAGGAGATATTAAAAGTCTTATTGTTATTAAGAAACTAGGAGATTTAAAAATTCCAGTAAACGTAACCGCAATGATGACCTATGAGCAGCTTGTTATCGCTGCTCTTGCTATTCGCAATCATCCGTCACCTTCATTTATTAGCCTCTTCTGGGCTCGTAGTATTGAGGATCATCAGAAATATCGATCTGATAAAGAGTTTATTAAGAATAATGAGATTATGGGAATACCTGCGGAGGTTAATAGTCATCCCTCTAAAATTACTCAAGCAATTGTAGAATTTTTAGAGAAAGGCGGATACTCTGTTCCTAAGCTTGTTGTCGGTAGCATCAGAAATGTAGGTCAGATTGGTGATGCTTTTGCAGCAGGCGCTAACATCGTTACAATTCAGCCTGCAACCCTTGAAGCAAAACTTTTTAGTCAGCGTACTATTGAGACGAATGCAGATTTTGATAAGGCATGGCAAACACTTAAGTCTAAATAATTAACATGTTTCAGGGTAAAACTGTTATTGTCACAGGCGGATCGAAGGGGATAGGAAAAACTTTAGCAAAAAGTTTTTTTGATAAAGGGGCAAATGTAATTATTTGTGGCCGCAACCTTAATGAGGTGGATGCTCTTAATAAAGAAATTGATCCAACTGGTGACAGATTTTGTGGTGTAATGGCGGATGTCTCAATACAGTCTGATTGCCATATGCTTATTGAGGTAGCATTAAAAAAATTCGGCTCAATTGATATTTTAGTTAACAATGCTGGAACTATCGGAGAGGCTAATTTGTTTAAGGATGCCAAGCTTGATCAATTTGTGAACACTGTCTCTGTAAATCTTTTTGGTACAGTTTATTGTACTCAGGCTGTTTTTCCCTATATGAAAAAGGCAGGAAAAGGAAAGATTATTAATTTTGCGGGAGCAGGGGTTGGGAGTAAAAAGACACTAACAAATTTTTCAGCATACTATACTTCGAAAAGTGCAGTTGTTGGATTTACTGAAACTGTGGCTAGTGAACTGGAAGGAGACATGATTCAAATTAATTGTGTTTCTCCTGGGGCAATTAATACAAATATTACTGATTTTGTTATCAGAGAAGGTAGGGAAAAAGTTGGTGATGAGATGTTTGAAAGAACGCTAAAACAAAAAGAGGGTGGTGGTGACTCTGTTGTAAATGTTGTTACAATGGTTCACTACTTAGCTTCAGATTCCTCAAATCATGTTACAGGGAGGCTGCTGAGTGCTAAATGGGATACAGAAGAAGTTCTAAAAGATATTCAAAACGATGATGATATTTTTAGATTAAGAAGAATTGATAATCAATTATTCTATGCCAAATAAAACAGTGACAGTTGGTGTGGTTGGTTTATGGCATCTTGGATCTGTGTATTCAGCTGGACTTATTGGTATGGGTTACAGTGTTGTAGCCTTTGATGCTAATAAAAAAGTCATTAATAATTTTAAAAAGGGGATTCCTCCCATTTTTGAACCAGGCCTTACAGACGCACTTGAAAAATATTCTGACCGAATTAGTTTTTCATCAGCACCTTCTTCTTTGAAAAATAAGGATTATATTTTTATTACCCATGATCTCGAGGTTGATGAACATGATGTTGCTGATGTTTCTGTCATATCATCCCTCTTTGCTCTTGTTGCTAAACAAGTAAATGAGTTAACTACGATTGTCATTTCAAGTCAAATTCCTGTAAGTACATCAAGGGGACTTGTTTCTCTTTTGCTTAAGAGAGGGTTTAAAAACCCAAAGGTTATCTACTTTCCTGAAAATTTAAGACTTGGTACAGCTTTCGATTCATTTCTTAAACCGGATAGAATTATCCTTGGTTCAGATAACATTGAGGCGATTGAACAGTTTAAGAAAGATTTTATTTTTCCATGTCCATATATTGCGATGGGTCTCGAGAGTGCAGAAATGGTGAAGCATGCTCTCAATGCTTATCTTGCTACCTGTATTTCATTAAGTTGTGAGCTTTCTGATATTGCTGAAAAAACTGGGGCTGATATGTTTGACGTTGTTAAGGCTCTTCATTCAGATAAACGCGTCAGTCCGTACGCGCCACTGCTTCCTGGTCTTGGTTTTGCAGGAGGAACACTTGGCCGTGACATTCAGTCGCTTTCAAGAATTGCTAAAAAATATTCGTACACCCCTCGTTTGATTCAATCTGTATATTCTGTTAATTTGGAACGAGTCCCTGGGCTTGTTAAGAAGATCCAACAAGAGCTTCTGGTTATTAAAAGAAAAAAAATCGGTATTCTTGGTTTAACATATAAACCTAATACAAGCACTTTACGAAGATCTATGTCTTTAGATCTCGCTTCCCTTCTTCATAAAAAGGGTGCAAAGATTATTGCTTTTGATCCTGCAGTAAAAGAAACTGTTGATGGATATCCTTATATGCGTGTTGCCACTTCTGTTGTTGATTTTGCAAGTAATCTCGATATCATTGTTCTTATGACTGACTGGAAAGAGTTTTTAGAAGTCGACCCCTCAGATCTTGTAAAGGTGATGAACTGCTCAGTTATTATTGATACAAAGAACTTTTTGAACAAAGAACAGTATAAAAAATCAGGGTTCATTTATAAAGGAATAGGAACAAAATCATAAATATGAATATAGCTATTATTGGTGCTGGCCTAATTGGAAAAAAAAGAGCGCTTGCTTTACCAAAGAACGTTAAATTAAAGACGGTATGTGATGTTGATACAGTGAAGGCTGAGATGTTCGCAAAAGAATTTTCATGTACTTTTTCGAATACCTGGAAGCAGGTAGTTGATGATACAACAATTGACGCAATACTTATTTGTACACCGAATAAATTTGCTGCTGATGTTGCAGAAGGGGCTATTCTTGCGGGGAAACATGTCCTCATTGAAAAGCCTGGGGCTAGAGGTTTACATGATTTTGAAAGGATTATAGATGCATACAGAAAGAAGAAGGTCGTTGTAATGTTTGGGTATAATCACCGGTATCATCCTGCAATAATGAAGGCGAAGAAAATAATTGATTCAAGAAAATATGGACCAGTTCTTTTTATTCGTGCGAAGTACGGACATGGTGCACGTCTTGGGTATGAGAAGGAGTGGCGTTTTGATGCTGATATTTCAGGGGGAGGTCATTTGATAGACCAAGGAACACACCTTATTGATCTTGTTAACTTTTTTAGAGGAGAGGCTACATATGGGAGCAGTGCAACAGAGACCCTCTTTTGGAAAACAAAATTAGAGGATAGTGCTTTTCTTATACTAAAAGATAAAAAATTTATCGCTAACTTGACAACGACGTGTCTTGAGTGGAAAAATGTTTTTTGCTTTGAAATTATGCTCGAAAAAGCTAAAATTCAAGTAGATGGCCTCGGAAGAAGTTATGGAACTGAAAAAATGATACTGTATGTTATGAGTCATAAAATGGGTCCTCCAAAAGAGTTTGTATCTGAGTTTAAGGGGGAGGATCTTTCGTGGAAAAAAGAAAACATTGAATTCTTTAAGCGTATCAACGATAAGAAGAATGGAGGTCAATCACTTAAAGAAGCGCATTATGTTTTGAAAATTATTAATCAAGTATATACACAATAATGAAATATTTAGTAACAGGAGGAGCGGGGTTTATTGGTTCAAATATTGTTGATCACTTAATGAAAAAAGGGCATGAGGTTGTTGTTTATGATAATTTTTCTACAGGAAAAAAGGTTTTTATAGAACAGCACAAAGGTGAGGATAGATTTACCCTTGTTAAAGGTGAGCTTCTGGATGAAAAAAAACTTAACAAAGCAATGAAGGGTGTTGATTTTGTATTTCATGTTGCTGGTTATGCAGATGTGAGAACTGGTCTTGCTGATCATTTTATTAATCATGCGCAAAATTTAGAAGTAACACAGGCTGTTCTTGAAGCTATGTACAAAAACAACGTAAAAAAGATAGCCTTTGCTTCAACCTCATCTGTTTATGGTGATGCAGAAACTCATCCAACGAGTGAAGATGCTCCTTTTGCTCCAACATCTCTTTATGGTGCTGCAAAAGCTGCCTCTGAACAGTATATTCATGCATATGCCAGTTATTATGATTGGAATGCATATATTTTCCGCTTCGTCTCATTTGTCGGGGAAAGGTATACACATGGAATAGTGTATGATCTTTTAAAGAAAATAAAAAATAATCCAGACACCCTTGATCTCCTTTCTGATGGGACACCGAGAAAGTCTTCAGTATATGTCGGGGACGGAGTCAGTGCAATTTTTAAAGCCATTAGTAAAACAAAACAAAAAATTAATATTTTTAATATTGGACACGATGAGGTCATGACTGTTGACGAAATAGTCGATACCATTCTTAAGGCTGCAAGTGTTTCAATTACAAAAAAATATCTTGGAGGAAAACATGGATGGAAAGGGGATAATAATTTCGTTCATCTTGATAATACAAAACTTAAAAATATTGGATGGAAAACAACGAAAAGTCAGCGTGAAGGAATAGAAAGAACTGTTGCATACTTACTTGATCATCCAGAATTTTTTAAATAGATTCTAATGGCACGTATTTGCAAACTTAAAACTTAGCCTACCAAGCAAAAAGTTTATGACTACTATAGGCAAATTTATAATCTGGTCGTAGTGTTTCAAGTTTATATTTTAGTTCAGCTCTATGATTTGGATTATGATATGTGCAAATGGCAATCTTTGGCTTATCTCGTTTAATTGTTTCTTTGGCGCCATCAATAAGTTGAGGCTCCATTCCTTCAATGTCAGCTTTGATGAAGTTGATTTTACTAATGGAATTATTGGCAACAAATGAATCTATGGTCGATGTTTTGATAAGCGTATCACCATTACTTGATTCGTGGCTTCCACCTGTATAATCTTCTATCAAAAAACTTGTAACACCATCTTTGTTTGAAAGTGCAGCTTCAATTACCGTCATTTCTTCTTTTGTTTTATTTATTTCTATTGACTCTGTTAATAATTTTGATAGAGATGGAACTGGTTCAAACATATATATATGTCCATTTTTACCGACAGTGTCTAAAAATAACCAGGAAAAAAGACCAAGGTTTGCCCCCGCATCAATGATTACATCACCTCCTTGGACTTTGCATTGTTCCTTTTCGTAAGGTCCTTCACTGATAAAAAACGGTATAGAGTGTGTAACTAATTTTGGATAAATAAAGTCAAAATATTCTGCAATAATTGCAATGAGGCATCTTTCTCCGTCAGGAGCATCAGAAATATCAATTACCTTGTTATTAATTATTATTATATTCCCTTGAAGGGATATTCCCGGCAGCTTGTTTTGTTCAAGATAGTATCTAGATTTTGTGTATCTTCGAGAAGCAGATAAGAACCAGTAATCAAAGATATAACCCCAAGGCTGTTTCTCTTTTTCAAATAAAAAACCTTTTATTGAAGGAATAAAAGCTTTCTTCATGAAATGAAGCCTCCAGGTAATTTTATAGAAAATAGGTTTCTTCTTCATAAGTTATGATTGTTATAAAAGTATAGCACAAGCAATATATTCTAAATGATAAGGTTTTTATGAAGCTTTTTTTGTGCAAGCATATTTGCTTTTATAAGTGAATCAAAAGTTCCTGCGTCTATCCATTCACCTTTTGTTTTTCTCACATCAAGTTCACCATTTTTTAAATATATTTTTAATATGTCAGTAATTTCTAGTTCTCCTCGCTTGCTTGGTGTTAATTTTTTTGCAATGTTTATTACATTAGAATCAAAAATGTATAAACCTGGAATTATAAAATTACTTTTTGGTTTTTTTGGTTTTTCTTCTACTGAAATTACTTGTAAGTTTGCGTCGAATTCGACAACACCAAAGCGCTCAGGATCCGTTACTTTTTTTGCAACAACACGTGCGCCACGTTTAAACGTATTAATGTGAGTAGATAAGTCTTCCTCAAAAATATTATCCCCAAGAATCATTACAACGTCATCACCATTTAAAAATGTCTCACCAATAATAAATGCTTCAGGTAGACCCTTTGGCTTGTCTTGTATTTCGTATGTAAATTTTACACCAAATTCTTTTCCTGAGCCAAGAAGATTTAAGTATTCGCCTGCTTTTTCTGGAGCAATGATGATAAGGATTTCTTTTATTCCTGCTTTAATCAGCGTATTAAGCGGGTAAAAAATCATTGGTCGATTATAGACAGGAAGAAGCTGCTTTGATGTTACTTTTGTCAACGGGCTAAGCCTTGTACCTGCACCACCGGATAGTATGATCCCTTTCATAAGGCCAGTATATCATAAAAACTATTTATTTTTCCACCAAGAGCTATTTTCTCTATACCAATTAATGGTTTTTTTAAGACCTTCTTCTATAGATGTTTCTGGTAACCATCCAAGAGAGCTATTAATTTTTGAAAAATTAATAGCATATCTCGTATCGTGACCTGGCCTATCTTGCACATACGTGAAAGCATCCTCATCTTTTTCCATTAAAGAAAGTATTTTTTTTAGGAGGTCTTTATTTGTTAGTTCACAATCTCCGCCTATGCAGTATGTTTCACCTATGACCCCCTTGTGAATAATGAGATCAATAGCTCTACAGTGATCTTCAACATAAAGCCAGTCACGTACTTGACTACCATCACCGTAGATTGGTATTTTTTTATCTGTTAAAAGATTAGTAACAGCAAGGGGGATTAATTTCTCAGGAAAATGATATGGTCCATAGTTATTAGAGCAATTTGAAATTGTTACAGGTAGATCATGAGTATGGAAATACGCTCTAGCTAAATGATCTGAGCTTGCCTTAGATGCGCTGTATGGACTTCTCGGGTCATACGATGTCCCTTCGGAAAAGGGTTGAGCATTACTTGATAACGAACCAAACACCTCATCTGTAGATACATGATGAAATCTTTTCTTCCCTGCTTTTAAGGCTGAATCAAGAAGAGTGTGAGTTCCTATAACATTAGTTGTAATAAAGATGTTTGAATCATTGATAGAACGGTCTACGTGGGACTCTGCTGCAAAATGAACTACCATATCAACCTGATTCATTAGTGTATCAACTAATGCTCGGTTACAGATTGAGCCATGTACAAACTGATAGCGAGCATCGCTTTCAAATTGTGAAAGATTAGTTATGTCTCCAGCATATGTAAGGGCGTCAAGATTAATTACTGAATATGAAGGATATTTATTTAATATATAGTGAATAAAATTTGAACCAATAAATCCAGCCCCTCCTGTAACAAGTAATTTCATGTTGTTTATATTGTTTTAGTGTATCGTAATCATAGTACTTTTTTGGTCGGTATACAAATAGTCTTATTTTTATTTTTCTTTCTTTAATGTATAATTCACTTACGACGTATGAAAAACAAGACTATTTTAATAACCGGAGCATCTGGTTTCATTGGAAGCGCTCTAGTTAAAAGGCTTATTACTGAAGAGCCCGGTACAAAGCTGGTTCTTCTATCAAGGGGTTATACATTTCCGGAATATTCTGATAACAGAAATATTGTGCCTGTAATCGGAGATATTAATAACCTCGAATTACTGGTGTATTTGTTGAAACTTAATCAAGTCACGCATGTTTTTCATTTTGCTTCTGAAGCAATTGTTTCAAAGTACGTAAAGAATCCTAGGCAGGCGTATTTAGATACTGTTCAAGGTGTTACCTCGTTACTTGAAGCTGTGAGATTATCTTATGTTCCAATTGAAAAAGTAATTGTTAGCACTTCATACAAGGTATACGGAAATGCAGAGCCACCATATAACGAGGAGACAAACTTTTTTCCTGGTAATACATATGAAACCGCTAAAGCTTGCCAAGATTTTATTGCACAAGATTATTATAGATCGTTTGATGTTCCTGTTATTATTTTTAGAACAGTTAATGTATACGGTCCTGGAGATAGAAATGAGTCACGATTAATTCCTAGGTCTTTCTCTAGTGTATATAAGGGAGAGCAACCAGAAGTGTACTCTTCCTTTAGAGATAGTATGCGTGAGTTTGTTTATATTGATGATGTGATTGATGCTGTGTTACTGTTATTTGCAAAAGCAAAACCTGGAGATATTTATTGTGTTGGTGGTTATCAGCATACAATATACGAAGTTGTTAAAACTATATGTGATGTAACAGGTTTTAAAAATGGTGTAAAAATAACCGAAACTGAGTATGTTAAAGAAAGTAAAGAACACTCACTTGATAGTTCAAAAATTATAGAACTTGGGTGGGAAAAGAAAACAACACTGCAAAAAGGTTTAGAAAAAATACATAATCAATTACACAACCTTCTGTAAGGAAGGTATAAAATTTTCCTTGCCGAGATGGTTTTTTTTATTAAGGAACAAAAACATCGCAACACCGTCTAGTGACATTGAAGGATTAAATTCTTTAATTGCTCCGTCCATTACAAGATAAGGTATGTACTCATTTTTTGCTAATAGTGCAAATATTTTTTCATAGTCCTTATTAATAAAATTTCTACTAGAAAACGTTTTTGCTATTTCAATAAAAAGAACAGGGTGATTAGAAGATATCGTCTTTATTGCCCCTTGTAAAACTTTGTATTCATAGCCTTCAACATCTATTTTTATAAAATCAGGTTTCTTTAGTCCTTTTTCTAATACTAATGAATCAAGTGTTTTAACGTGAATAACACGTTTTCCGAAGTCGTGTGTTAGAAAGTCATTCTCAAGGCTGGTTCCTGATCCCGCAAGTCTAATTGTCTCTTGTCCATTATGGTCTGATAATGCTATATCGAAAATAGTTACATGTGATTCCTTTCGATTAAGTGCTATAGTTTCTTTTTGACAATTGATGTGTTCAGCAATAGGTTCAAAACTATATACATTTGCCTCTGAGCTAGTTGATGTCGCTAGCATTGTATACCATCCAGTGTTTGATCCAACGTCATAAAATGTATAGTCTTTAGGTAACTGCAGGAGAATAGATTTTACAATCTCAGTATCATATGGTTCAACGGTTCCATTCGAAAGAACACCGTAAGCAATATCAGACTGTTCAAAAATATCACCACAGTACCAGAATCCATATTTGCTTTTAACAGCGGAAATAGTTTGATCATCTCTTCTGTGTTGAGGCACATATAGTATCCTTTTTGACGCTATTTTTGAAAGCAAGTTTAGAATTATTGTAAAAATTTTTTTTCTCATGATAATGATTGAATTATTTTTTTGATATTGTTACCATAATCTTCCTTATTAAAGTCTTTTTTGGCTTTCATTTCAGCGGCCATCCTCATTTCGTTCCATAAGGGTAAGTTCACCTCTCTTAGAAGGATATATTCTTCCATATAAGCGGCATATTGATCCGTGTCATCTTTTTTTGTAATTCGTGAAAAACTGGGTAGTAGATACTCTAGGTGTGCATTCCAAATATGTGAGCTGTGTGAAATTATCGGATTTCCAGCATACATTGCTTCTACTATATTAAGTCCGAACGTTTCTCCGTCTAATCGAAAGTGGGCAAGTGCATCTATACTATAATAGAAATCCCAGATATCTTGAGTGTCTTGCATATAATGAACATTAGGTATTCTTCTATCCTCAACTATTTGTTTTAAGATAGGAGGAGGGGACATTATTAAATAGTAGGCATTTTTGTATTTTTTTACTATTTTTTCAAAAGCATTAATTCCGATTGGGTCAAAAATTGAATCTGAACCTCTTCCTATTCTTCCAAAAACAAAAGCATCTTTCGGTATTCCTAGTTTTAATCGGACCGTGTCACGTATCGAATAAATTTCTTTATGTATTGGTTTTGCTATAGGTAAATACGCAAAAGAATTAGTATTTTTCTTTCCAGTATACTGCTCAGAATAGTCTTGTATTGTTTTAGAAATAAAAATTGTAGCTATTGTGTTTGCTTGAAGAGATGGTGCACCAAATACATTGATTGTAATAATTGGTATGTTACGCACTGTGTTCATCGGGTACTCTGGTCTACCACTTGAAGACGTTATAATCAGATCAATTGATTCCCTACTTATGATCTGTTTTATATGCGGGTTCATCTGTGTGATAAAGTGGGGAGGATCTTTTTCTTGTTTCCCATATGTGAATTCTATAAAATTAATGCGAGTATCCATTAAATCTTTTTGTCTTTGTGAAAAATTATTTTTTGAGTACATGAAAAAAACATTGTATTCCTCAACAAGTTGATTTGCTATGAGCTGAAGATTTTTTTCAGTTCCTGCGTAAAACATTCCAGAGATATGGTAGATAAGAATATTTTTTACAGTTTTTTTATTCTTTTCAAGAAATGGATATTCCTTCTTTTCTTTTGAAAGTGCTTTACAATAAAAATAAAACTCATTTAATATAATAAGATTTTTTTTTACAACAATCGGAGATTTGCTCAGTACTGATTTTAGTAGAATTCTCATGATTATTTTATCGAAGCACTTTATTTTTTATCCTGTTTAAAAAAATAATGATATGAGGATAAGTTTTTATTCGTGGCTCTCTTCCTACTTCTTTTAAAAAAATATCCTTATATTTTTTTATATGCCAAATTTCTAAAGGCTCAAAAAAAATGATACCTTTATCTTTGAAAAAATTAAGAATCGCCGTATTGTACCAAGATTCATCGGTGTCTTCTATTGTGTCAATTTCTGGCATTCCTTCAACCCAAGCATCAGGAACTTTTGTTGTTTTTGCAGACGGAGTGTCAAGCGTTTCGCTGTACTTATAGTTTATTCTGTATACTGATCCAGTACCTAATGTAAGTTCTCTGCATCTCTGGAAGACCTGTTTAATTTGAGATCTATTGAATGCGGCTATTTGAAAGTGAAGAACAGCCCCATGCTCTGGTGATATTTTAATTCGTACAGAGTCATCATTTTTACCAGGAGTTCTTCCTTCATGAAGCTTAATGTTTTCAAAAACAGAAATGCCGTCATCACAAAAAATAAAGTCCTTGTACAGGTTACTCCATACCGACTTATCATCCCTGTATTGTCGTGCACTTTTCCATAGACATAACCACTGCATGACAAGTTTTTGGCCAGGCTTAAGTGAAGCTATGTCTTCTTTGTAATGTGCAAGAAAATTTGTTGTAAAGGATTCATCTGCATCAAGCCATACGAAGTGAGTCCCGTCTCGTTCCCTTCCCCATTCGAGAAGCTCTTGTCTCCACGATGAATAGTTAAGATTTGTTTGATCTTGATCTCGTACAATAACACCCTGTGATTCTAAGTATTCTTTTGTTCCATCTGTTGAGCCACCGTCGACACAAAGAATTTCATCTGCGAAAAGTTTAAGTTGGGGGATTGTTGTTGTAAGTATCCACTTTTCATTTTTTACAGGGAATAAAGCTATTATTTTCATTACTTTAGAAGTTTAATTAGTTTTAGTTTCACTTTTTGGCTAAAATGCATTGTAATTATAGCATATACTCCAAGTTTCCTTATGTGACTGATAGTGATTAAATGAAATGGTTTTTGCTTTTTATAAAATGACACTAATGTGCTTTTTACGGGCAAACTTGAGTACATTAATAAAAGTGAGTTAGTTATTTTTTTTGAAACTATTTTTTTTGACTCTTGTTTAAGAAGTATTTGTTGTAAAAAATAAAAATAGGAAATAGCATGATCTTCTCTTAAGTTACTTCCTCGTACATCGTCTATATCTAGTGAGTGGTCTCTTTCAAAAATACCGCTTTCTGTAAGATACCCAGCACAAGAGGTGTTCTTTTTAAGTATGGAAATTAAAAAATATTTGTCACACAAAGTATTGTATGTTGCAAATCCCCAATCATAGACAAGATCAGACTTTCTGTAAATAACTGATCCAAATATATAATGTTCATTATCAAGACTACCATCAATAAAAGTATATTGATTTAATTTTTTGAAATCCTTATTTCTAATTTTTTTTTCAATATAGGATGAATCTCTGTGTAACCATTCCCCGGCAGAAAGTACAAATGAGATATCTTTATTATTGTCTAAAATTTCAAGTGCTATTTCAAGGTAGTTTGTTTTTATGAAATCATCTTCATGATGTGAAAATACATAATCACACTCAGTAGCAATGGTAATACTTTTGTACAAGTTGTTCATTGCGCCAAGATTCTGCTCATTTGCTACAACAGAAATATCTAATAATGCTTTGAATTTACTTATGTATTCTCCTACATTGCTTTGTGAACAATCGTCAATAATAAGAACTTTAAAGTCTTTGAAAGTTTGATGAGTAAGAGCGATAAGCGCTCTTTTGAGCATGGCCGGTTGTTTATATGATGGTATTGTTACAAGTATTCGTGGCATGTAAATGTAGGCTAGTGTACTTTCATTATTACTGCTTTTACATGAAAAGTCTATATGCCATTCCGTGGTATACTTTTATAATGAAGTTTATATACTATCCTCTTAGTAAAATCAGTCTTTTTCTAAGTAATAAAAAAACAGAATATTTATTTGAAAAAAGTAAAAAATACATACAATCATGGGGATTTTCTTCATATGGTTTTCCAACCATTATTTGTTACGATGGAGTTAGTCATCTTAATGTTGGGAACTTTGTTTCCTTTGCTAGCAATGTCTCTCTTTTACTCGGTGCAAATCACAAAAGAGGATTAATAACAACATATCCTCTCACTAAAATTGATTCATCAAAATTACCGAAAGAAGCAAATGAGCGTGGAGACATTACTATTGGTAATGATGTTTGGATTGGTTATGGTGTTACAGTTATTGGTCCCGTAACCATAGGTGACGGTGCTATTATCGGTGCTGGAGCTTTAGTTATTTCTGATATTCCTCCATTTGCAATTGCTGTTGGCGTCCCTGCAAAAGTCATTAAATATCGATTTAACGAAGAGCAAATAAATTCTTTACAAACAATACAGTGGTGGAACTGGAATCTTGAGAAAATAAAGAAAGAAAAAGATTTTTTATATAGTAATTCGATACAATCCTTTATAGAACGTAACACATAAGGTTATCTATATGGTGGTAGCAAAATCTTTACATAACGAAAAAATATATAGAGTATAAAAGTAGGGTTTCTAAGAAGGTCTATGTTTGTTCCTTCGTAGAGTAATTTTGATACACTCTCGAAGTGCTCATTTTTAGTTCTTATGCGAAAGTTAAGCCCAGCTGTAACGTCATACCCATCAGTAATCGTACTGTTATGATCATGGTAGAACAATTTTTGCTGTTGTCCAATTTGGTAAAAGAAAAACCATTCCTCTCCTTGCTTAACATGGTTAGAAAATCGAGCATGCAAACGTGTAATGTATTTAGTTTCTATACAGTGTGTTGCATCACCATGTATCTTTTTAAGAATAAGATAGCTCCAAGCGTAAGAATACAGTATGTCACTTGTAGGTGCGTTTGTTACTGATTCTCCATTGTGCTTTGCTCGATTTGTCATAAACCACTTTGTTCCACCATGTATCATAATAAGCTTTGTAAAAGTAGCGAGTGCGTCCGGCGCAAAGTAATCATCGTCATCTAGGAAAATAACCCATTTTGAATCGGCAGAAATTTTGTCGAGTGCTTTATTCCTACTGTAGTTAACACCTCTGTTGGTATCATTTTCGAAATAGTAGATTCTTGAATCATTGATGGATGTAGCAAAATCGTGGTACGAAGAATCGTGAGGTGAGTCGTTAATGATAATCATTTCCCAATCATTATACGTTTGAGCAATAAGAGAGGTAACCGCTCTCTTTAGCTTCTCGCTTCTTCTGTAGGTTGGTGTGATGATACTGAATTTCATGAATGATAAAGTTACTCAAAAATACAAAGGAGATTGGTTTGCTTTCTTTTCTTGATGAGTGAGTTATAAAATAGCGCATCATCTATAACTTTAGTCATTGAATCCTCTATATCATAGAGTGTGTATCCATGCTTCCGAAGAAGTGAAAGAATTAATAGTCCATGATTATTTTTTTGTGATTCATAGAATGCACCAGAAAATTCAATAAGAATATCAGGCTTATGTTTAGTGAGTGTTTTTTCTATACCAAGTAGCACTTCATATTCATATCCTTCAACATCAATCTTTATAAGATTGATGGCTTCTAGATGAGTAAGCTCATTATCGCCAGCTTTAACATGTACTATTATTTTTTCTTGCGTATCATCATCATTAACAAGTGATGACCCGTCAATATTTTTTGATACATACAATTCTTCCTTAGTTTCCTTTTTTCCTAGTGCGCAATTATGAACTCTAACAATAGATGAAAGTTGATTTAAGGATGAACTTTTTTCTATCTGTTTTGCAAGATGAGGTATTGGTTCGAAGGAGTGAACACTCCCATGTTCATCCACAATACGTGCTGCATAGATACTGTGCTGTCCGATGTTTGCTCCAATATCGATAAATGTCATACCTTTCTTTAAGATCTGATGAATAAGATCAAGCATAAAAGGCTCATAGACACCATAGAGAAATATATGTTTATCTATAAAACCGTTCTTAGGTGAAACAAGGAGCAAAAAGGCGACGCCTTGGTGATGTAAGTGCATCACTTGTTCTTGTGTAAATTTCTTAAGACGAACGAGATCGATCTTTTCAATAATGTGTAAAAAAACAGTCCTCCATAAAAAGATCACACATGAAAAAAGAGCGTTCGGGAGAATCTTCTTAAGAGAGTATTTAAACGTGCTTCTGTTTATCATATTGTTTATACGAACCCTAGGAGTCTTTTAAGTAATTTTTTGATACCAAGTTTTTCCGTAATTCTTTTTCCTATTGTGTGAATTCGAAGTTTCTTGAATGTCTTATTAAGTGGATGACCCCAGGAATAGTTCCATAGATGCACCCCATATGTCTCTTCATCAAGCGTTTGCCCTTTGTAGAGATGGATATGTTCTGCATCATACGGATAAAATGCAATAGCGGGTAAGACGTGTGTGTTATTAGGTTGTAGCTTTGCGTATACTTCAGTCATAATGACAGGATTTGGTTTAAGCTCTGTGATCGTATCATAGTAGCTCCTCATTTCTTCAATAAAAGGGTGATGCGCAATTGTACCGATCATTCCACAACTTATAAAAGAATCAGACTCCTTCCCGAGAAGTAGCTCGGTTGTAAGTAATTCATCAATTGGCTTAACAAGGAGCATGTCTGTATCAAGATATATTCCACCATGATCACGGAGTGCAATAAGCCTTACATAATCTGCCACAAAGGCAAATTTATGTTCTTTGTACATTTTCGAGGTAAATGGATGACTGTCGATTAAAAAAGTATCTTCGTTCCATTCAATAATTGTGAAATCACTACAGTTGACCTTCCAGCTCTCAATACACTCTAGGATGAGTTTACTTTTTGGTTTCTTTCCAAACCAGCAATAGTGGATAATTTTTGGAATCATGAATCTATCTGAAGAGTATACCATTATGCTACACTCTTCAGATATTAGCTATTTCTTATATGTATACACATTGATTTCTGTTTAATGCATGTAAAACTTATTCGTGTCAGATGGGATGGGGTATAGCCTTGAATGGTTCTGGTTTATGAAGGAATAAATTTCCAAATATGTTTCTTGTGGTATATACTTTGAGAATTGATTAGAATATTATTTATAAATTAAAAGTGTTCGTATTAGCACAATTTTTCGTTACTATATGATTAAAACTTTAAAAACCATAAAAAGAAAAATTAACCGAAATAGTCTTTTTATTAAAAGCTCTTTCTTTGTTCAAAGAATACAAAGAGATATGAACCCAGAACGTGGATTTCATATTGATAAAATTGATACCATTTTATCGGCACGAGAATTTTTCGGTATAGATTTTTTTCTTGAAACAGGCACTTATCTTGGGGTTACGACTAATTATGTTAAAAAATTCTTTACTACAGTTTTCACTATTGAATTAAGTGTTGATCTTGCTCATGAAGCTGCACAATATTTTAAAAATGATAAGAAAGTGAACATTCTACAAGGGGATAGTGGTCTTCTTATTGAGACTATTATCAAAAATAATAATGAAAAAAAGCTTTTTTGGCTAGATGCGCATTATTCTGCTGGAATGACAGCAACCAGTGTTGATTTTGGAGATACACCAATATCTAAGGAGGTTGAAGATATTCTCACGCATTGGGTGCCCGGGAGTGTTATTCTTATTGACGACGCAAGGCACTTTGTAGGTAAGGATAATTATCCAAGACTTGAAGATCTGGAGAAATTTTTACTTAGTAAACAGGCTTCTTTGAGATTTTTTGTTATCAAAGATATAATTCATATTTTTTAAATGATTATCATTAAAGTTCAGGGGGGTCTAGGAAATCAATTGCTCCAGTACAGTATTGGTCGTGTTATCACCGAAAAATTTAAGAAAGAAGTCGCATACGACCTTAGCTTTTACGAAGGTAATACAAAGTATACTAAAAGACCGTATTTACTTGACTGTATGCATACTACCGTCCGCAAAGCGACACCTGAAGAAATAGCACGTACCCGTTACCCAAACAGTCTTTTTTCTAAGGTTGGAGAAAAGATTTATCGTGGTTTCAATAGGTACATTCAAAAGAAGTATTATATTGGCTATGTTGAAAGTTTTTTTTTAAATCTTCAAAAGAATGATACTGCTTATTTTGAAGGTTTTTGGCATAGCTATCGTTACTATGAGGAATTACTGCCGCTACTCTCTAAAGAAATATCAGTAAAGGATCCAGATAAGCTTGATGTGTACATAGAATCATCTGGTCTGAAGAACCGAACATCTGTTTCTGTACATATACGAAGAGGTGACTTGCTTAATAGTGGTTCAGGGGTGCAGGTGTTATCTAAAGATTATTATGTTCAAGCAGTAGCACATATTGAAAGTAAGGTATCGACACCCACATATTATATTTTTTCTGACGATATTGCTTGGGTTAAAGAGGAAATGGGTGGTCTCTTTAAAAACGCTGTGTACCCATCGCTTGCAAAGCTTACTGATGTCGAAGAGTTTATGCTCATGAAGGAGTGTAATCATGCAATTATTGCTAACTCTACGTTCTCTTGGTTTTCAACACTTTTAACGAGTGATCATGAGAAAATAGTTGTATATTCAAATGACTGGAAAAATCCATATCTCAATGGAGATACAAACATCTGTCCTCCGGAATGGGTTGGTTTATAGCAATATAGGCTCCCTATGGTACACTTCAGTGATTATTCCGAATAACAAAGATTTAAGTAGTACAGTATATGCAAAATAGTATCAAAAAAATTGTGTGGGTGTGTCTTGCAATTATTCCTTTTTTGGCACTTCATGTTGCTGATGGTGGAGTATTTGATATTTTTGGTTGGATTGGAGAGTCAGGACTCTTTTTCCCTTTTATTTCAGGGAAAAATCTTTTATTCCGATTCTTAGTGGAGATTGCTCTTGCTGGTTGGGCAATCCTAGCTCTCTACGATTCTTCGTATCGAATCAACATCAAGAAGTCACCAATAATGATTGCCTATAGTCTTTTTATTGTAACACTGCTTCTTGCAGACCTGTTTGGTGTGGATAGAGAAAAGAGTATGTGGAGTAACTTTGAACGCATGGAAGGATTTGTAGGTCATATTCACTTCTTTGCTTATTTCTTTGTACTCACCGTTATGATTCGTACACTTACTGAGTGGCAGAAAATGTGGAAGTTCTTTATGGGAGGAAACATACTTGTTCTTGTGTATGCTTATGGACAGCTTCTTGGGGCAAAAGGTCTCTTCTTTTCATCAATGTTTCCGAATGTGTCATCATGGTTTTCTTCTCGCTTTGCAATTCACATGAGCGGAAATCGTCTTGATGCCACTATTGGGAACTCTGCATATTTTGCAGTATTTTGTCTCATGTACATCTTCTTGTATGGTCTACTTTGGTCACAATCTTCCGCTCCAAAGAAACAAATATTGTATCCAATACTTATAGCACTCAACGTTATCGGACTCCTCTATTCTGGAACTCGAGGGACAATGATTGGTCTTGTTGTTGGCGCATTTGTAACGCTTACAATTATGGCGTGGAAAGAAAAAGGTCATATGAGAAATATTCTTATTGGAAGTCTTATTGCAATGTTTGTTGTTGTTTCGTCAATCTTTGCGTTTAAGGATACTGCACTTGTTAAGTCATCTTCAATTCTTACTCGTATTGCAAGTATTTCTCCAAATGATATTACCGGGGCAAGTCGTCTCTCTATGTGGAAGATTAGTTATGATGCATGGAAAGAACGGCCTTTACTTGGATACGGTCAAGATAACTTTAGTTATGTCTTCGCACGAAAGTTCTTGCCAGAAAAAATGTGTAATCTTGAGCCGTGGTATGACAGGTCTCATAATGTGTTCTTCGATTGGCTCGTTGCAGCTGGAGCTTTAGGCCTGATCGCATACCTCTCACTATACGCGGTGACACTGTGGTCAATGTGGAAGAGAAAAAATGGTATGCCACTTTCTGAGAAGGCAATTCTTACTGGAATGTTGTCAGGATATTTTATTCACAACTTCTTCGTATTCGACAATCTTACAAGTTATATTCTTTTCTTTGCTGTTCTTGCATACATAACAGTACGAACAAAAGACGAAGTAACCGGTAAAGGCCAGCCACTCTTTGACAAGGATCAAATGAATCTTCTTGTTATTCCGGTGATTGGAATTGCATTATTTGTTACGCAGTACTACATTAACTATCGTCCACTTACTGTTAATCGACTTGTTATCAAAGCAATGAGTTTTGGTGAATATGCAAAAACAATGCCGTTTGCTGATGCAGTAAAAATTCAGCAAGATGCCTTCGTTAATGCAATCGCAATGAACACACTGGGAAGCATCGAAGCACGTGAGCAGTTTCTTCAAATCGTTGTGAGAATGAGCCAAATAAAGATTCCTGAAGATATGCCACAAGGTGATAAGCAGGCAGCTGTTCAAGCACTTAATAATCTTCTCTCAGCAGCAAGGAAAGATGTTAAGGATTCTTATGAAGCGAACAAAGAAGACGTTCGAATGCTTTCAATCTATGGTATGTTCCTTAATGGTGTTAATGATGCTGTTTCCGCAGAAGAAGCACTCACTGCCGGACATGTTCTCGCTCCGAACAAGCAACTACTTTCGTTTGAATTAATTCGCTCGTATCTGCTTCAGAAGAAAACAAACGAAGCATACGCTCTTGCTAAAGAAACGTATGACCTCTCTACAATATGTCGTGACGCATCTAAGTGGTACATGATGAGTGCTTCATATGCTGGAAAGTATAAAGAAGGAAAGGCATATGTAGAATCAAAAGGAGAAAAGGTAGGATTTGATACAGACTCGCTCGCTGGTGTTATCACTGCAGGACAGATTCCTCTTGCTATAGAAATTCTGCAGGCTGCAAAAAAAGATAACCCAACTCTTGCGGCTCAGATAGACGAATATATTAAGCAACTTCTTGCCGGAAAGAAATAATATAGTATACTTATCATGTGAGTGCACAAAGGTGTGCCCTACAAGATAAATAAATGCCTGCGCAAGGGGTCATCGAAAGGTGGCCCTTTACGTTTTCTGTATATAACTATGCTTGAATAATTACGATGTGACGTGTACACTAATGTCTGTGGTACCCCACTTCGCAAGTAATTGCGGTGGGCGACTGCGCTCACATAAGGCATTTATCTTTGGAGCATGCCACGCTCACCACAATTGAGGGCGAGGCAAAGAAAAACG
>JAYTBQ010000010.1:0-5468 GCA_043736905.1 Minisyncoccota bacterium | reverse complement strand
TCATGTCTGTGCGTATTGATGGTGTGACGGTAGGAGAGAGTCCTCTATGGCTAAAGGAACGGCTCGCAGCAATCGGTCAGCGTAGTATTAATAATATTGTGGATGTTACTAACTACGTGCAGTTCTCACTCAACAAGCCGATGCATGCATACGACGCACGGAGTATCAAAGGAACACTCTCTGCTCGTATGGCGCGCACTGGAGAGACACTGGTAACGCTTGATAATAAGAGTCTTGTTTTGGATGAGAATACTCTTGTCATTGCTGATGATGAGAAAATCCTCGGCCTTGCGGGTATTAAGGGTGGAAAGTACAGTGGCATACAAGCCGACACAACGAGTATTATTCTGGAGAGCGCTAACTTCGAACCAGTGCTCATCCGAAAGACAGCCGAGAGATATGGTATTAAGACCGATGCTTCAAAGCGTTTTGAAAATGGTATTGCTAACACGCTTGTTATTGAAGGGTTACATATGACTGCTAACCTTATACACGCTATGTGTGGTAGTACTCACAAGAGTGAGGTGACTGATATCTATCCGAAGAAAGATGTTCCATATTATGTTGGTATTTCCAAAAAAGAGCTCAATGATATCTTGGGAACCTCATATGATGATGCAATGATTCGTAAGACACTTTCTACACTTTCATTTCCATACGAAGTAATTGTTCCTCGTGAGTATATTACTATAGTATACCCAACCCTTCTTGGGGCAGGGTATAAGAATCCATCGAGTATGCGTGAGGATGCTCCACATATGTTTAGTTGCTCGTCACTCATTAGTTATCTCTATAAAGGTATCTGGATGCCAAGTCTTTCGATTGATAAATATGTTTTTTCAAAAAAGATAGAAGAGGGTGACCTTACCTTCGGTGATATTGTCGTTGCAAATTCTGGTGAGGGAATAATTCGTTATGAATCTGTGGAATTTTTACGTGGAACTAAGGTACCAGAAGGTGTCGATCATGTGGGAATGTATCTAGGTGAAGGTGTGGTACTTCACGCAACAAAAATAAAAGGTATGGTAGTGAAGGATTCGCTCGATGAGTTCAAGGCAGGGAGAGCAATTGTTGGCTATGGTCGCATTACTGATAACTTAGATGAGGAGCGATACGTGGTGCGAGTGCCTTCTGTTCGACTCGATGTTCGTATCAAGGAAGATCTTGCGGAAGAGATTGGACGAATCATTGGATACGATATGATTACGCCTGTTGTTCCAGTTCTTAACAAAATTGGATTGCTTCCAAAGCGCGCATATTATGAAAGTAAGATACGATCAATTCTCTTTGCTCATGGTTTCTCAGAAGTGATTACCTATACCTTCGGTAATGAAGGTGAGGTGGAGCTTGTGAAGGGTCTTGCTGATGACAAAGAGAAGTTGCGAGTAACTTTGAGCAAAGGAATGACACAATCGATGTCTCTTAATCTCTACAATGCTCCACTTTTGGGGACGAAGCTGATTAAAATTTTTGAAATAGGAAGTGTCTTTACGTACGAAAAGGAGTCGCGACATCTAGCAATCATGATTGACGATGGGGCAAAGAAAAGTTCATTTACTGATGATGTTGATTTGATTTTGTCAGAAATAAAAAGAACGCTTGGTGTTGAGCATATTGAATGTGAAACATTTTCTGTAAAGCCATACGGTATAGAGCTTGATATTGACGCCCTTATTTCTACACTTGAAGAACCAACAATATATGAATCTACTCTACAGAGTACGAATATTTCTCTCTACAAAGCAGTCTCTGCTTATCCGTTTATTACCCGTGATATTGCTATGTGGGTACCTGATTCTGTCACATGGGAGAGTGTCTTTGCTCTTTGTTCTGAAGTACACAATCCTCTTGTTACTCGTGTTGATCTTTTTGATACGTTTTCAAAAGAAATCGAAGGCGTGAAGAAGACGTCCTATGCATTTCGTTTCGTATTCCAAAGCTATGAGAAAACACTGACTGATGATGAGGTGAATACACACATGGAGAAGTACTATGAGCTCTTTAAAGGGAAGGGGCACGAGGTGAGGTAGACAAATTACAATAAATATTGTAGTATTTACCTTGAATGAACTTTAGGGGATAGTTGTGAATTTTGACCAAAAAATTCTTGTTCTTGAAAATCGAATCATTGATTTTCTTACCATGATAACATGGTGGACTGAAGTAAGGTGGAATAAGAGCAATCTACACATTGCGGCTACTATGGCAACACTGGGAACCTTGCTTATTGCTGTTGCATTTTGTTTTGATGTTATAGATTCGATTGAAAAAAGGAACTGGATCTTCGCAGGTTTCGCTTCCATTTGCACAGCATTTGGAACAATCTCTCTCACTGCTAAGATTTTCTTCAGAGAAAGGTTGGTTGAAAGCTTTAAACGACAGTTTCCCCAAGGGTTTCCAAATCCTTGCTGTGTCTCTAAAAAACATTCAACGGAAAGAAGATTTACTTTTTCTGCCTTTATCATTTTTTACATTATGATGGAGCGTGATGCGTTCGGATATTTTTTTGCATCGTATCTTGCTATTGAGATTGTTGTTTTTTTCTTTCTAGCGTGCGACTCCCTCCCTCCAGGAGAAAAAGCAAGAAGGATAGCAAAGAGGGAGGTTTCTACCATGCTTCCAGAAGGAAGTGCTGGATAACTATTTTTGGGTGCGTCGGACCGCAAGGTCCGGTGTTTTGTTTTGGTCCATTCTGTATTACAATGAACGTATGAAACTAGACGTCCCATATTATTCACAATTTGTTGATATAGAAGACCCCTATTGGATGCTTCGTGCTTGTGGTGCTATGTGTTTGAAAATGGTTGCAGAATTTCACGGTGTTCCTGCTCCTGATATTCTCAAGCTCTGCAATGAGGCCAAGGACCGTGGTGGATATCATATGAATAATGGCTGGATACATGATTATCTCGTTATGAAGGCAAAAGAACTCGGTCTTCATGCTTACCGTAAGGAAGGGTTGACATCATTTGCTGAAATAGAGGAGTCGCTCATCTCAGGTAATCCAGTCATTGTCTCTGTTGAAAAAAGAGTGCTCGAGCAGACACGCTTCCACATGGTGGTGATTGTTGGGTGTGATAAATTCCATGTTATCTATCACGAAAGTGAATCAACAAAGAAAGAAAAGGGCATGTATCATGTATGCGATATTCCGACGTTCATGGAATATTTTAGAGGAAAGGCTATTTTTATAACTAAGAAATAGATTGAATAAGAATATGGGTGCATTATTAAAGGCTTACCATATCGTGGTATAATCAGACAACGTATGAAATTATCAGAGTATACAAACGTGCACTGTATAGGAATTGGTGGAATAGGACTTTCTGCAATCGCTCGCTATTGTCATTTTAAGGGTGCAAAGGTTACAGGTTCTGATATGGGAGAGTCTCGCATCACACATGACCTTCACACAGAAGGGATGACGATATATAAAGGACATGACACAACACATCTAGATGAAGGGGTTACGCTTGTCATCTATTCTATTGCCGTGAAGGAAGAAAATCCTGAATTAATGGAAGCACGTAAGCGGGGACTTGTGTGTATGTCGTACCCTGAAGCACTCGGTCTTCTTACTGAAGAGTATATTACCATCGCAGTATGTGGCACCCATGGGAAGACGACAACAACAGCGATGGTTGCGAGTATGTTTAAGGCGTGTGGTATTAATCCAACAGTAATTGTCGGTAGTTTGCTTACTGACGGAGGTTCTAACTTCGTAGCAGGAGATAGTGAATATTTAATCGTTGAAGCGTGTGAATATAGACGGTCATTTCTTAAGCTTCATCCAACACATGTTATCGTTACTAATATCGACGAAGATCATCTTGATTATTATAAAGATCTTGCAGATATCAAGTCTGCTTTTCAATCGTTTATTGACCTTGTCCCAAATGAGGGAAGTGTTATTACCCATCATGGTGTCACACTTGCCACATGGGCAAAGAAAATTGACGCAGACACCACGCTTAAGCACACCATCAAACTCACTGTACTTGGTGACCACAACAAGTCCAATGCTCAGCTAGCACTTGCTCTTGCGCAGACGTTGGGGTTAAGTGAAGATGATGCAAGACAGGGTCTCATTAATTTTACTGGAACATGGCGTCGTCTAGAATATAAGGGAATTTGGAAAGACGTTGCTCTCTACGATGACTATGCACATCACCCCGTAGAAATTCAAGCAACGCTTCAAGCACTTCGTGAACGATACCCATATGGTGAGTACACAGTGATAGCTGTATTCCAGCCTCACTTGTATTCCCGTACTAAGCAGCATCTAGAAGAGTTTGCAGAATCATTTGTTAATGCAGACAAGATTTGTATATTGCCAATTTATGCATCACGAGAAGTTGATGATGGCACTATTTCTTCACATGATCTTGTAGAAAAAACACTCCATGCTGTCTATGTTGAGTCTTATGAAGAAATACAAAAATATGTTCTCGGTCGCCCTCATCGCAAATGTGTTCTTATTACTATTGGTGCAGGAGATGTGAATGGTTTTCATGAATCACTTACTGATGTTAAAAAATAAGTATGAGAAAAGAACTCTACGATAATTATTTTAAAGACAAGAAGACAACAGTAATGGGGCTGGGACTTCTTGGTCGTGGTGT
This sequence comes from Minisyncoccota bacterium, assembly GCA_043736905.1. GTDB lineage: Bacteria > Patescibacteriota > Minisyncoccia > Phycocordibacterales > UBA5272 > UBA11704. The sequence goes on along the minus strand of JAYTBQ010000010.1, from coordinate 846 downwards.
AGGAGATACGCTTTTTCTTGCGGAGCATTGTGGCGATGTTATTGTTACTGACAAAAAAACAGAAGAACAATTAAATGCTTCAGTAGAACAGTTGAACGGTTGTAAAAATATTACATATATTCTTGGGGAGCATCGCACAACTGACTTTGAGGGACGAGATTTTATTCTTAAAGCTGCTGGTGTTCCATATGATAGTGAGTATATAGAGCATGCAAAAAAACATACTGTACCAGTCTATATGTCTGCCGCGCTTGTCTCGAACATCGTCATGCAATCAGATCTTGGAGTAACAATTATTGGAGTGACAGGAACACGGGGTAAGACAACGGTAACACAACTTGTGGCACACATTCTTACATCATGTGGCTTGAGTATCAGGCTTGGTGGTAATGTACGAGGAGTAGCGAATCTTCCGTTGCTTGATGATATCGACGAGGGGGATTTTCTTGTTCTTGAGCTTGACTCATGGCAGTTACAAGGATTCGGTGATATGAAGATTAGCCCTAATATTGCTGTCTTTACAAGCTTTATGGATGATCACATGAATTATTACAAGAATGACAAAGAGCTTTATTTTAATGATAAAGCGAACATCTATCGTAGCCAGACTGAGTTTGATGTTCTTATTGCAAGCCCACAAGCTGCATCAGAAATTGAAAAAAGAGAAAAGACAACGATCCTTATACCAGAAGAAAAAAAGTTCGAAATGAAATTAATTGGTGAACACAACCAGGTGGCTGCGCGACTTGCCTATGAAGTGGCTATTCAGTGTGGACTTGCAGATGATGAGATACGAGATGCAATTAAGAGTTTCGAAGGTGTTGAGGGGCGGTTGCAAGATTGTGG
>JAYTBQ010000009.1:0-16347 GCA_043736905.1 Minisyncoccota bacterium | reverse complement strand
CGGTTCTTAAAAGTGAGTAAAAAATGATTTTTTGTAGACATAATTCTAATGCTAATACGTACTTAGTAATATTGCATTAGATTCTGGATTCTAAGTATGAAATATATATCTAAGTATTTTCCACACCTGCTACTCGCTGTGTACTGTATCGAATTTATTGTTCTTGGTATTAGTCCATATTCACGAGCTGTCTGGTATGCAGAAAATATTCCTATCGTTGGTGTTGTTCTTTTCTTAACTGTACTGTATATTCGCGGAATTCGTTTTTCTAATACTGCATACTTTCTTATGGCATTACTTCCATTTCTCCATACTGTCGGCGGCTACTACACCTTTGAGAGAGTTCCTTTTGATTGGTTCAATAACATGTTTGGATTTGAAAGAAATATGTTCGATAGAGTCGGACACTTTACAGTAGGATTCTACGCAGTTGGTCTTGCTGAGTATCTTATTAATTACAAAAAAGTAACCACCAAGTTCTGGGCATACTTCACTGGTATTTGTTTTATTATGGCGCTCGCCGCACTGTATGAAATTATTGAATGGCAATATGCAGTACAAGAAGGAGGGGACGCAGGGATAGCCTTTCTTGGTTCACAGGGGGATATCTGGGATGCACAGAAGGATATGCTTATGGATACTCTTGGTGCTTTTACGGGAGTACTCTTCATGCGGGTCAGAGATGGTATACGGCACCTTTCTTCAAAAAGCTAATTATCTAATAGTAAGAACTCTGCTGGAGTATTCGATAGAAATGAGTACTGTTCACTTTTCAATGTGAAGGACAGTTGTTGTGCATGAAGCAGAATACGAGATTGTGAAGCCGTTTCTTGTACTGCTCCGTAGGCAACATCTCCACAGATTGGATGTCCAATGTGAGACATATGCGCGCGTAGTTGATGAGTGCGTCCAGTCTTAGGGGAGAGTTCTACAAGTGTTGTTGTGTGATTACGCGTCAGTACTTTCACATTAGTTATCGCATCACGCAGCTCACCGCGTGGGTTACTTGGGTTCACTGTTTGTTTATAGTCTTTCTTGTTTCTTCCAAGTGGCCCATCTATTCTCAAAGAATCTTGTTTGAGTATTCCTTCGACAAGGGCGATGTATTTTTTTTCTATTGTATGTTCTCTGAACTGCTGTTGTAATTCTTGAAAGGTTGATTCATTTTTTGCAATGACCATGACACCGGATGTGTCTCGGTCTAGCTTGTGTACTATGCCACCAAGGTTAAGAATACGACCATCCTGAAGCGTCTTGTTGTTCTGTATAGAAAAAACAGAAGGGGAATGAGACATCAAAAAATCAAGAAGTGTAACTTCTGTAGAGTGGTCGAAGGGGTGTATCACAAGACCTGACGGTTTGTTGATGACGAGAAAATTTTCATTTTCAAAAATAATAGACGGAAGCATCAGTGGACTATAGCAGAAAAAGGGAGGGAGGTCACGGGGGAGGGGTAATTTATATCTAACGTTGCGGTTATTTCTTGAACTCACCTACGATTTACTTGACAAGTTATACAAAATATGATATATTTCATATGTGTAATTTTGGTCTTTTAATGTACTTATCGCCTAGGAGGGCAACATGTTTTTTGGACAAAAAATCCGTCTCTGGAACTACCACGTCGAAACCCTGCAGTTCCTCGTTGACCAGCAGTTCATGCTGACCATCACCGAAGATCTCGGCGACGGTAAGTACATGGGCACACTCGAAGACGGCTCTGTCTACAGCTTCGAGAACGGCTCGTGGTGGGCAGAGTCTTCCGAAGGCGAGATGAAGCTCGATATGGCTGTGCATGTGTGGAACACTGCCATGCGCAAACCCGAAGGGAACATGCGGGTAATCCTGCTCCCTGAAGGGAACAATATCGAGCCAGATGGTGATGTCGAGAAGTGCGAAAAGCACAATCGGTACTACGTCTCTCGTGGAAGCTGTATCGGTTGTCGCTTTGATGCACAGCTCGTCTCGCGCGTCTCCTGCTGACCCGATTTCACACCCCACCGAAAGTCCCGCTTCGGTGGGATTTTTTGTTTGTATAATTTATTTGATGAAAAGGGGAAGGGATTGGTTACTAAACATAGACTTTTACTATTACTTCATAATTACATTGTAAAAGTATTGTTTCGCGACATAAAGAAGAATATGAAAAATCAGGACTTGGTCACAAAATCAGCTCCTTCGTCGCAGATGATTTTCCGACCTGTATTCAAGTCCTTACGCAAGTGAGACAGGACAGGACTTGGTCACAAAACTACCTCGCTTCGCTCGAAGTAGTTTCGCGACCCCTATTCAAGTCCTTACGAAAGCCAAGCAGTTGGCTTTCTTCCCAGGCACAAATGCAAAATTGCAACATCATTTGATGTTGCAATTTTGCATTTGTGCCTGGGAAAGGACTTGAACCTTCATGGGTTGCCCCGCTTGCTCCTAAGGCAAGTGCGTCTACCAATTTCGCCACCCAGGCATATATGATTGTAGAAACAAAAAACTATCCAACCGTAGAAAGGATTATAACGTATATTCTATTTTTTTGCGAACTGTTGTCTTCCCATGAAAAGGGCCCTATATATGTTGGGCATGTAATAGGGTCCTTGTTCCTACTGTGTAAGCTTGCGCTTACGTTACATCACCTGCATTGAGTGGTACTGCTGCGTCATTGTCATCGAAATTGCAGCGCCTCTCTTTCTCATCTGTCCAACAATGTGGACAAGGAGTGCGGATCTCTTTCTGTGCATCGCTCGGGCAGCCTTACTGTTGTCGTAAACGTCTTCTTCGAGCGGGTAGTAAAAGTCAGTTGAGACAGAATCTCCTCTTTGAACGAGTGAGCTGCGGAGCGGATGATCGTTCCCGATCTGTACAACTGAAATGATCATATCGAGGCCGCTTCTGTCGAACTCAACGAAGAATTCCTGTCCATTGCTTGAAAGATCGCAGACGCCGGCACGGCCCGCAAAGGCTTGCTGTGGTGTGAGGAGAGGTGCCCGCATGATGCGGAGATCAACAACGGTGTCGAGATTTTCATCAAGTACAGGTATGTCGTCAAAGCGAAATTGTTCGGAAGCATAGTTTACTGCGAGGCTTGTGTGCATGAGTCAACTCCTAGTGTGTGATGTTAAGTAACAAATCAATGAGCTGGAAAGCAATCAAAGAATCTTGTTGTTATAATACTAATCGCATTATACACCTTTAATATATTTTGTCAAGCTTTACATATAAATAAATAATTATACAATTTTTATTAAAAAAATGATGGTACAAAATAAAAACCCCGGAACGTTTAACGTTCGACGGGGTTTGCTCCTACACATTGCGTGTAGTGCTTGGCCTGGTTAGGCCGACTTCATGCCGGATCCTTGACGGAGCGCGACTATGACTTCGATGGCGGTGAAGCCAGCCTCGCGCATGGTCCGCGCAATTTCAGCGTCCGTCAGCGGCTTGTCGGCCAGCTTCTGGGTCTCGACAGGCTTGGTGAACTGCTGCTCGATCACCGCCGTGGTGACTTCGACTGCGGGCACATCAGCCACCTTCACCGGCTGGACCGTCTCCGTTTGTGTGGAAGTGGTCTGCTTGCCGACCAAAGTCAGTGCAGGCTTGGCCAGCACGGAATTCTTGCGATCGGCGGTGATCCGCTTGGCGGCATGATACATGCCGTTCAGGATCGTGTCACGGTCGCCGGCGCTGGTCATGCCAATGATCATCTCATGGATGATCTTGACCGACCCACCGAAATGAGCGGACATGATCTTTTCCGAGAGTTGATCAGGCACCCTGCCGCCGAAGCAGCGCAGGTGGGCACCGATGATCATCTTGCCTGCCAGCTCAGCTTTCTCGCCGACGTGACCGACTTCGATCTTGAAGCCGTCGACACTCTGGTCGTAAAAGAACCCAAGGACCATGCTGTAACTTGCGCTGTCCTTGAGCTTGAGGTTGCCGAAGCGAACCTCAACCGCGGTATCGGCCGTCATGTCCGTGAACGCAGTGGTGATGGCATCGCTGCCGGTCACCGCACGTTCCCAGACCTCGATGTTTTCGCCGACGTACATCGCAGCCTTTTCGGTCGCTTCATGTTCGGCTTTGAACAATTCGCGCCGTGCTTCACGGTCTCTATTCAAGCGTTTTTCCAGGGCATCCAAACCATCGTTGCCAATGGCGTCGCAGATATGTTGCCACATCGCGACTTGTTGATCGCCCCACTTACCGGTCAGACGCGGACGGTACTTACCCATCACCAAGTCGTCGACTGTGATGTAGACGTGAGGCGCCTTGCCGGAGAACTTGGCGAGTTCGCCAGTCGAAGCGGTCACCAGTGTGAGCTTGTGACCGCTGTCCATGATGCCAAATGTTGCATCGCCGATTGCGACATTGTGGCCGGTGGCCACGTTGCCAAGTATCAGTTCATTCACGGCGACCGTCGGGACGGTCAGCTGGACCGGCGACTTGGGCACACGCGGGGTGAAGCTGGGGATCGCCCCTTTGATCTTCACAGGAGCCGGCTTTTTTTGTGCCACCGGCTTTTGCGATTGATTGTTCTTCTTCTTGGTGCCGTCGGGCTTATTTGACATGATGCAGTCTTTCCGCGCTAAGCGCATGAGGAAACAAATGTAAAAGATCAACGGTCAGAAGGGTTAACGTGGTAAACCACGATTTCACCTCTAATGATGTATACAGTATACACTTTTTATATGTTTTGTCAAGTTATAATATGGTTAGTTACAATAAAAATGCTTACAAAATAAGGACTTATTGGTACTTTTTAAATTCAAATATACAAAAAAGAACCGCCAGATCCTTGATGAGGAACTGGCGGGGTGAATGTCTTTTTTACGTAGATTGAGAGCGCCGGAATCGGCAGCAAGTAATCCTTCAATTACTCTCAGTCATTCTCTACGCCCATGCCAGTGACATATTGTCACAGGCTGGGGATTCGTATGGTTTTCATCATAACCTTCTTTCTTGTTTAGGCATCGCCGCGGAGCTTCGAGCTCCCGGGGCATTTTTTACACAAATGGTTGAGGGTCTACATACATACCTCTCTCACCTCCAGTGCCGCAGCTTGGGGCACTATCCTGGGCCGAGAGCCCGCATGCGCCACTTTTTTGTGCGCGCTTGCAGGACGAGCCGACGATTGGCCGCAGGCGAGAGGAAGACCTCCTCACGTCAGCGGGCGAATGCTCCAAACAGGAGCTTGGCTTGCCCAGGTAAAAACTAGTCTACACCCATATAAAATTTTGTCAAGTATATATTGACAAAATTACAAAAAAGTGTATACTGTCTGTATCATTAGGGTAAAACATGTGGAAACACCACACAACTCTTCTGACTGACGTACATTTCAATTTTGTTTCTAGAGCGCAAAGCGCAGAAGGACAGTCACCATGTCACAACGTGAATTTCATGACCAAGACCAACAACGCGGCCGCAAGGATAGCCGTCACCGGAATGGTCGTTCCGCTGCTCTGACTGGCGGCTTCGAGGTGCTTCAGCACATCGAGGTGACGGCGCAGGTAGTGCCTGCGCAGCGTACGCTGGTGGAGATCGCGCAGAGCATGCAGCCCTGCACGAGTTTCGCCTGCTTCGCCTACGATGGTCAAGGGGCAACCTTGTACCTCGACACGGCCAGCATGATCTTCGAGCACCAAGGCGAGAAGCTGGCGGTGGTCGAAGCCGACGACAAGCGTCTGGTCGGCGTGTTCATCTGGTTCTGCGAGCTGCGCAAGCTCGCAGAAGCGGGCGAGACGAAGTACCGCCCCAAGATCGATACCGTCTGGCGCGAAGACCTGGAGAACAAGCGGGCCTACATCCTGACGTCGCTCCTCGAAGCAATCTCGACTGAAGGTGGGCACCAAGGAGTCATGGCAGTGATGCAGTCGCTTCGTGCAGCTGCGGAACTGCGGGAAGCCATGGCAAGCAAGTCGCAGAATCTGTTTGAGATGTTCGACAAGGAAGGGACACACACCTTCCACGTCGAAATCGGCAACAAGCCTATGGTGTTCCGGTCGGGTCACTTCAAGGTCCCATCCTGGAAGGGTCGGGTGAAGAGCGACCGCGAAGTCTTCGGCATCAAGCTGTTGACTGCACCGGTCGGCGCGCCGAATGATGCCTACAAGGTCGGTGGGTACGTGGTGCTGGAGCATCTGTTCAGCAATACCCCGCCGACCAACGAGGTCGGTGCCATGATGACAGACCTGATCGGCCTGTTCGAGGCCGAGGGCAAGCTTGAGGAAGTCAAGGCTGCCGTCATCGCCATTGGTGGTGTCACCCCCGAGTGCATGACTGCGGTCGAGCAAATCGACAATGATGCCCCTGGCTCTGCCGCCGAAGCAGCCAACGAGCGTGCCATGCACGCTTCTGTGCATGGACCGAGCCCTGTGGCGCAGGCAGTGTCTGCAGACTTGGTGGCACATGCCGCCATGGTTGAAGCCGAGATCAACGGCGTAGCCATCATCCACTGAGATGTGGTCTTGACACCTTCTTGTAGTATTTGAGTAGGTTTTGAAGGCGTCCTTGCGAAAGCAGGACGCCTTTTTCTTTTGAATAATTGTAATAGAAAATAGTGTGCGGCCGCGAAGCGGCCGCCCATTGTTTATTTTCTACCTTCTCTTTTCTAAACTCTACACTCTTTTTCTTTCTATCTAGTTATCATCATGCTCACTCTTTCTCTGATCAACCTCAGCTTCATATGCCTGATGTGTTAGCTTGTCCTTGCGAAGTAGTTCATCAACATGAATACGATTTTTCTCTCCGTAATCAATCTCAACTTCAAAGAATGGTATTACCTTTACAGGAAGTCTCTTCATGACATAGTGACGAAGCTCACTTCGCATACGCTTAGCGAAGTTAATCGCTGCTTCTTCTTTACTTTCGGGAAGAACACTCATGAAGATGGTTCCATGCTTCATATCACGAGATACTTCCGTACGAGTAATAGTAATCATACTGGCACCGGACGATTCACGCTGAAAGAAGTCTTGAACAATCCCGAGCACTTGTTGCTCGACCTTTAACTGACGTTCTGATTTTGGCTTATTTGCATCCATAGTGGTTCTATTAAATTCTTAATTTCTCAACAGTAATTGCTTCGACGATATCAGTTGGAATCATTTCAACCTTTGATTCAATCATGAGACCACACTCATTGCCTTCAATAACTGTTGATGTCTTGATCTTCTGGGACTGAAGCTCTACAATTCTTCCTCGACCAAGTTCAACACCTCGACGAATGATACGAACAAGCGCGCCGTTCTCAATTCTTCCTGTTTCGACTCTACCTCCGATAACATGCTTGTCTTTTTGAGAACTAAAGTTACGAAGAATCTTAAGTGTTCCAAGAATCGCTTCCTTCTCTTCAAATGGGAGACGGGTTTCAACAACAGTGTCGAACCATTCTGAGAGCTTGTAAATAATATCAAAAAGTTCTGGAGTGATTTTGAATCGGTCTGCCTGATCACGAGCCTTGGCCTCCATCTTCACAGCGAATCCAAGAATAATTGTCTTCTCGTCAGATGATGCAAGCATGATATCTCCTTCAGAAATATTTCCTACACCTTCCGCAATAATCTTAATCTTGATTTCATCTGTCTCACGCTTCTTTACTTCACGCTTCACCGCATCTAACGTTCCAAGTGAATCAGCTTTGATAACAACAGGGATGACAACCTTTGCATTTCTATAGATTCGTGGGTCAAGTACTGTCTTAACAGCGTTCTGACGAGTCTCTTCTTGAAGCTTCTCCATTGTCTTCTTGTCATCAGACGAAACAAAGATAGCACCTGATGCAGGAATTTCGTCAAAGCCTGTTACTTTGATTGGTTGTCCAGCATGTGGGCTCTTGATTGCGCGTGATGCAAAATCTTCAATAATACGAATAGGGGAAAGCGCTGTTCCTGCAACAATGGCACCACTTGCACTTAATGTTCCATCTTTAATAACAAGCGTTGCTGAGATACCACGCTTAGGATCAACGAAACTTTCAAGAACATATCCTGTGGCAGATGTAGAAAGGTCAGCAGTGAGTTCGTTCATGTCCACAAGAAGAAGAAGTGTCTCAAGAAGAAAATCAACACCTTGTCCTGTCTTTGCAGAAATTTCAACACATGGGATTTCACCTCCGTAGCCTTCGATATAAATACCGTGTTCAACAAGTGAATTCTTTGCCTTCTGGATATCAGCTCCTGGCTTGTCTATCTTATTAATAGCAACAACATATGGAAGCTTATGTGAATCAATTGTTTTCCATGCTTCAAGAGTCTGAGCTTTTACTCCATCTTCTGCTGAGACGATAAGGATGGCAATGTCAGCAATCTCAACACCACGTTCTCGCATGCTCTGGAAGGCAGCATGGCCTGGAGTGTCAAGAAAGGTGATTGGTCGTACTGTTCCATCAGTTTGCTTCTGTTGTACTTCGTAGGCAGAAATCCGCTGAGTAATACCGCCTGCTTCTCCATCAACGACGTTAGATTTTCTAATGTAATCAAGAAGGGATGATTTTCCATGGTCAACATGCCCGAGTACGGCGATGACAGGTTGTCGAGCAGATGGAGTTGCTCCTTGTTGTGTAAGCTTTTTTAACATAATAGTAACAGCAATTATATCATAGAATGTCAACAAAAGACAGCTACCGTTGTTTATCCTACGCCATCTAGTGTATTATTTCGTATTTATGCGAAGCTTTTGCATCATCAAGAACTGCAATTTCCTCTTCAGTAAGTTCATAGGTACTCTCATAGTTCTCTATTGGTTTTGCGAACGTGCGAATACGGTCATGAGAATGAAGTGAGGAGATAACGACACCATTACCACGTTCGTTAACAAGCGCTACAGAGAAGCTTTGGTTAGAGCCATTCACATCAAATGCTTTGTATCTGATTGTTTGAGCATTCCGAACGGAGTGAGAGATACGATCATGAAGGATGAGTGCTTGCTTGGAAATAGTTTCATTTCTTTTTTCTATAGCGGTGACACTGGTAAGGCATGCCATGATTGTCTCTTCAAGTGAAGCGCCAGATGCACCTCTTGTGAATGCCACAATCTTATGATCAAGGTAAAGGATATAGGTAACAAGAATAACAATAACAACAAAGAGTGTGATGGATGAGTGACTGGTGATGAGTGCAATGAATGCTGAAACGGACGTCATACGAAATAAGGTAGCTAAAAAATGGCAGTGCTTGTGTAGAAGAGTGTACCACAATGGGGCAGGTTATAGGTTATAGGTTATAGATTATAGATGGGGATTCAGCTATTGGCCATTAGCTTTTAGCCCTTGGCTATTAGCTAGCAATGTTAAATGCAATATTGTAATACATACTAACAGTAACGTTGGATTGTATGGTTTTTAATATGAAAAAATAACAAATATTTTGAGTGGTCTTAAATACTATTGTAAATAAAGGGTTTTTGGATAATTAGCAATAGTTAACTGCAAAAAGCCGTCAAAGGGCTTGACAAATATTATATATCTGCTATACTGTTACTTGTCGCTAGGGAGTTGGTTGCGAATGTTCCGAGAGGAGCACCGCACCGAACCCTTCGAGGTCCGAGAGGGTCTCACGACAACGTCGTTCTCTTTTTCAACGGCCACCCGGCCAACAACGCAAGGAGCAAGCCATGAACCACGGCCCCCCGAACTTCAGTCACCCGGAGAACCTGATGAGCACCTGCAACAACTTCGGCATCGACATCGGCCACGGCGGCCTGGGCGCGACGCACTCGGCCGGCCCGCCAACCAGCAGCACGACCACGATCGGCGCACTGGGCGGCAACTGAACCTCGGTGGCCGGCGCGAGCTGGCGGCTGACGAAACAGTTATGATGTGAACCTTGTTCGCATTGTTCTGGACATCGTCTAGCTGCACAGCGAACGTGCCCGCCTCCGACGAGTGGGCCGCTGCATGCGGGCCACGACTCCGGTCCACGTTGGACCAAACGGAAATACTTTCACTTTTTGGGTGTGAGAGTTCCGACAACAAGGCTCAAACGTGCCAAACAGCCCCCGACACCATTCTTGAATGTTGTGCCCTGGGGCTTTTTCTATTATAATTTTTCTTTTGTGCATAACTTCTTTTTAATAACAGAGAAGGGTGATAGAGTTATGTGACGGAGAGGAATGTTACTCCGTGGTCCGCAGAAGCACTAGGCATGTGTGCTTGCGTGCATATGTCCTTTTGTTTCATCTTTGTTTCAGAATGAGAAACTAGGAGAGATCACATGAAAAGAAGTTTGTCTCACTCACTTGTGCTACTTGTCGCGCTTGCTGCCAATGTCAATTTGGCACAAGCAACCTCAGTGGTGTCATCACCTGTCCATGCGATGCATGTTGTTGAACACCTGCTGGTGAGCTCGTACATCCCCGGCTACATGCTTTCCGCAATGAATACCGGAACCTTCGTAGACGGCAGGTTCATTCCTGGTGTATTTGAATCCGTCCTCTTGAAGGACAACATGATGACTGTTTCAACCTGAGTAGGTTGGCAGTATCACGAAGAAGGGCACCCGAACTACCATGTTAGTATGGTTCGGGTGCTTTTAGTTTTTTATGATAGAGTTATAGATATATGGTTTCATTTTTCAACAGTAAAAAAGATAAAAAGAATACGAGAGTGTATCTTGATAATGCAGGAGCGACTGAGGTTAGTGAGCGCGCGAAGCGCGCTCTTATTGAATCTCTTTCTGTATACGGCAACCCTTCAGGTATTCACAAGGAAGGTGCAGAAGCCGGACAACTTCTTGATAAGGCTCGCGCACTTCTAGCAGGATCGCTTAATGCACATGCCTACGAAATATATTGTATGAGTTCTGGGACTGAGTCGTGCAATCTTGCGATTCTTGGTAGTTATGAAGCATATCTTCAAGATAGGAATGCGCCTGCTGACGCGTTACCACACGTTGTGATTTCTTCTATTGAGCACCCTGCAGTACTGGAAGTTGTTCGAACGCTTGAGAAAAAAAAGAAAATAGCAGTGACGTACCTTCCAGTGTACGATGATGGTATCGTAAAGGTTAAAGATATACGAGAGGCACTTACTGAACAAACATTCCTCGTAAGTGTCATGTATGCCAATAATGAGATAGGGACGATTCAGCCAGTAAAAGAAATTGGAAGAATGCTTGAAGAGTGGAAAAAGGAACGTGAACTTTCACATACAGCATATCCATATTTTCATATCGATGCATGTCAGGCAGCTAACTATTGTAACCTAGATGTTGTTCGACTTCGGGCGCATCTCATGACAGTGAACAGTAGCAAGGTCTATGGTCCTAAGGGGGCTGCGCTTCTCTATAAACGAGAAGGAATTAAGTTGGCAGCTATCTCATACGGTGGAGGTCAGGAACGAACACTCAGAAGTGGTACCGAAAATGTTGCAGGCATGTATGCCTTTGGGATTACTCTTCAAGAAGCTGTAGAAATGAGAGAGGAGGAAAGCGCGCGCTTACGCGCGCTTCGTGATGAAACTGTTACTTCACTTATGAAGGCAATCCCTAGTATTGTTTTTTATGGGGCATTTGATGAATATTTTGATATACCAAACAGTGATGAGAAAAAAATAAAAACAGAACGTCGGCTTCCGAATAATATCAATTGTCGAGTGCCAGGTATTAGTAGTGAAGAGATGATTCTACGGCTTGATGCTATTGGGTTCTCGGTATCACACAAGAGTGCGTGTGCATCAATGGAAACTGAAGGGAGCTATGTTGTTGTGGCACTTGGTGTGAAGGAACAGGAAGCACTTGAAAATATACGCATTAGTATGGGGCGAAAAACTACTCGAGATAATATGAAAAGGTTAGTAGAAGCAATGAAAGAGATATCAGAAAAGTATTGTAAACAATAAAATAGAGCGACTGTGATAAAAATCTGGAGAGCGACGCCGTAGGCGTCGCTCTCCAGATTTTTATTTTTACCACCACTACCATGGTATACTTTTTATTATTATACAATACTAAAAAATTACTATGTACACAGCAAAAGATTTTTCACCGTTACTTGGATTCGAAGGATTAAGTGATGCGCTTCTTACGAATCACTTCACTCTGTATCAAGGATATGTTACCAACACGAATAAGCTTATTGAGCTTATGAAGGATAAAGAGGCGGGGACACCTGAGTACGCAGAGCTTCATCGACGTTTCGGATGGGAATGGAACGGAATGCGACTTCATGAACTGTACTTTGGCAATATTGCTAAGCATGGTGTTGCATTAAGTAATCGTGCACTACGTCAGAAGATAGAGGGTGTGTGGGGAACATTTGAGAATTGGGAAAAAGAGTTCAGAGGAATCGCAGCAATGCGTGGAGTGGGATGGGTAATCCTCTGTCATGATAAAAATGATGGCAAGCTTATGAATGTATGGATTGGAGAACATGACGGAGGACATCTTGCAGGGCTTACTCCTCTTGTTGTTATGGATGTGTGGGAACATTCATTCATGCTTGATTATGGAGTGAAGCGAGCTGACTATATCAATGTCTTCATGAATCATATTGACTGGCATACAGTGGAGGAAAGGGTATAGGGAGAAAATACAGACAAGAAGATGATACGATAGTAAGACTATAAGACATAGAAAAGACAAGGGGCAGAAGTGAAGACAAAAAAAGAGATACAGAAAATGGCGGCGCCGTAGGCGCCGCTATTTTCATAGTTACATTCACGAAATATTATATTTTGACTTTGCAGGTGCTTTCCAGTAGGATTCGGGAGAAGTTTGTTCATTCCTTTAACTTTGGAGTATTGCAATGAATATCGAACCTAGGAAAATAACAGCTCAAGATTTGGCAATGGAAATTGAAGCTCACTACTATGAGGCTTTTTCTGGAGCGGAACAATTCAGAAAACTAAGGTTTGTTCTTTATTTTGTATTTGCAGTTGGACTATATTTTGCATGGATGAAGACATCTACATGGGTGGGAATTCCTACAAATTTAGCACAAGTACTCGGGGTGGGTTTTGTTGTACTTTTTGTGTTCGCTCTGTGTGAATACTTCTACACCCCTATGCAGGAGCGAAAAGACGAGATAAGGGATTATATCAGAGAATTGCTATCAACGACAATAATTACTAAATCCGAGACTGAGTTACTTTTGGAGAGATTTGAGAGAAATAAAAAACAAAGAGTTGGGGGGTACTGGTATCCTGATGTCATGTGTCTACGATGGGTGACATTGAGTAAATTACCCTGGAATTAGCTTGCAATAGGAAATGAAACCCGGTGACTTAACACTAAGTCACCGGTTTGTTTTTTGTTTATTAGTAATATATTATGTATCTGTCAAGTTGACTATTGTCTCATAATTTGAGAATGTAAAGATATACCGAATCGACAGCTTATCCACCATGATTGAATGACTGCAATCTGCTACACTGTATATGTATTTGAACGAGTTTGTAGTGTTTATGTAATGTTTAATTTTACAAACTTTTAACTTAAAGAACTATTGTTATGCCTCCATCATTTAATAACTTCACCACGAAAGCAAAAGAGGTTATTAGACGTGCCCATGAGCTCGCTATTGAACGAGGTCAGAATCAGGTAAGCCCGCTTCACTTGATGGGTGCGCTTCTTACACAAGAAGAATCTCTTGTTCATGCAATATTAGAAAAATTAGAAATAGATATCATTCACCTTACTGACAGTATTGTGGATGCTATTGAAGTGCCTGGTGCGTCAGCTACGATGAGCCAATCGTATCAGATGTATCTTACCCCTGAACTTGCAACAACACTTGAAGCATCTCTTAAGGTTGCACAATCGTTAAACGATGAGTTCGTTTCCACGGAGCACCTCTTCTTGGCACTTTTAGATTCTACTGGACAAGTACGTGAGATGCTTGCACGATTCAGAATTGATAAAGATGCTGCGTACCATATATTAGAAGAACTTCGTGCGCAGAATATTACAGAAGCGCAGGGTCCAAGAAAGAATAAGGCACTTGCGAAGTACACACGTAACTTCACCGATATGGCACGAGCCGATAAGCTTGACCCAGTGATTGGTCGTGATACAGAAATCATGCGACTTATGCAGATTCTTTCACGTCGTACCAAGAATAATCCTATTCTTATCGGAGAAGCAGGGACTGGTAAGACAGCAGTTGTTGAGGGTCTCGCTATTCGTATGGCCAAAGGCGATGTTCCGGAAAGTCTGAAAGGTAAAGAACTTGTATCGCTTGATCTTGGTATGCTTATTGCTGGTACAAAATTCCGCGGCGAGTTCGAAGAGCGTCTCAAAGCTATCATGAAGGAAATTGAACGATCAGAAGGAGGAATTATTCTCTTTATTGATGAGATTCATACTATCGTTGGGGCAGGTGCTACAGAAGGGTCGGCTGATGCTGCTAATCTTCTTAAGCCAGCACTTTCACGTGGAGAACTTCGTGCGATTGGTGCTACAACACTCAAGGAATATCAGAAGCATATTGAAAAGGATCCAGCACTTGCACGTCGTTTCCAGCCGGTCTTTGTAGAAGAGCCGAGCGAAGTAGATGCTCTTGCTATCTTGCGTGGACTTAAGGAAAAGTATGAACTCTTCCACGGTGTCCGTATCACTGATACTGCGCTTGTTGCTGCTGTTAACTTGTCGACACGATATATCACATCACGATTCTTGCCAGACAAGGCAATTGACCTTATCGACGAAGCAGCTTCATCACTCCGCATTGCACTAGAAAACAAACCTCCTGTTCTTGAAGATGCACACAGAAGAATCATGCGACTTGAGATTGAGAAAGAAGCATTAACAAAAGATCTCATTGCAGACAGTGGTGAAAAGGATGAACTGCTCACAACGAAGAATCGCATTGCAATTATTGACGAAGAGATTGCAAACGTAAAAGAAAAAACCCGCGAGCTTGAGCTTAAGTGGAAGAATGAAAAGAAAACACTTGCTGAGATTGGTGAACTAAAGAAATCACTTGAGTCACTTCGTATTGAATCAGAGAATGCTGAGCTTCGTGCAGATCTTACTCGAGTGGCTGAGATCAGGTATGGTCAAATTCCAGAACTGACTCGTGAGCTCGGTGAACGTATTGAGAAGTTGAAGAAACTTCAGAAGACTCGCCGTATTCTTAAGGAGGAAGTTACCGAAGAAGAGATTGCATCGGTTGTAGCACGTTGGACTGGTATCCCTGTTGTTCGCATGCTTGAAGAAGAAGAGGAAAAGCTTTCACGAATGGAAGAGGAGCTTGGTAAGCGTGTAATTAGTCAGCGTGATGCAATCGCTAAGATAAGTGGTGCAGTGAGGCGATCACGTGCAGGTATCAATGATCCAGGAAGACCAATCGGAAGCTTTATGTTCTTGGGTCCTACTGGAGTTGGTAAGACAGAGCTTACGAAGGCACTTGCAGAATTCATGTTTAATGACGAGAAGGCGCTCATTAAGATTGATATGAGTGAATACATGGAGAAGCATAGCACTTCCAAGTTGATCGGTTCACCACCCGGATATGTTGGGTATGATGAGTCTGGACAGTTAAGTGAAGCGGTTCGTCATCGACCGTATGCTGTGATACTTTTTGATGAGGTAGAAAAAGCTCATCCAGAAGTGTTTAATCTTCTTCTTCAGGTTCTTGATGAGGGACGACTAACAGACAGTAAGGGACGAGTTGTTAACTTCAAGAACACTATCATTGTTATGACTTCAAATATCGGAAGTCAGTATATACAAAAGATGGAACAGATTGGTTTTTCTAATCTATCAGAAGGTGGAGAATATTCGCAAGTTAAAGAACGTGTCATGGGCGCTGTGAAAGAATTCTTTAAGCCCGAGTTCTTGAATCGTCTTGATGAAACTATTATCTTCGATGTTTTGTCGAAAGATGAAGTGAAGCAAATCGTAGGACTACAAGTTGCTGTACTTGCCAAGAGACTTCTTGAAAAAGAAATTATCCTTGAAGTGACACCAGAAGCTGTAACACATATTAGCGATAAGTCATATGACCCTCACTACGGAGCGCGTCCAATTAAGCGATTCATGCAGACGCATATTCTTAATCAGATTGCTTCGCTTATGTTGTCAAAGAAGTTTTCGAAGGGAAGTATCGCTGAGGTTGCTGTTGATAAGAAAGGGGAGATAGTAATTGAAATCAAGAAACCAAAGAAAATTCTAAGCCCGATGAGTGTTGAGCTTCAGGGAAAGAAAGTGTAAAAGGAAAGAAGGGGGAGAGATTAAGATGGTAAGACAAGAAGATAGGGGTGACAAGATTTTAAGAGAGGAAGAATGTAAGACAAGAAGAGAAAATACAAAGGCGCGGCCGTGATATGTACCCCAAAAAGTAGACACCAAAAGTGTCTACTTTTTTCTTTTGTGTATTATCATTAAATAACAAAGAATATGAAATTTACAAACGAGGAGT
>JAYTBQ010000008.1:0-5577 GCA_043736905.1 Minisyncoccota bacterium | reverse complement strand
TAAGTGATGTTTTAGTGTTGGTATATCAATTGTATACATAGTTATAGTATATCAATTGTGGGGATTGAGGGAAGAGGTTAGTTGGGGATGGTATAATACTAACATAAATGAAGTACTTTATGGTATCTGTCCAAAGTAGTTCAGTTTTTTAAAAAGCGGAGGAGGTGAGATTCGGTCACCGCTACGGCTCGTTTCAGAAAGTTTCTCTTTCTTCATCTCGCACGTAGCCTCGACCCCGAGAAACGTCGACAAAAATGAGATGTAAAAATACTGAACTCAATTTTTACATCTCATTTTCGTAGACCAGCTTTTCGTTCGAATCTCACGTAATTATGTTTTGACATAATTACTACCTCCTCCGCATATGTAAAATACCTGAGCCAAAGCTCAGGTATTTTACATATGCGGAGGAGGTGAGATTCGAACTCACGGTCCGATTACTCAGACTCCTGTTTTCAAGACAGGTGCAATCGACCACTCTGCCACTCCTCCAACTATTTCGACTGTTGGATAATCCTACCATATTTTGTATCTTTTTTAAAGTGCCTAGCCATATTTCCAGGTATGTGTGTATAAAGCTAGGTAATCACTTCCATTTGTATGCATTTTTAACTATACTGAAGCTTACTATTTTATCTCTATAGAGAATATATGAAACATGAAGGAAAATTAAAAATCAATAAAAAGTATATTTTTATTCTTGGTATTGTAACAACAGCAATTATAAGTACTACCATTGGAATTCTTATTGGTGACCATCTGCAAGAAAAAAACTTTAGAAAATATGCTAAAAGTATAAAAAATATTAGAGAAATCAATGACAATAAGTTTGTTAGTCCTTTGATTGTAAGTATTTCTGCTCCTGCTACAGACATTGGTATCTATACTGATATTAAGGAGCAGATTGTAACGTACTTAAAGAAAGAGGAAAGCAGGGGTGAGTTAGAGGATTTCTCATTTTATTTCAAAGATCTCAATACACCATTTTGGTTCGGTGTTAATGAGCAAGAAAGCTTTACTCCAGCAAGTTTATATAAGCTGCCAATAGCTGTTGCTATCTACAAACAGTCAGAAATGGAAGGAGGGGATTTGTTTCTGAAGAAAGCAGTTATCTACACACAAGATATTGATACAATTAATAAGAATATTCCAGAAAATAATGGTACTCGACTAATTGTTGGAAATGGTTACTCTGTAGAAGAGTTGGTTAAAATTATGCTTAAGGAGTCTGATAATGGAGCAAAGAATCTCTTAATAAGTGTACTTGATAAAAAATACATTACTGAGCTTTTTGGTCTTCTTGATATTAGCATGCAGAATAACCAAGGGTATTTAGTTTCCTCAAAGAGTTATGCTCTCTTCTTAAGGTTACTCTATAATGCTTCATATCTTTATGTAACTCATTCAGAATATATTCTTAGCCTTCTCACAATAAGTGACTTCAAAGAGGGATTAGTCGCAGGGGTCCCAAATAATGTTCAGATAGCCCATAAGTTTGGTACCTATACAACAACCGAACGGGGAGAGAGTAGCGCGGTGTTACATGACTGTGGTATCGTATATCATACTAACCACCCGTATATTATTTGTTTTATGACGAAAGGAAAAAGTATAAAGTATCTTTTTTCAATCATTGCTGAAGTATCTAAGATGGTCTACTATGAACAGAATAGTGATGGGCAGTTTTCTGATAATTAATTACTAGTACAATAAACATATATGAAATATCTTGGAATAGACTATGGGTCAAAAAAAATAGGATTTGCTCATTCGGACGACGAAGGGCGGATGGCATACCCACTAATGATTGCCGCAAATGATGCTGTGCTTCTTAAGGACACACTTGAGCTTATTAGGGAAATGAAATTCGCTGCTGTTGTTATTGGTGAAAGTGTTGACAATAAAGGTAAACCAAATCCAATTGCAAAAGAAGCTCGAGCCTTTGGTTCTAAGCTTGAAAGTGCAATGGATATAAAAGTCGTTTTCGAAAAAGAATGGTATTCAACCGTTGAAGCTCGCAAACAACCAGGAAAAGAAGGGGATCATAATGTTGATGATCAAGCTGCTGCAATAGTGCTTCAGAGATATCTTGATAGGAGTAATGGCCCAGGTAAATTCAGTGATGATGTTGACCATGAAGACAGTGAGGAAGAAAACACAGAAGTTGATAATTGGTAACAGGTGAGGTTGTGTAGTATTCTGTGTGTATACAATCAGTTCCCCTAATATAAATATCTATGCAAGAAGAAAAAATAAATACCACAACAGAAATAAAAAAAGAGAAAGTTCTTGCTACGATTGATGATTTTCAGAAGATAGAAATAAAGA
The DNA here is from genome assembly GCA_043736905.1 of Minisyncoccota bacterium. Classification (GTDB taxonomy): domain Bacteria; phylum Patescibacteriota; class Minisyncoccia; order Phycocordibacterales; family UBA5272; genus UBA11704. The sequence goes on along the minus strand of JAYTBQ010000008.1, from coordinate 3,249 downwards.
TTGGAACAGTTATGTCTGTTGATGTTGTAGAAGGTGCTGATAAGCTCTACATACTTCAGGTTGATCTTGGTGAAGAAAAACCCCGTCAGATACTTTCGGGTATTCGAGAATATGTGAGACCCGAAGAATTGCTCAATAGGCAATTCCCTTTTGTTACTAATCTTGCTCCCCGAATGTTGCGTGGACATGAGTCACAAGGAATGATTCTGGCTGGGAGTGATGCAGAAACCTTTGCTCTTCTATCTCCTACAAAAATACTGACTAACGGAACTCGATTACGATAGCTATGAGTCTTTTTATACAAGGTGATAAGCTCATTGATAGATTTTCAAAGACAAAATATCTTCCAGCTGTTACTTTTTTGGTAGCTTTTTTAGAAGCGTCTATTTCACCAATTTTACCAGAAGCTTTTCTTCTAGTTGTTCTCGCGTACAGAAAAGATTTTTCTTGGAAAATCCTCTCAGCAATATCCGCCCTCGGCTCATCGTTTGGTGCTTTAACTATGTATATTTTAGGAGAGAGATTATATGACTCATACGGTGCACAATTATTAAGTTTTTTACATGGTGAAGCATTTGCAGAAAAAGCAAGAATTCTTTTTGCTGATAATGCTTTTATGACACAGTTCTTTGCAGCACTGACTCCACTTCCTGACAGGGTATTTTCTTTCCTTGCTGGAGCCTTCCTTGTATCGCCGGTTACATTTTTCGCTGCAACTTTTTTGGGAAGACTTGTGCGTATTGTTCCTATCGCATATCTTTCATATGAATATGGTGATGAAGCTCGTATATATATAAAAAAGCATCGAGGTAAAGTTGCAAGCGCTATAACTCTTCTAGTACTTATTTATATAGCGTATAAGTATTTTATAACTCAATAGATGTTGTATACTTGTAACTATGAAACATCACCTCTGTATTCATGATGATTATTGCACTTTCGACGGGGAACTGGTCCCCTTTGGAAAACATAGTATTGAAGTGAATATTACCAAGGTAATTAATGAAATTCTCGATACAGTTGTACACCGTATTGGAAACGACAAGGTGATTATCTGTGGAGCAGGGGACGCAAAGAGAATGCTTGGAAGGAAGCTGGAAGATAGATTGGGGAGGGTTGTTGCGTATGAGTAATAAAATGACAACGAAAATTGATAGTAGTTTGTATGTAAAGATATAGAAATTTGCAATTACATCATCCAGATGATTTTTCCTATATTGATCTTAAAGAAGGGGCTGGTGTAGCTGATAATAGTTGGGAAGATAAATAATTAGATCAAATATTGATAATGCATTAAACAGTGGAAGAATAGGTCTTTTGAGACAAGGAGAAATGAGTCCTTCCCTAGACTCTCTCTCTCTTTTGTCTTAGAAATAAAAGGGAACTATAGCGAAAATAGGTTTATTTTAAAATATGATGCATATTTTAATTACATTGACTACCTTGAATATGGGGGAGCCCTTAAAGCATGAGAAAGCGCTAAACAAATTGCATATTTGTCGATTGGCATTTCTACTGTTCTTGCACTTGTTTCAATTTACGTACAAGCTTTTGGTTCAGTTACACTAGATAACAATCAGTTTGATAAAATAATCACACAGACAGAGACTGTGAACAATCATAAATAAATTTTCGGCAGGAATCGCTCACAAAACTACCTCGCACCTCCCAGCATGATTTACTAATCGAGCTTTGCTCGAAGTAGTTTCGCTTGTTCCAAGAACCGAACTTGCTAATTCGCCCATTCGATTCCTACGCAAATAACGCATGTCACTTGCTTCCTACTGACAGAGTGAATAGTAAAACACCAATTGTACTCAATTGGTGTTTTACTATTCATGTGCCCTTCCTCGGTCTCGGAGTTCTACCTACCTTACCCCGTAAGAGTTCCCAAGGAATATTTGTAAAGTGGTTCAGAGCCCTCTCGGTCAGGGGTATATTTCTTGGAATATGATTCATAAGATAAGTTTGCAACCCTACTAAAAGTGATGTAGTGTTATGTCCAGAAAGGAGATTTATCATGTCTCTTGAAATGTACTATAGTTCATCATGTCCACAATTCCCGACAATGGAACAAGAAGTAACAGTTAACTTCACAACTGCAGGCGGGTGGTGTGGTATCAGTCTTGAAAACTACTCAGCAATTGACAAGATTCTTCGCCTTTATCCACTTGTACCAAATCTATCCCATGAGTTACCATTCGCGCTCGCAAAGTATGTATGTCTTTCTGATGAGAGCAATAACTACAAAGGCTACATTGGATATTTGATAATGTTTGGTTACAGTATTGATAGAGGTCGTTACCCGAGTTGGAAATGTTTCTTTCAGTTAAGTCTAGAGAAAGCAGTAGAGCTAGGTATCACACCTCTACAAGAATTGGTTAAGGCCAATGCACTTGCTACTGATTTAAAGAAGGTGTCAGTAGTTGCTCTTGGGTGCATCGATGGTGGGCAGACCTTCATTTGAATAACAAGACCTTATCGCCAGAAACAGTTCTGGCGATTTACTTTGGTTGAGATTCAGACTTCTTGGTCTATCTCCCAATCATGTGCCCCGGCAGGAACCACTTCGTTTTCGGTCACCACTTTGGTATTTTATTTCATAACAAATTTATTTTCGTCCAAGACGTGAATCTGCTGATTCAAAAACACTCAAAGTCTCGACCCCGAGAAAAACCGACAAAATTACTTTAGAAAAAGTCAGGAGTTCAACTTTTCTAAAGTAATTCCGTATACCGGTTTTTCGTTCGATTCCGCACAAAAAGTGCTTAGGCACTTTTCTCTCGGGCACAGAATAGTAAAAGACCGAGGAGCTTCTCGGTCTTTTACTATTCTGTGTGTTTATTGTACCAAGCTCGAACCTATTTCCAAAATCGGTAATGTGCCACGCGCGGAGCGCGTGGTGGCTTGAAACTAAATCGTACGCTCGTATCGTTCCGCCACTGCCTCGCTTCACTCGGCAACCCCAAAAAGAAAAAATGTTCCTTGCTTTTCGGATTTGCGCGCGACCAATTTTTTCTAAAAATGGAAAGGACATTTTTCTTTTTGGGGTTCTGCCTTCCAAGTATTCAGGCAGGTGGCGGAACAGTGCGGACGAAGTTTTGGCAAAACTATTTTTTGGGGAAAGGATTTGCCAAAACTTCGGCTCATTTATTTTTGAATTTGGAAGTCGCAAATGGAAAAGGAGGGGTTTGGGGAGGAATTTTCCATTTGCTCCTCTTTTTGTTTTGGGGGAATTCGGGGCGGACA
>JAYTBQ010000007.1:0-5679 GCA_043736905.1 Minisyncoccota bacterium | reverse complement strand
GTGACGCTTACAGCGTCACCCTTTCTTTCCATCCTAATCTCTTACTCTCTTTCATGTCATTGCTATTATGTCCTACACTCCACTCTTTCCAACAAGTACCTTAAGGGTACGAAGAATGATGGCAAGGTCTGTCATGAAGCTGCTGTGTTCGAGGTAGTATAAGTCATAGGCAAGCTTTGTCTTTGTTTGTTTGATGTCAATACCGAACTTTGGTGCCTCATGCTGTTGTGTCTGAGCCCAGCCTGAGAGTCCTGGTCTCACAATATGGCGCACATTGTAGAAAGGTACACTTGCTGAGTACTCTTTAACCAGACTTGGTGTTTCAGGGCGAGGGCCTATGAGTGATACATCTCCACGAAGCACATTCCATAGCTGAGGTAGCTCATCGATGCGTGTTTTTCTAATAAATGCGCCAACATGCGTTATTTTTTTTGTTTCATTCTTCTCATTGGTTGGGAGATTTTCCATTGAGCGAATTTTGTAAACGACAAAAAGCTTGCCATGTTTCCCTGTACGCATCTGTTTGTATAATATTGGGCCACCATCTTCAAGTTTAATTGCCAAGTAGACAAAGGGGTACACAAAGACCGCTGTAAAAACAAAAAAAGGAGCAGCGAGAGTGATGTCGATGAATCGCTTCAGTCCGTCGTAGCGTTTCGAGACATTGATAGATCTAAAAATCCAATCTTGGTTAATAAGGTCAAGCGGTACCATATCAAAAACATCTTCATAAACATCGATAATATCAAGAACAACCGACCCACGAAAAAGTTCTGTATAAATAATGTTGAAGTACGGCTTAATACGCTCATCTCGCATATCAACTATGATAGAGTTAGGCTTTGTGCTCGCAAGAACTCCCTGAATTTTTTGTAAATCATAGGTATCAACATTAATAACAGAAAGTAATGTGATACCAATATGTGGGTTACGTGACAGTTCATCAACGAGAATGTTGAAGTTCTCCCCACTCCCAATGATGACACTTTTTTGCTTCTTGTAGTGGAGAACAAGTGAAAAAGCGTAGCGTCTCCATACACTCATAAGGAATGTTGAGATTATTACATAAAGAAGAAGTATTGTCTTTGGTGCAATACCAAGCACTGGAAGAGAATAGAAAAGAACAGAAGCACAGATAATTGTAAGTATTTGGCTCGTGAAGATTCGCTTATTGAGCTCTCGAATTAGTCTCAGTGTTGGTTTGTCATAGAGACCGTAGCTATAAAAAATAGCGACACTAACAACAATAACAAGTGTAAATGGTGTTACAAAAGAAACGAATTCATGTAGCGTGAGAGCATTTTGATATCTAAGCGATATGGCTACATACAGTGATAAAAAAAGAATGCCACAATCTGCAACAAAAAGAATAAGACGTCCAGGTGTGTGTCGTATAATCATAAAAATGCTACTATACTAGTAATACTAGCATGAAAATACTCTACGTCATTACTAAATCAAATTGGGGAGGGGCCCAGAAGTATGTATATGATTTAGCGACATCGTTTAAGTCCAAAGGCGTTGACGTTCTCGTTGCCTACGGTGGACATGATGAGTTAGAAAAGAAACTACTTGATGAGAATGTGAGGGTGCATTCCTTTTCTTCGCTCATTCGAGACATTTCAATTAAAAAGGAATTCCATGCCGCAAAAGAAATGTATCATCTTGTTAAAAGAGAGCGACCAGATGTTCTTCATCTTAATAGCTCAAAAGCTGCTGGTATTGGTTCTGTTATTGGTAGAGTTGCCGGCATTCCGTCTGTTATTGTAACCATTCATGGAGCACCATTTCGTGAAGACAGAGGGTGGGCAGCAAAAAGTCTCATGTATTTTTTTACGTGGGTAACATGTTTACTTGCTCATAAGGTGATTACAGTGAGTAAACAAGATGAGGCAGATATCGGAGGAATGTTTTTTGTTAAAAAGAAAGTAACGACTATTTATAATGGGATTACTGTCAACGGCCCTCCTCCAAAGAGGGTTTCTGTGAGAGGTAGAGAAACACATATTGTCAGTATTGGAGACCTAACTCGCAATAAGGGATATTTGTACGGACTTGAGGCTATTGATACGTTGGTAAAAAAAGGGTACCCCATTAAGTACACAATAGAAGGTGAAGGTGAAGACAGGAAAAAGATAGAAGAGTATGTTGCAGTAAAAAATCTAGGGAATGTTGTTACATTGCTTGGAAGAACTCTTGCAACAAAAGATATGCTTCATGAGTATGATCTTTTTCTCCTTCCTTCGGTAAAGGAAGGGCTGCCGTATACGTTGATTGAAGCGGGAAATGCGATGCTTCCTGTGGTGACAACAATTACCGGAGGAATCCCAGAAATTGTGCGACACGAAGAGACAGGCCTTCTTGTGACTCCTAAGGATGTTGATGGAATGTCACACGCAATAGAGAGAATGATTACTGACAAAAAATATAGTAGAATGCTTGCTCAGCAGCTACACTCCCATATTGCGCAGAATTTTTCATACAGTAAAATGCTTGCCCAGACAGCGCGGGTATATGGTTTGGTTGACAAAAAGTAGTGACTACAGGGATCGTTTGAAGGTTACTTGATTACATCCCATAAATAGTGTATAATTGCACAACTATGATGCAAATCAAAACAGCGCCTCGCGCCGCAAAAGAAACTAAAAGAGAAGGGTTTATTCCAGCTGTTTACTATGGTTCACATTCAGCATCAGTGTCTATTTTTGTTGAAGCAAAAGAATTTGCAAAAGTTCTTGCAAGTGAAGGTGCATCGTCGTCAGTTATTCTTGTTACTGCAGATGGAAAAGAAACAGCGATGATTCAGGATGTTCAGATTCACCCTGTTAAGAGTCATGTTATTCATGCTGACTTCTTTGTTCTCGAAAAAGGACAGAAGGTGCACGTTAAGACCCCTATTGAGTTTACTGGCGAATCAGCAGCTGTTAAGGCGGGTGGTGTACTTGTTAAGGTTATGCAGGAACTTTCAGTTGAAGGTGATCCAACAATGCTTCCTCATGAGTTTACTGTTGACCTGTCAGCACTTGTTGATGCTAAGAGTGTTATCCACGTAAGTGATATCATACTTCCAAAGGGTGTTGAGCTTTACCACATCGCAGGTACAGATGTTGTTGCTTCAATCTCAATTGCAGAAGAACTTGGTGAGATTGCCACTGTTGACCTTACCGCTATTGAAGTAGAGAAGAAGGGTAAGAAGGAAGAAGTGGAAGTGGCAGAGTAGGGGAAAGACAGCAGACAATAAGACTGAAAGACAAAAAAACCTTCCTTACGGAAGGTTTTTCTTTGAATGTTTAGGTAATGAGCTACGGGATTTCTCTATTACTTCTCTCCAATAATCTTTTTGCAATAACATTATTCAAGTAGCCACTTTAATAATTCAGGAAAAGTATCTGCTTTTATATTATCTACAGTAATAAAGTGACCTCTGTCCAAAAATTCTTTTAATTCAATCCCCGGTATCGAATCTCTTATTTGATTGACACTGGTAATTATTTTGCCCCAATCATCAACTGAATAAAAAATAGAAATACCTCCTGTCCTTTCCTTAAGCTTTGAGTCAATTTCAAAGTTATTAAAAAATTCTGATTTAATTTCATTTTCAGGATCTAAAAACGGAGCGACTAATGCAACTTTTCCACTTCTTACTTTATTTTCACTTAACCATCTAACTAGAAATCCTGCACCGCAACTGTGTCCAATTAATATTGTCTCATCATCAACTTTTAGTTGATTAAAAACTTTTGCCCACTCTTCATAAACTGGTTCATATGGTTTAGGTAGTTCTAATGTTTGGGCAAGTATGTTTTTAAGAAGCAGCTGTTTTTGCACCCAAGGCAACCAGTGGTGATTTGAAGGTGAAGGAGCTTCGTCATCATAGTATTCATCTTTTAAAGGCATACCATGTAGAATAATTGCAGTTTTCATATTTTGCATTGTACCATATGGAATTTTGTTGATAAAATACTTTTTTCATAATTTAATCACCATAAATACCAACAACCAAATTGGCCTTAGTTCCTTTTTCTATCTGATATACTGGAAGGATGAGATTCCCCCTCGTTTTTTTTATTTTTGCCATGTTCTTTTCAGTCTCACTTTTTGCTACTACACCAGTAGTAGCCTTTGCTGCGACACGGCAAGAGCTTGAGCAAGAGCTTGTTAATCTTGAAGCTCAGATTAAGTCACTGACGCAGAGTATTTCTGTTACTCAGAAAGAAGGTACCACTCTTAAGAATGATATCGGATTACTTACGAAAAAGATTGCCGCAAGCAAGCTTAAGATTCAATCGCACGTTAAGGCAATCAGTATGATCAATCAGAACATTACCCAGAAGGTGAGCACAATCAATGCTCTCGATGCTAAGGCAGACAGAGAAAAGGAATCACTCTCACAGATACTTCGGAAGACAATGTATATGGAGCAGTATTCATTACTTGACTTCGGTCTACAATCGAAAAGTCTTTCAACATTTTTTGAAGATATTGATTCCTTTGCTGTTGTTAATCGTGCTCTCAATAAAAGCTTCAGTGATATCAGAGCTACCAAGCTAGAGGTTGAGGCGGTAAAGTCAGACCTTCTTGATGAAAAAGATAAAGAGATAGAAAGAAAGCTCGCACAAGAGCTCGAGAAGAAGAGGGTGGAGTCTAACCAGAAAGAAAAGAATGGTCTTCTTCTTATTACAAAGAATCAAGAAACAGAATACAAAAAAGTTCTCGCTGCACGAGAAAAAGAGGCCTCCACGATTCGAGCGCGACTTTTTGAACTTCGTGACAGTGGAAGTATTTCGTTTGGTCAGGCGTATGACCTTGCCGTACTTGCATCTAAGGGAACAGGGGTGAGGCCCGCACTTGTGCTTGCAATTCTTATGCAAGAGTCATCACTTGGTGTCAATGTTGGTGCGTGTTACTTGAAAGATCAGACAACAGGAGATGGTGTTTCTATTAAGAGTGGAGATCTTAAGAAAAGAACAATGAATCCAAAACGTGATGTCCCAGTATTTAACTCACTTTTAGCAAAACTTGGTCGTCCAATCGATAAAACGCCAGTCTCATGTTGGATAGCAATGTATAGCGGAGGAAGTCCAATTGGTTGGGGAGGGGCGATGGGTCCTTCACAATTCATTCCCTCAACGTGGCAGATCTTTGAAAAGCGAATTGCTGCAATTTCTGGATCTCCATATGCTGACCCATGGAAGCCACGTGATGCAATCACTGCGACAGCCCTCTATCTTTCTGACCTTGGTGCAGTAACAGGGAATGAGTCAAGTGAACGTAACGCAGCATGTAAGTACTACTCTGGAAGGTCATGTGCCTCAGGTCCCGGATCATCATACGGTAACTCAGTGATGAGGAAGATTACTGCGGTGCAGCAGGATATCGATAAGCTCCAGCGCTAAAGATAACAAAAAATCTTTTTCTTTTAAGTTTTTCATCGAAATAACCAGCATAATTTCTTGCTAGAAATTTGCTTTTGCCTCGCGCCGAGCGCTCCGGCAGATTATTTCTCATGAAAAAATTTAGAGCATGGAATTATTTTGTGAATTATTAGGTTCAATAGTAACTAATTTGATAACGCACCAGTTGAAAATTCTCTTTTGAATTGCAATTGTATTAGTATGAAATCCAATGCAAAAAAGAGCATCTTTTACACACCTTAAACAAAAGCATAGAGACAGAATA
>JAYTBQ010000006.1:0-5798 GCA_043736905.1 Minisyncoccota bacterium | reverse complement strand
AAAATCAGTGCGCGCCAGCGCGCCAAAAATTCTGAATTCGTTTGGAAAAATGGGGGGAAATCAGTGGGACGCGCTTCGTGCGTCCCACCTTCTGGCTTTGAAAAAGCCGTTGAGTTTCGTATTGGTGCCCTCGGCAGGAATCGAACCTGCAATAACGGCTTAGAAGTCCGCAGTTATATCCATTTAACTACAAGGGCAATGGGTACTGCGTATACTACCAAAAAATAGACCAAACTGGAAGTAGTGTGGTATTTTTAATATAACAAAGCTTGAATAAATGAAAATAATAAGGTAGTATATTCTCATTGGGGAGTGTAGAAGTGTGGAGAAAAAATATAACAATAAAGACGGGAGATTAGCTCAGTTGGTAGAGCAGCGCTTTTACACAGCGAAGGTCAGAGGTTCGACCCCTCTATTTCCCACAAAATAAAATCTACAAAGCAAAGCTTTGGGATTTTAAATTTTGTGAGGTAAATAGAGGGGTTGAACTGAGTCCGATACGAAGTCCGTTTGTGTAATCACAAACGGTGAGGACAAAGCCGGGGTCGCGAAATAAGGAGCGCAGCGACTATATTTGGTGACCGACCCCTCTATTTCCCACCATACAAAAAACAACATCTGACGATGTTGTTTTTTGTTGTGATTCGCTATTTCACCACATTTCTGGTAGTATGCAAGGATGCAATTTCCTATACTATTTGAAAATACTCACGTTGTTGTCATCGATAAACCTATTGGTGTTATTGTTCACCCTGATGAGCGTCAAGAGGAATCTACAATTGCCGATTGGTTGAAAGAGACCTATTCGGTGAACGGAGTGGGCGATCTTGGGAGGGAAGGGGTTGTTCATCGTATTGATCGTAATACGACAGGGGTTCTTGTTCTTGCAAAAGATGCAATCGCCTTTACGTCCCTTAAGAAACAATTCCGTGATCATACTGTACGTAAGGTATACCGTGCAATTGTTGAAGGGCACATTCGTCATGAAACTGGAATGATATCATTACCTATTGCTCGTGCTAAGAGTGACTTTAGAAAGCGAACCGTTGTCGATATGTTCTCACAAGATACACGAGGGGAGGAGAGGGAAGCGATCACTCGCTATAAGGTCCTAGGTCGAGCTACAACCGCAGACGGTAAACAATATTCATATGTTGAAGTGTATCCGCTTACAGGAAGAACTCATCAAATTAGAGCCCATTTTAGAGGTATTAGACACCCAATCATTGGGGACGATCTCTATGGGTCACTCCTTGGAAAGGAGGCGGCTCCACGATCTATGCTTCACGCCCTGTCAATAACAATGGATATTCCAAAGGATAATGAGGGGAGTGACAAAGAGACAATTGTGGCACCTATTCCAGATGATATGAAGAAAATACTTATGTCTCTTAATTTTCCTGTAATTGACTAAGGATTAAACAGTGCACATCAATTTTTGTGATTTATTGTAGGCCTTGCGGTAACGCTTTTTTTATGATAGTATTTCTCTACTAAGTAGATTTCTATGAAAACAACTATTAATTTTACCCCAGTAGACATTGAAGAGAGAAAAGCTCTTGATTTTGCATCAGGAGATGTTGTGCGTGTTTGGAATAAGATCAAGGAAAACGATGGAAAGACACGTCTTCAGGCTTTTGAAGGAATGGTGCTTGCTCGTAAGCATGGCACAGAGATTGGCGCGACCTTTACAGTTCGTCGTGTAGCGTCAGGTGTTGGTGTTGAACGAGTGTACCCACTGTACTCAGTTATGATTGATAAGATTGAACTCGTTCGTCATTCACGTACACGTCGTAGTAAGTTGTATTACGTCCGTGATAAGGCTATCCGCGATGTACGTCGTAAGCTTAAGAAAGATGTTCGTGTTGTTAAGAAGGGAAGTGAAACAACAATGGAATCAAACGTTACTGAAGAAACACAAGAAGTAACAACATAATAAAAACATCGATCAGCAATGATCGATGTTTTTATATGCAGATATATTATTATACAAAAAGTCGTACACAAAGGTGTGTACGACTTTTCTCTGCGAAACTTTACAGTGGTCATTTGAGTGCATCTAGCGTCAGCAGGATTCCGGTCCCTGTCACTCCGAGATATGTTGACAGTAGAAATCTTGATAGAGGACGATGAATATTTTTATTTTGTCTACCTGTCCAAACAAAATACATCGCTATGCTTATTAGGAGAAAACTAGCAATAAACATTGTATGGACACTGAAGAGGACTTGGTCACGCGACCCACCCTTTATCAATACAGCAATTTCTATCAGACATACAGGTGGAATGAAAGACGCATAGAATATTTTGACCATCCTCTTGTGTTTGATGACCGTCACAATCGACTCTGTATATTTTTTGGCACGAAGTCCAGTTATTGCTACTCTAATGGCAAGAACTATATTTATAACTATTGCAAAAAGAGCAGCTACTAGCACCCATGCAAAGACTGGTGACACTATCATTATTTTTTCTCCGGTAAGGGTTTTTGAATATGTCCGCCTTGAATGGTAACAGGAACGTGCCTATTAATCAACTGAATATAGTTTCTTATATTTTTTCAAAAAGAAAAGAATACCGAATATGAGCGAGACAATCCATATCATTATTACAGCAAACATAAGTGCGTGATTGGTGTATGATATATCATTTAAGATAATGGCTGTGGTAATGATAAGTGCAAGTAGTGACAGGATACTATGAATGGCGAGAATATTCGTGTCCTCCTTTTTGAGGATACTTCGAGGGCCAGTATAGAGAAGTCTATATATGAGGTGACAGATAACAAAGAGAATGTCCGCAACGAGTGCCTTACTGAGAAGGGTATGGGTAGTAGTAGCGCTTGTTGTACTAATAAATAATAGGACGATAATAATCGTTGTTGCAACAGTTTGGAATACTATTGCAATCTTTGCAATAGTGAAAGCATGCCGTTGTTCAGAGAGGAATCGTTGTAACATGCCACTAAGGGTATCATGACAGTTCATGCTTATGAAAATGTTTTAGATTTTGAGAGGACTTAGCTATTACTTTGGTATTTTATTTCATAACTTTGTCATTTTAAAATACTCAAAGTTTTAGCCTAAAGAAAAACCGACAGAAATGAGAAGGTAAAAGTCTGTAAGAAAACTTTTACCTTCTCATTTCTGTAGACTGGTTTTTCGTTCAAGTCCTACGTTTTAGCACTTAGGTGCTAAAACTCTCCTGACACAACATAAAAAGCGGACATCATAGATGTCTCGCTTTTTATGTTGTGCAGGGGTTTCGTGGATTACTGAACTCCACTCTTACCGAAATTATATCAAGCAAACTGTTATTTCTCTACAAAGTTTAGGATTTTGTAAATCAAACTTTCATAAAGAAGTTTTACACTAAACAATTTCAATATCTTTTTTTATTTCACTATCCTCGTATATTACCTTTGCTATATTTTCCCAAAGTAGCTCTTCCTTAAGTATTTCTTTTTCTAATTTTGAATTACCTTTTTTATAAAAAACCCTAAACAGCTGATTATATCTATATGTTAAACCTGAACTTTCTGATTTAAAAAAACCTGTACTTTTTTCTTCTAATTTCACATCATAATCAAGTATTTTTGGTGAAGATAAAGAACCTCTTAGTTGTGTTTCCGTTGTTCTTAAATTAAGTCGTACTGGAAAATCATAAGTATTCTTTATTTTTAAGTCTATTAGATTATAGAAAACTGTTGCCCCGCTGGCAAAAGGAACACTTCTGCCACTGTCAGGAAAAACATCTCTTGAATGGTGTTTTCGTTCAACAAAATCACAATCACTACAAGCAAACATATAGGCTATTAAATTAGAGAGCTGGCAAAGTCCTCCACCAAAATCCTCTTTTAATTTACCATCAGACAAAACAAGCCCTTTTGAGAAACCTCTACTTTTGTTTGTTCTACCGACATATTTCCAGAAAGAAAAGATTTGCTTCGGCTCTATAATAAGTCCATCTAATTTTTGTATAGCTATTTTTATATTTTTAATTTTACCATCATCTAATTCTCGTTTGTTATATTTTCTATACAAAGGTGAGGAATGTTCGGTGATATGAAACCACTTTTGGTCTACTGGGGCTTTCGTGTGCTTTAAATTATAAGAATTAGGATATGTATAGTTTACTTTTTTATAGAACCTCTTCATTTCTATTACTGGGAAAAGTAAAAATGGGTACTTTTTTGTAACCGCAACTCTTTTATTATTCTCTATACTAAGAATTAACTTTTTAACATATTCTCTCATTTATGTGTATATACTAGCATTATTCGTGGGACACAAATAGTATCAGCAGGTCACAGGACTTGGTCACCAAATATAGTCGCCTCGCTCCTTATTTCGCGACCCCGATTCGTCCTCACCATTTTGATTACAAAATTGGCTTCGCTTCGGACTCGGTTCAAGACCTCTCCCGAGTAAAAAATAAATCACGCAACGTGTTACGTTGAGTTCATTATTTTTTGTGCCCAGGAGAGGACTTGTTCACAAAATCAGCTCCTACGTCGCAGATGATTTTCCGACCCGTATTCAAGTCCTCACGCAAGTGACGAAGGTCACTTGCTTCCGATGCTCGCAAAATAATAAATACCCACACTGATTACAGAATGGGTATTTATTATTTTGTGCCCAGGAGAGGACTTGAACCTCCATGCCGTTGCCAGCGCTACCACCTCAAGGTAGTGCGTCTACCAGTTTCGCCACCTGGGCATCGCTTCCTTGTGAAGTAATGAAATACTACCACATAATGAAAGAAAAATAAACCATAGAGGAGGGGTGTTTCACGATAAAAAAACGAGCCCTTCAAAAAAATCAAAATATGTGTTAGAGTAAAGACCTCATTCCATGTTCCACATATGGAAGATAAGAGATGGTGGCTATAGTGTAATGGTTAGCACTAGGGTTTGTGGAACCCTCAGTTCGGGTTCAAATCCCGATAGCCACACCACGTAAATAGATCAATAAAATCAAGGCGTATTTTCTATAGTCTACAAGACATAATATTGATATACTCTCCATATGGAAAATATCCTTGGAATCTCTGCGAGTTTACTTGGTATCGTTGGCGCAATACCGTATATAATTGATTCCTATAGACGTAAAACCATTCCACATAGGTTTGCTTGGTTTATCTTTTTAGTCATAAGTATCATCTCATTTGCTAGCCAGTATGCTCTCGGTGCACGAGCCTCTCTATTTTTTGCTGGTTGGTTTATTTGTAATAACGTGATCATTTTTTCATTGTCCATGAGAAAAAATGGTGGGTATGGAGGAGTGACGACAATCAACATAATTGGTTTAGTGATGGCACTAATTGGCATAGTGTTGTGGGTAACTCTATCGTCGCCGCTGGCGGCGCTTTTAAGTGTGCTTGCTGCTGAAATTATTGGCGCACTGATGATCGTTATTAAAATATATAAACATCCTGGAAGTGAGACTTTAATCATGTGGGCTCTTGGTACCGTAGCAAGTGGACTTAATATTCTAGCGGTCGGGAAGTTAGACTTTGCATTATTATCATTCCCGGTTTATCTGTTTGTTGCAAATATCGCTATAGTTTCAGCTGCTTTACTTGGTACACGGGCGGGGCACAAAACAATAAACAGCTAGAGGCATGGTGTGGAGTAGAGTACCTCATTCTTTACTATCTGAGTTCTAATACTGTCTACGACAGCACACTAAGAGACAGTTACTAAAGAACGCTGGGCTGACGCCACAGCGGATTAGACGCAATGCTTTGCATTGCTTTAGTCAAAGAGCGTAGCTCTTTGACCTGTATCAAGTTCTCCT
>JAYTBQ010000005.1:0-2254 GCA_043736905.1 Minisyncoccota bacterium | reverse complement strand
AGGACTCATTAAATGGTAGACCAAGGAAGTGTATTGACTGGCAGTTCCCTAAAGATGTATTCTACAAATTAGTTGCATTAGATTCTAGAAACTAAGATACTAACAAAACACTAACACCATGAAGTCAGTTCTATTTTTTGCTGCGTTCACGTTACTATTTAGTTACCACACTGTCTCTGCTCAAACTCTTTCAAGTAACAACTTCGTACTCAAGGGTGCAAATGGAAAAGTAACAGCCCAGCTTACCACATCAGGAGAAGGGACACCGGCACTTTTTATGTATGATGATAACAATGTAGTTCGTATAAGTATTGGCCTCTACGCAGGTGGAATACCAAGTGTTGTTCTTAATGATGACACTGGGAAAGCGAGCGCGATTATGCGCCTTGTAAATAATAATGGGAATCCGGTGCTTGTTTTAAAAGAAAACGGGCAAGATAAATTGATCATTGATAAAAATGGTGTACTTTCAAAAGGCTTGTCAACTATTGTGATTCTGATACTAGCGTCACTATTTGGTTTTATTGGAGGATTTGTTGCAGTTACAATGCTACAAAGAAGGCAAATAAGTCAATAAATTGTCTTATTTCTTTACCTTTTTTATTAACGACGTAGAGCGAGTGAAGTAGAAAAGTACCCTTTTCTACTTCCGAGCCGAGGAGTTAAAAAGGACATAAATACCTCGGAGCTTGCTCCGTTATGTATGAGCGAAGCGAATTCTTTGTATTTAATACCCCGTCAACTTGCTGCGAGGATACTTTATTCCTTTTGCATCTTTATCATTACTGCGATATAGTAGATATATGCTGAAGCTCAGTAATGAATTGTAATTCAGCAATAAAGAATTGATGTATTACTACTAAATCATTTAATTTACACAACTATGCAAACAAAAGAAGGAATGTCAGTTCCACAAGTTACTTTTAAAACCCGTGTCCGCGATGAGTCAGTGGCAGGAGAAAATCCGTTCCGATGGCAAGACCTCACAACAGATGATATTTTTAAAGGAAAGAATATTGTTATCTTCTCCCTTCCTGGAGCGTTCACACCAACATGTTCATCAACACACGTTCCAGGCTATGAAGCTGTGTACGATGAGATGAAGACTATTGGTGTTGATGAAATAATCTGTCTTTCTGTTAACGATGCCTTCGTTATGTATCAATGGAAGAAAAATCTTGGAATGGAAAAAGTATTCATGCTTCCTGATGGAAATGCTGATTTTACTCGTGCAATGGGGATGCTTGTGAAGAAAAATAATCTAGGTTTCGGTGATCGTTCATGGAGATACTCTATGCATGTTGTTGATGGTGTTGTTAAGAAAATGTTTATTGAAGAAGGGATGTCAGATAACTATGCTGCTGATCCATTTGAGGTGAGTGATGCAGAGACAATGCTTACGTACCTTAAGGGGTAAGAATGGCTGTTAGCCTTTAGCTCTTGGCTATGAGCTTAAATGCAAAAGCACCCAAAAGGGTGTTTTTGTTTTCCAGTCGTTAGCAATTAGCTTTTGGCCTTTGGCTCAAATGCAATATATTTGTTGGCTCATTAAGCATGTATTTTAGAATTTCAGCTAAAAGCTAAAAGCTAAAAGCTAAAAGCTAAAAGCTAAAAGCTGCCCTCGTGTTACACTACCCTCTATGAAAACTATCACTTCATTGTTCAGTAACATGCAAGCGTTCAGTGTACTTGTTGGAATGGCATGTGGGGCTGCCCTTGGTCTCGTCCTTTTTTCTACACTGGTTCCTCATGGTCCGCGAGCAATATCAATGTTCCGTAAGTATGTATACCAGACACAAGTCCAAGAGATAAAGAATAAAGAATCGTTTAGTAACCTTCCTGCGGTTCGTGTTATGACTATGGAGGGGATGAACCATGGAGGAATGATGATGGGGACAAGTTCTAATCCTTATATTATAGGAACAGTTGTGACTGAACATGATTTTCTAGTTCAGATGAAACTTCATCATGAAGCAGCTCTTGTGATGGCACAACAGGTGCTTGTACTTCCAAATATCCATAATAATGTGAGGACCCTCGCAAATGGTATACTGAGTACCCAGACGAAAGAAATTGCAGACATGACAGGATGGTTGAATGCTGGGAAATAGTTTATCTACCAACATTGCACATCGTGCACAAATAATTATTTTTCTATTATCTTAGAATCCAGAATCTAATGCAATATTACTAAGTACGTATTAGCATTAGAATTATGTCTACAAAAAATCATTTTTTACTCACTTTTAAGAAC
>JAYTBQ010000004.1:0-5985 GCA_043736905.1 Minisyncoccota bacterium | reverse complement strand
ATATTATTAATACTACGCTGACCGATTGCTGCGAGCCGTTCCTTTAGCCATAGAGGACTCTCTCCTACCGTCACACCATCAATACGCACAGACATGAAACGAGTGCAATACTTCTCGTTTTCTATTACTACGTCTACCGAAGGAATATGCTTATCAAAATAGCTAAGGTTTTCAAGAATCTCCTTCTCCTTATTAAAGGTAAGAGCGAGCGATGCACACAGTTCATATGCCATACCATGATGACCGAGTGCATCATGTGCTCGATTAGGAAGTACCTTAATATCAAAAACAGTATCTGTCTGCGTAGTCTGCACTCCGTCTGCGTTAGCATGCGATTGTGTCATCACCGTCGTCTCTTCGACTTCAAATGCTTTCTTATTGAGCGCAATGGTAATAGCCTCATCTGTCGGAAGCATTTCTACAATATAGTCTTGCAACCATTTCTTTGAAAATTTCATAGATTATCTAAAATATTCCTTAAGTTCATTCATAATATGTATCTTCACCTCATCTTGGATACTCACTTTACCATTTCCATTAAGCGATGCACTGAGATAGTGTTCCCCAAAGTTATGGTCACTAAACGTTTGCCCGAGCACAGTAACGGGGGACGAATAGCGAGGGCGAAAATGAAAATGCACTCGAGGCTTCTCATTATCTCTATATGCATTATTCATAAGACATGAATAATTAAACATTGTCGCTCCGAATTTTTCTTTATAAAACTCCTCAAGTTTTTTTATAAGTCTAAAAAAATCTAACTGCTCTTCTTCATTAAGATCAGGAAGATGCTCTCTATCTTCAACAGATTTAATTATTAAATACCCAAGATACCGCTGATCATCACAAAGAATTATTTTCCAATATGGTGTCACAAAAAAATATTCATTCATACTCTACTTACTATATTCTCCAAGAACTCCATCTTTATTAATAATTGCTTGTAATGAAGCATATGGAATAAGTGCTTCCTGTGGACCTGCTACATATGGGGCAATCTGATATTCATCAAAATAAATAACAAGTCCTTTTTCTGTAGGAAGAATCTTCGAATAGTTTGACACCGATGGAGCAAAACCCTCATTTGATGTCGATGTATCAACTTTGAAATAATCAGCTCCACGTGAGACATTACGAGAAGCAAAGAATGCACTACTTGCTTTTGACAATGTGACTAGATATGAAGAACCAGTAAACAATTCTTGAGCAGCCACTAGCTTCTTGTTCTTTTTATCAAAAATAAATGTATCAATAATATGTGACGGGTGAGCCGACCCAACAAAATATGACTCACCAGTTACAAGAAAGGAACTATACCGTGATGTTGTAGCAAGGAGGAGTGTGGAGACGTTATAGTATGATGTTACCCCTTTCTTGAGCTCCTCAGGAAGGTCATTATTTGCAAGCGACTCTTCCACATCATGAATAAACCATTCAGATGAAGAAGAATAAAAATGTGTAAAGTACTCATTCGCAACAATAGACCCATCAAGAGAATTGGGTAAAGATGGGTATTCAAGGGTAACATTGTAGGTGTCCGTCTTCTTAGAAATGGTAGCGACACGAGGTAAGTGAAGGGCAACATTAGGAACTTTTAATGCTGATGTTTCTATTTTGTGCTCATACTTATACCAAAAACTTGCACACACAATAAAGAGTGCAGCTATCGCTATTCCAGTAAAGGTGATAATTTTTGGTACATGGTGTGTCATAGTAGTTTAGAATTGATTAACAACTCGAAGGTCGCCATTATATAAAAGTCTTACATCGTCAATACCGTACTTAAGCATTACCATACGGTCAATACCACACCCAAAGGCAAAGCCTCGGTACTCACGAGGATTGATACCACTTGCCTCAAGAATCTTCGGATGTGCCATCCCTGCTCCACCAATTTCTATCCACCCAGTATGCTTACAGATGGAGCACCCACTTCCAGTGCATTTGAAGCATTGCATATCAACCTCGTTCCCCGGCTCAACGAATGGAAAGTAGCTTGACCGTAAACGAACCACTAAGTTACTTCCAAAAAATTCTGAGAAGAAACGTTCAATAATACCTATCATCATTGCAAGAGAGGCACCCTTACCAACGTAGAGCATCTCTATCTGATAAAACTGCGCCTCATGCGTTGCGTCCGTTGCTTCATTACGAAACACTTTTCCTGGACAACATATCGCAAGAGGAAATTCTTTTCCGTCTTCGATATGCTTCTCCATAGTGCGAATCTGCATATTACTAGTATGTGTCCTAAGGACATACCCAACAGGGTCACCATATTTATCCTTCCCTGTTCGTTGTATTGAATCTGTCTGCGAGGTTTGCATTTTGTCTGCGAGGTTTGCGGCTAAAGGCTTAATCCAAAAGGTATCCTGCATATCTCTTGCTGGGTGATCCTTCGGCACATTAAGTGCATCGAAATTGTGCCATTCATCTTCAAGCTCAGGCCCATCAACTGTATCGAATCCCATCTTCGAAAAAATGTCAGAAATACGAGCAACAGCAAGGGTTATTGGGTGGGCATGTCCTTCCATATTGTTATATTATAGCAAATGTATAGCTGATTAAGAAGTGGAAGAGTTGTCTACCTCTCAATGACACCCAAATGAAACCCCGTTCTAACAGAGAAAAACACCCAAACTACCAAGTTTGTGTCTTGGACCAAAAGGGTGCCTTTCTCCTGTGAACGCGTAGGATATCAGTGTATGACCATAGACATGAACGACGATCACATCACAACTATTACATAATTACAAGAAATATTAAAGAGTACAGATTAAAAAATCTCTGCAAGAGTCCTCAGTTGTAAACATCTCAAAGAATTCTTGTAGGGATTCTGGATACTTTTTCATACGATAAGTGAATCGTATGGTGTTAGTGGCGACAAGCGCTTACGCCAGTAGTATAATTTTAAAAGTATTATTATATTTATGACTTACCACTTTGAGAAAACTTAAGCCAGAGAAAGTATGCGAGTACCGCAGAAAGAGAGATGGAAAGAACTTCAACGATTTCAAAATCTGCTACATGTGCAAAATATCTAATACTTGAAGGGAGGAGTGGCCAAACTATCACCCATATAAATATCAAATTCTGTAACTTTCTATTCTTAACGAAAAGTGGAATAAAAATTAGTACTAAAGCAATACTAAAATCGAGAAGCCCAACAAGTGGCGTTAGTGAGTAGGCGTATGGTCTTAAAAAAGGTATAACACTAATGATGGCGATAAATTCTTCACTGTGCGCAAAACCTTCCACTATTTTTCCTCCGAACATGTAGGAAACATATAACGCTGGTAATAACCATACATATTTTGATATTTTCATAGTCAGAGTGTACACCATTTATTTATCTTTTGATGTTTTCATAACCACAAAGAGAGTCAAAAAAACACAAACTGCAAGCTGTAATGTCGGAGTAAGGCCGAGATAATGGGGTCGATAATGGGGTCAGACACCGTTTTTTAACACTTTACGTGTTATAATATATCATACTTTTCTCGGCCTCCCTGGAGGCCTCATTGTAGACTCAAGATTAAAATTCTTAATCATCTTTTCTCTCCATGATTCCCCTCCATATGGCACACCACGGTTTAAAGAATTACGAAGAAGGAGAAGATCCTTTGGTTTGTCACTCATATTGATCCATGTTTTATAGTTACGTGGAAGAGTGGTAGGTATTTCCGCTAATAATTTCTTCAGTTTAGTTGTACCTATGATTCTCCTATAGGCACTCCCCCATTGCCAGTCCTCACATTGTTTAACTAGTATTGCTCTTACCGGATTACGCTCTATATATTTAATGACAGTAAGAAGATATTCATCTGTGTCTACTACAAATGATTTATATCTTCCTTGGTAAAGGTGACCTCCCCCAATAGTCTCAGTCACTGTATGATACTTACGAGTGTGTGTAGTAGTTAACCAGTGCATGAACTTTGAAAGTTCTCCATCTTGTCTAGGATAGAGAAGGATATGGAAATGATTTGGCATTATCGTATAGGCGAGAATCCTCATCTCAAAGAGCTCTTGTCCTATAGTGAGCAGCTCTTCAAAGAGTTCGTAATCTTTCTTAGTCTTAAAAATAGTTGTTCTACTGTTGGAACGGTTGATGACGTGATAAATTTCGTTGCCAATATCTATTCTTTTTGTACGAGGCATGGATATACAATAATATACTTTTTATATTTAAATGGTGCCTGACCCCGTTATTTTGACCCCGTTATCACATCCAAAAGGTACTATTATAATCACCTCCCTACTGGCTTCTTATTATCTTGCAACACCCATGTATTCTTACGCTTAGTAAAGGTATCAAACACTGCACGAGAAAGAAAGAGTGGCACAAGAAGTGGATAGATAAAAAAGAAGATGGGGAAGTTGTGATAGAACTCTTGTCTGTCATCAGAAAGTGTATTACCAATGTATAACGTAAAGAGGAACATGGTCAGCATCACCATAACAACAAAGGCGGTAATGGTTGTGTTGAAATAAAAGAAATCAAATGTTGGCATCCTAGGGTGTATACCAACGGACATCCAACGTGTAACAACATCCACATAATGAGCAATTACTGTATAAAGTGAGAAAAAGGCAGCGTAGAGGCCATAAAACACAAAGAGGAACGCCATCGGGAGAGTAAACATACCAAAGTTGCCATACTCTTTCTTAAAAAAAAGAAATCGATAATCAATTGAGTTCTCAAGAAATCCTCTCGCCCATCGTAACCGCTGGAAGAAGTACCCTTTTAACGTCGCAGGTCCAACAGTATACACAAGCGCCTTATGTGAATTCATAATCTTAAGATGATACTTATGCATTCGCAGTGTAATTTCATAATCCTCTGTATTATGAGCTTTTCTATAGTCACCAATGATACCAAAGACTTCTCGCTTAAAAATAGAGAATGGCCCAGGTGTTACCTGAATCGCATCAAGCTGACCAAACGCCTTGCGAAGAAAGACCCCCATAAGATACTCAATTGCTTGCATGCGCTGAATAATCGTCTTGGGTGACCTGATATGAATACACGGTGTCACAGCCATTGCATGCTTGTGATGCTGAAAATATGAAATAATGGTACGTAGTGCCCTAGGGTCAACCGATGAGTCAGCATCAAGACATCCGAAAAAATCAGCGTGTGACTGTGCAAGTGCTAGGTTCACCGCGGTATGCTTACCTCCATTTTCTTTTGAAATTGCAATTACCTGTTCTTTAAATCGCTTCTCATACGATTGTGCAATCGCAAGTGTGCCATCCTTGCTTCCATCATCAACAATGACAATAGATACTTTATCTTTTGGATAATCAAGCGCGAGAAGAGAGTCTATCGTACCAGCAAGTGTATTCTCCTCATTCCAACATGGAACTGCGATGGTAACCGTTGGATACTCATCAATATCCTGAGACTCTTCATCTTTTATCTTCTTTGCATTTTCAAAATAGGAAAGGAGGAGGATAATCTGAAAGTACAGCGAAAGAAACAAGAATGGATACATGAGCGCCTGCAAAATTTGGTATAGCATACTCGATTATTTAGCTTTCTTGTTGGTGGATGTTGCAACGCCTAGTGTTGATATTGCTGTCACCTTAACACTTTCTGGAAGGAGGGCTTCAATATCAGCAATAGACTTAAATCCATTGTATGATTTATCCTCAATCACAAGAGCAGGAAGCACAGCATCAACACGATAAATTTTCTTAAGTGACTCAACCACAGAAAGGTCTAAATTATAGTCAAAAGAATACACACGAAGATCTGGATACTTTTCCTTAAGTCGAGTCAGTACATAGCCTTCCTTAAGGCAGTCAGGGCAGTTACCAATGTTTGAATAAAAATAAATAATGAATGCTTTCTTTTTAAGCGCTCCACATTTTTCTGTAAGTTTCTTCGAAAGAATATAATCTTTCACTTGTAACAGTGAGTAATATTTTTTGAGATAGATAACATCTGCGTCTTTTTCTCCACGTTCATTTTCGGTATGA
>JAYTBQ010000003.1:0-18363 GCA_043736905.1 Minisyncoccota bacterium | reverse complement strand
GCATATAGCTCCCAATAGGTGCTACTCTCAACTTTTCTTACATAAAGTAACTAAAGAATTAAATAATGGTGACTCCTGAAAATTTTCTTCCTTTGAAGGGAAAAAGCTTATAGGATAATGTTTTTTACTCGATGCTCTATTTGTGAAACTGTGCGATTTTTATAAAAATTATTTCTAGAAAGTGAGTAGACACTCCTTCAAACGTTTGAATGCTGTTCTAGGTATATGTTATATGGGGAGTTTAGCAAAGTAGCACCTATTGGGAGCTATATAGCAACATATCCCACGTTCGGAGCCATCAAAAACACCTAGATTTATCTAGGTGTTTTTGTATACCAATTTATGTAGTTCGAAACTAAACTATTTTAGTGATGTTCTTCTGTTTCACTGTGGTGATTTTCTAACACAGGTATTGTGTGAGCTATCCCATATAGTCCACCAAAAAATA
This sequence comes from Minisyncoccota bacterium, assembly GCA_043736905.1. Classification (GTDB taxonomy): domain Bacteria; phylum Patescibacteriota; class Minisyncoccia; order Phycocordibacterales; family UBA5272; genus UBA11704. The sequence continues at coordinate 17,915 of JAYTBQ010000003.1, read as the reverse complement.
CTAATGCTAAGATAGTGGCAACTATAACTTTTTGTGTCTTCAGCTCTTTCTTGTCTTTACTAAGTACAAACATAATATATCCAAGCAGTAATCCAAGAGGAAGTAAGAATGAAGCATATACTGGACCATCAAGATAGTGTTGTGTTCCTCCACTTACCATCCCTACTCCTATCGAGAGAAGTACGGAAACAATAATGAAGTTTAGGGTAATGGAGCCTCTTCCTTTTTCAAGTATTGTTCCTGTAATGAAAGCAATAATTCCTAGAGTGATAAGTACCACATACTGTGTTATACCACCTCCTAAAGTCCCAATATGCACAATAGAGCCAGATATAAGTCCAACACCTACATACCGTAATATGTGGGAAGTAAACGCTTTTTCAACTGTTTCTCGCATACTTAGTTTTGAATGTTAAACCAGGATTTTTGCCAATTCTTCATCATTGTAATTTCTCCTGTTTGAGCTGTAATAATGTCGTTGGCGAGCTTGATGAGTTCTGGTCGTTTAGAGTTTTTTAGTACTGCTTGAGCCATAACTACTGCACCCTGATGGTGGACAATCATTTCTGCAAGGAATGCCTTATCAAACTCATTTCCAGTTTTTCCTTTAAGTCCTGCCATCATACTGCTCATCATAGAGTTCATGTCCATCTGGTTATTTCCTCCCATCATGGAGCCGTCTGGCATTTGGTGCATCATTCCATTTGACTGTGAAGCTTTATTATCGCCCATCATTTGAGTAGTCGTACTCATCGTGCAATAAAGACACGTTAAGAGTATTCCAACTAGTAATGCAATAATAATGTAAAGCAATGTTGTATTGTTTTTCATAGTTTTAGTATATTTTAAGAAACGAATTAGTATAAATTACGGAGAAAAAATTAGTACGCTTTTGTGTGAAGTATTCCTTGAGAAAAAAGATTTTGTAAGAAAGAATATTCTCTAATTTTACCTTGTCGTTTACAGTATAATAGTAGCCGAAGTATCGGTGGTGAGGTAACTAAAAGATAGCTGAGTGCAAAAAATAGAGTAGCGCTCGTTAGTATTTTGAAAGATGGCAAAAAGCTTTGTAACCAGTTCTGCCATTCTCGTATATGTTGAGATATGGTCATTGTACAGATAACGTGCTGGTTCATAGCAAACGGGCAATGTTCCATTGTCATATTCATATCTGCCATCTCAATCATATGGATTGGCGTATAGATAAGTATAGAGAAGTAGCCGAGTAGTATAAAAGAACCTAGGAAAAGTTTTAGAGTACGACTTACTTTTAACATAAGGTAAGTATACACTTTATTGATTTTCTTCTATAATCGACAGTCGAACATATCCCACCTTCGGAACACTTGACAATACCTACATAATCATTGTATTATGTAAGTCTTGTTCGTTTCCAGTGAAAGATTTGCCATGTCAATACTTCTTGTCTTTTCGAGTCCAGAGACTCGTGATAATGCAGTGAGACAAATTTCTGAGTCGCACGTGCCAGAATGTCGAATCCTGTTCTCTGGTCGAGGATGTCAACACAGTGGAAAGAACTCTGAAGTTCAGGGGCCGGCAGTGGATTTCATTATCTTGAGCGGAGACAGTGGTACAACTGATCTGGGTTCGTTGGGTACATCTATCACCTACCAACTCTAAAAAGAAGTACGTTGTACAGCAACAAAGCTCACAGCCACCGACGCCATCGCTCGGTGGCTTCGTTTTTATATACACAACCTCTCAAACCTTTTCATTCTCATGACCCCTACTCTTATACTTGGATACAACTTTATAAGTTCGGTATAGAAGGTACGTGGGGAACGCTTTAAGTATACCCTCATGTATATCTGTGAGTACTTCTCATCGGAGTTGATACCTCAATAGATAGACTTAAATTTTGATAGATTGATTGAAAATTTCTTGTCCTACATGATTTCTATCATTTCCTCTATTTCTCATGATAATATTAATATTATGAATAAAAAGAAATTTATTTTGCCTCGATACATTCTTCCAACTATGTATGTTTTGGCTGCAATTTTTGTACTCTTATTAGAGTGGGGTGATAGGGGTTTTTTTGCTCGTGTTGGCACCGTTTTGATTACTGCTCCATGGTCTGTCTGGATACCAGATTGGTACAATTACAATTTTTCATATAATAATGGCCATATGTTTAAAACAGACATAAGGGTCTTACTATTTGGCGTTATGGCAAATGTCGGAATGCTTTATTTTTTGGGTAGGTTCACCGAGTATATATTTGGGAAGCTTAGATCTGTCGTTCATCCCTAACCTGCTTTGTGGAAGTTATCCTCCTAGTCCCTCAAATCTTTCCATACTCAATAACCCTACTCTCACACTCGAATACAACTTCACAAGTTCGGTATAGAAGGTACGTGGGGAGACTAATTTGCCATTATCCACACAAAAGAGTAGAATTAATCAATCAAGTAGATATACTAAATTTAGAAATATGCAAACAATAACAAGTGATAAAACATGCACAAAAAAAGTAGTAGATCACTACAAGAAATACCCTGCACATATCTATAAAACCAAAGATGGACTTTGGAGAGGTTTTGTTGTGCCATACGATATAACTCATGAGGCAAAAACTAAAAAAGAAGTTGAAGAGGTTTTACCAAAATTAGTAGAGCTTTATGAAGAAGGTTTAGCAAAGTATAAAAACCCATCACACTTAGTTAGTGTTCCCCTGTCAGACAAAGAGGATATTAATGAATTTCAAGTTTGGGCAAAAAATATGGTTGGAAAGTAGTTTTTGTAGAAATGTAACATTATGCAAAGATTCAATTATAAGCTTAAAACTTTTAATAAAATTGTATCAAAAATAGTTGAAGGAAAGAAATGTAAGCTCGAAATAACTCAAAAACGTGGTTCAGGAATGCGATATGAAATCTTTAGTAACGGTTCCACTGTTTTAGAAAACATGTGGGTGCTCCATTGTCACGATGGGAAAAAAATTACCTCAAAAAAGGATTTTGAAAAAGTTGCATTTCAACTAGGAATAACACTTGAAAAACTTATTCAAGCCCTGGAGGAAGAAAATTAAATATTTTATCTCAATTAATATAATCAAATTTTGATAATAATATCAATTATCGCGGAGTAAACATCCTATCTGCTCGGTGTTTTTCTTACTCTACCCTCTCAAACCTTTTCATTCTCATGACCCCTACTCTTATACTTGGATACAACTTTATAAGTTCGGTATAGAAGGTACGTGGGGAGTTTTAAAAAATTATAGTTGTCGTGTTAATCTAACTTGTATTTTTGACAAATAGGTCTAGAATGAATACATGAACAAAACTTTAGTGTACGGTATCGGTATCTTTCTTCTTCTTGTTATTGGAATTTCTTTGTATGAAGGTGTAACTCCACAAAAGATACTTACAACGGTACATCAAATTTCTACAACAACACTTAGTGCACTCTTTACTGCAACATCAACACCTCAATCAGTAGGGAAAGTAATGTATGTTGAAGTTGTAGATGGATGTGGCCCCTACTTTCAAGGAGAATGTATTAATGTTCGTGAAGGGGCAGGTACTGAGTTCCCTGTCGCTGTAAAACTTCGTACTGGAGTAGTGCTTAGAGTCGCAGAGATAGTGACTGCGCTTGATGGTGGTACATGGTACAAAATTGAATTTACTCATGAACTACTCTATCCTGAACGCATGAATGGAGATTGGTATGTATCTGCTAAGTATGTCTCTGCTTTTAGAAATGAAGGAGATCATAAGTTAGAGAAAGGGGATACCTCTACAAGTACGAAGCGTATTACTGTTGATATCTCAGAGCAGAAACTCTATGCCTATGATGGTGATGTTCTCTTTATGGAGGAACCTATTTCAACAGGTCTTGAGTTCACACCAACACCAATAGGAACATTTACAATATTTAAGATGACTCCAAGTAGATTCATGCAAGGGCCAATTCCAGAAGTGAGTGAACAAGTTTATGATCTTCCTGGGGTGCCGTGGAATATGTACTTTACTTCAGGAGGTGCGGTGATTCATGGTGCTTATTGGCATGATCATTTCGGCAAGCCTTGGTCGCACGGGTGTGTCAACCTTCCACCAGAGAAAGCAAAAAAGCTATATGCATGGAGTGAAGTCGGTATGAAAGTAACGGTACGTCGGTAAAAACACTATATAGAAAGGCGTTAAAAACTTGACAAAAATTAGACTTGCTATTTTTTGTAGACCTGTGATACTGAATGTATGATACCAATTATTCCTGTTCACACAGTCATCATACCGGAGGTCCCTTTCTATTCTCAATTCAGAGATATTACTCAATCAAGCTGGAAGAAAGCTGGTTGCGGTGTGACCAGTCTTGCAATGGTCATTAACTATTATGACCCAGGATCTGTTACTGTAAATACGCTTCTTAAAGAAGGCATAGCTTCTGGTGCCTATAACAACACATATGGATGGAGTCATAGAGGACTTATTAACCTTTCAGAGACGTATGGTCTTGAAGGAGAAAGCTATGACCTTGGCAAGCTTGGAAAAACAGCTTCTTATGAAAAGTTCAAGTCATTTCTTGTAGATGGTCCTGTGATTGTTTCTGTGCATTATAAGTTCGACCCACGAAGTTCAATCCCCCATCTTGTTGTTATTGACGGTATAGACGGTGATTATTTATACTACAATGATCCAGCAGCAACCGGTGGAAAAAGAAAAATCTCAGTAACTGATTTTCAAAAAGGTTGGAAGAAGAAATTTATTGTTGTGAGACCTGCCTCAGATACTGATGTCAATATAAGTTAATGTAGCACTACCATAGTCTATGCACCAAAAACAAGTCTTTCAACAGTTTGCGATACCATTACTAGTGGCTGCTATCATTCTTGTCTCTGTTTCCATACTTTCATACTATTTCAATAAGTCTTTTACAACCGTTACTGTCTCTAGTGCTTTACAAAAATATAATGGATACACCTTTTTACTTGATGGAGAAAAAGTAAATATTTCTGAGGGTGCGTTCATGACAGAGAATCTTCAAGGTGGGCTTTCACCTAGTAATATTCAATATTTTGGTAATGATGTTATTGGAGATTTTGACACTGATGGTAAACAAGATGTAGCGTTTATTGTAACAAGAGAAACCTCTGGAAGTGGAATCTTTTATTATGTTGTTACATTCCTTAAGATTGGACTAAGTACAGGAGGTAGAACAGAAGCATTCTTTATTGGGGATAGAATTGCACTGCAGTCAACTGAGATAAAGAACGGAAAAATCTTGATTGTTAATTACGCAGATAGAAAAAATAATGAGAGTTTGACCACTCTTCCTTCAGTAGGTACATCCTTATATTTACAACTAGACACAAAAACGCGTCGATTTGAAAAAGTTGAGAATAAATAAATATATATAACGACGTGATTAGGAGTACTGTTGTCTTTCGGTAAGAATTTTACTTTTCATTACGTCATAGAAGTATGCCTCGTATCATACGAGGGATTATCTATTATTTCTTAATATACATAAATTCTATGAACACAACTATTGGTGTCTTTACGACACATGCTACGGCAGAAAAAGGATTACAAGAACTTCGTGATGCACATGTTAGCGAAGGAGATCTTTCGTATATTTATACGGACGACGCTGGCACTGTTAAGGATGGTCAAAGTGGTGACAAAATTACTACAGCAACAACTGTTGGTGTGGCAACAGGTGCCGTTGTTGGTGGCATCGCTGGGTTCGTCATTGCAAACGGGATCATACCAGGCTTTGGATCACTCGTGGTTGCTGGACCACTTGCTGAAGCTCTTGGGATTGTTGGAGCAACAGCTCTTGCTGGTGCTGGAACTGGAGCGGCAGCAGGAGGGCTTGTAGGTGCACTTACTCATCTTGGTGTAAACACTGAAGATGTGCATCTCTACGAAGAACATGTTCGCAAGGGTGGCGTTCTTGTTATCGCAAGAACGGAACATACTGGTATAAAAGAAATTTTTAAGAAAAATGGTGCAAGTGAAGTACAAGAATACCAATTAAGCTAAAAAAAATTCTAATGTACAGAATATGACCTCTCACATAATGAGAGGTCATATTTATTTTACCTTATAATATAATGAAAATTAGCAATTTGTTATTGATAATAATTACATTAAATGGTATAATGATTATTATCAGCCAAACGTAAAGAAAATCTGTAAGAAATTCAATTTTCATACGTCATATAATAAAGTGTAAGTAATTACACATGTGTGCGTCACATATTATGGAGCACTATAAACAACAGTTGACGGAAGCCTATGGTTTATATTCAGATGCTATCTTCAGGTATTGTTATTTTAGAATTTCTGACAGAGAGAAAGCCCTAGACTTTGTTGCGGAGACATTCACTCGCATGTGGCAGTATCTACTTAAAGGTAATGAAATAGATAATACAAAAACATTTTTATATACCGTTGCTCGACATATTATTATTGACGAATATCGTAAGAAAAAAACCATATCCCTCGACTATCTTATCGAACAAGGAATAGAGCCATACTTAGAAACTGAGGAGAGAGAGTACTCCCCTGTTGAAATTGAACGAGTCATGTGTCACGTTCATGCATTGCCAGAAAAATATAGTTCAATAATAATTCTTCGATATGTTAACGATCTAACGATTCCAGAAATTTCAGAAATAGTACATGAATCTGAAAATGTTGTATCAGTAAGAATCCATAGAGGAATAGATAAATTAAAAAAAATAGTATTGGCATGAAAACAATAATTAAACAACCTACATATAGCACAACAATAATGACTGATGAAGAAAAGCAAAAGACCTGGGGTGTTATTTCTGCGCAAACATTTTTAAAGCATCCTGAAAGTTCTGTAAGAAAACCAATTCTCTCTCGTCTCTATTATCGAGGGCTGTTACCAGTCCTTAGACAACAAGGTGTATCATTCGGTAAAGAAAAATATGCCCTAGGTGTCATGCTTGGTACGCTCATTGTGTCAGGAACAATATCTGTTTTTGCACAAGATACGTTGCCTGGAGATATTCTCTATCCTGTGAAGACAAACTTCAATGAAAAAATACAAGTTGTCCTTGCTGTGACCCCAGAAGGGAGAGCACAGGAGCAAGCACTACTCGCAACAAGACGCCTTGAAGAAGCTGTGCGATTAGTGATATTGGGAAAACTTAGCCCCTCACTTGCTGATCAGACGAAACAAGCATTTAGGGAACATGTTGACGATCTTCAATCGCAACTTTCTTTGCTTGAAAAAAAGAAAGAATTCAAAACAATTGCGGCAGTCGGAGTGTTCTTTCAAACAAGAATAGCGGTTCATACGGCTGTCCTTAAAGATATTGAAGTTCATAGTGCGTTAAGTTCAGCTCAGGTAGTAACAGATCCTTCTAAGAGGATTGTTGATCATATAGCTGTCCTTAATCTAGAAAGAAGTGTTCTCACTAGTGTCGTTCCAACAATTGTCATTACAAAAAATGCACTACTTGAGATAGCGACAGGTACTAAAAGTGGTGAAGTTTCAGATTTCAAAGAAAATAATAAAGTTGTTCTTCGTCTCAATATTAATCATAATGAGGCAAAAAAATATCTTGATAAACTTCATAATGAAATTGGAATTCCTTCATCAACACTAAAATCTATTCCGGCACCTATTGTTCCAATATTTGTACCAGAAGCAGCTAAGTAACATAACTTCTTAAACTATCAATAAATGTTGCTTGCAACGTTTATGGTAGTCTCGTTTCTCTTTGATTATCAAATTACAACAATTATCATGAAAAAAATTACACATCGTTTTGACAATGCGCTTACGTCAGCCGTAAAGTTCTTGGTTGTAGGCGCTCTATCTTTTGGAGTTCTTACTCCAGCTTTTGCGCTCACACAAATTAGTTCCCAGCTTGACCCAGGAGAAAGTAACGCGGATGTTACAAGTCTTCAGCAGTTCCTCTCTGCGTACCCAACTTGGTATCCTTCAGCTATAGTGAACGGTACCTTTGATGCAGCAACTCAGGCAGCTGTGATTCGTTTCCAGGCAGCATACGGTCTTGCGCAAGTTGGACGTGTTGGCCCACAGACTCGAGACAGAATTAATGCGATTATTACAGGATCAGGAACTGTACCATCTACATCGTCAGGTCAGATTATGTCACAGCTTGATCTTGGAGATACAAATGAAAGTGTCACTCATCTTCAGACATATCTTGCTAACTCAACTACCTTCTATCCATCAGGACGTGTCACTGGCTACTTCGGTGGACTCACTCGTGCAGCCGTGATTCGTTTCCAGGCAGCATACGGTCTTGCGCAAGTTGGACGTGTTGGCCCACAGACTCGAGATAAGTTGAATCAGTTAATTGGTGGCATTGGACCAGTGGTAACAAGCGCAACAGGACCTACAATGTATATGCCATATCTTCCTGTTATTACTAATACAACGGCAACTTTTACTTGGTTAACAAGTAATCAAGCTGCTCTTGGTCGCGTTTACTACAGTACATCACCACTTCAGATGAATGAAGGAGATATTAACTCTAATGGCTTTGCTGTTACAACTGGTCAGCTTGGCAGTTATGATGGCGTTGCTCGAACACAGCAATCGTCGGTACTTTCTGGTCTACAGCCAAATACATCATATTACTATACAATAGTAGCAACTGATCTTGGTGGAAATGTAAGTGTCATTGGACCAAACAATACATTCCGAACAAATCCATAAGGATGTACAAGGATATTGTGTTGACGCAGTAATCAAGCTGCACAAATGAAAACACCTATATAATAGGTGTTTTCATTTGTGCAGTTTTTAATTGTGACACTAGCAATATCAGTTAGTTAGTTTATATCCGGCAAGAATTCCTGCAAAGCCACCGAAGGCCGAAAAAAGTACTGACGAAAATGAAAGTGGCGAACTGTCCCAAATCATAGGAATGAGTCCACCTATAGTAGAGCCAATGGCCATGCATAAATATATCATTTTTTTAGAATTCATAGTGTCACTCATTGTAGCATGTGAAGGAGATACAACTTAGTCGCACACTTGAAGTAACAGACTATAAAGTTGACATATGACGTTAATTTTTATTATGTAAATATTATTGTTGACCCAGTATACTTAGCATGCTAAGATTCAACCATGAATTCAAAAGCAAGTAATTTACATAGTGTAGCATGTGAAGTTGTTGAGAATTTTTCTGATAAAGATGATTTTAGCGGCAGTGTCATGCATGTCGTACATCAGCTCTACGTAAGTGTCCATAAGCAACTGGAACATGTTCTTGCTAAACATAAGGACCTTTCTTTTTCGCAGTTTTTGATTCTCGTAGGATTTTCTTGTAAAGGTGGAGCAACGCTCACACAAGCACGTCTTGCAGAACATCTTATGCTTACAGAAGCAACAGTAAGTAGACATATTGGTATTCTCGTAGCTAAAGGGTATCTAACAAAAGAAAAGAATGTTCTCAATAAAAAATCGTACAATCTCGCGATCACTCGAGATGGGAATAAAGTTTTTTTAAAAACAAAGAAAATTATAACTCGTAAGCTCGATAGTTACTTTTCACATATTAGTAAGAATAATAAAGATATTATTATGAGTACCTTTACAACGACAATTGAACTTCTCCATCAAAAAAAATGAAGAAACGTTTATATTACTAGAAATCTTCCACTTCACTATCTTCTATACAATCACTCTATCTATCATGAATACACACCTACAAACAATTACACAGTTACTAAAAAAAATAAGAATACTTATTGTTCGCACAGCTAAGGAAACGCTACTGTATTATAAGGATCTTACAAAAAAGCAACAAGCAACAGTTGTAGGAGTTTCGTTACTTCTACTTAGCGCTTCAGTGTATTTCATTATAATCCATAAAGATAAAGAGGACATTATTGCAGTCGTAAATCGTAAAGTTACTGTGGCTTCTATCTCATCACTATCCGAAAATACCAACGACTTCCCTCTTGTTGGGATTGTGACATCAGTCAGCGAAGCAACTATTCGCTCGGAAACAGGAGGCAAGCTTACTCGCGTTTATAAGAAATTAGGAGACTCTGTCTATGCAGGAGGAATCATTGCAGAATTTGAAAATAGCGGTGAACGTGCTGCACTCCTACAGGCAGAAGGTGCATATGAACAAGCAAAAGCAAGCAGAGATATTGCTGGACTTAATAGTGGTCAAGCTGGTACGTCTTTAGGCGATACAAAGAGTCAAGCATTAAATACAATTTCCAACGCGTATATTAGTATGGATGATGCTGTGCGTGGAAAAACTGATGCTGCATTTTCGTCTCCTACATTTGAAGAAGCAAAGCTGGCCATCTCAATCCCCGATGCGTACCTTTCAACTTCTCTTGAAGTAAAACGGCGATCAATAGAGAAGATGCTCCGTATGCGTGAGCAGAGAAATAAAACACTGACACAGACGAGTGATCTTGTTACTGAGTTAAACGCTGTGCAATCCGAAACACAGACGGTAAAAGCATATCTTGATGATCTCTTCACTGCATATAGTAAAGCGCTTCCCGATTCATCTTTCTCACAGTCTTCTTTAGATGTCGGAAAGACGAGTACACAAATAGCACGTCAGGCAATTACTGGAACTATTTCTGCGGTAGTTACCTCACGAGCATCGGTAACATCCAGTCTAACTGCTAATCAAGTGGCAGGAGGTGGTTCTCAATCATCAGGTACACTTGCATCATCAGATGCTCAGGTGAAGCAAGCGCTTGGATCGTACAATGCAGCTCTTTCAAGACTTGAAAAAACAATTGTTCGTAGTCCAATTACTGGGACACTTAATTCACTTACTATTGCAACTGGAGACTATGTTAGCGCTTTTACACAGATTGCTGTAGTCTCAAATAATAGTGCACTTGAAGTCGTATCTTTTGTAACAGAGAGCGATGCTAAGAGGATTACTGTTGGGTCCTTAGCTACAATTGATAGAGTTGTACAAGGTGTTGTTACACGTGTTGCATCTGCAATTGACCCAACTACAAAAAAGATAGAGATGAGAATTGGGATACGTGATGCTCGCACATCTCTTATTAATGGACAGTCAGTAGGTGTTCTCATTCCTAAAAGGAAAAATACTGTATCGTCTAAGGTTGCTACCTCAACGATTACCATCCCCCTCTCTGCACTTAAACTTACTCCACGTGGTGCAACTGTTTTTACTGTTTCGTCATCAGGTATACTCGTTTCAATTCCAGTGAGAGAAGGAGCTATCTTAGGAGAACAGATTCAGATACTTTCTGGTCTTATTGGGGTTGAAGAAATTGTCGTTGATGCACGAGGGTTAAAGGATGGTCTAACTGTTGAGATTGCTCAATAAAAAATATATGCACTCATTCTGGATATTTTTTTTAAAGAAACGTAGCTTTACATACATGGTGATGATAGTTTTGGTATCAGTTGGAATGTACTCACTTGTTGCGATACCAAAAGAGTCAGCACCAGAAGTTATAGTTCCTATCGGTATAGTAAGCACTGTTTTACGAGGAGCAACTGGGGAAGATGTTGAGAAATTAATTACCAATAAGCTTGAACAGGAGATTGCTAATGTTGAGAATATCGATACTGTAACCTCATCGTCTCAAGAAGGTATTTCAGTAATCACAGCACAATTCAATGCTTCAGCTGATATCGACAAGTCTATTCAAAATCTCAAGGATGCAGTCGATAGTGCAAAGGCAGATTTACCAAGTGATGCTAACGATCCTGTTGTTACTAAAGTAAATTTTTCAGAACAACCAATTCTTACTATTTCAATTTCACAGGATCTTTCCCCTGCTGGACTTACAAAACTTGGTGATTCACTTGAAAAAGAATTAAAAAAAATACAGGGAGTTTCGAAGGTTTCAATTTCCGGCACAAGAAAGAGAGAGGTGGGTGTCGTTATACGAAAAGATAAACTTGCTTCCTATAATCTATCTGTCAATCAAGTTATCAGTGCTATAGGAAGTGCCAATGCTTCCCTACCAGTTGGAAATATTACGGTTGCAAATATTGATTACCCAATTACCTTTAGTGGCTCTCTTGATGATGCAAGCCAGATTCCAAATATTACACTTACTTCCCCGCTCGGGACAATTATATATCTTCGAGATATTGCATTCATTGCAGATGGACTTGAATCACCAAAAACATTTTCTAGAATTTCTGTAGAAGGGAAACCTTCAGAAAATGCAATTACTCTTAATGTCTACAAAAAAACAGGGAGCGACGTTACAGTAATTGGTAATGCAGTTAAAGATAAAATTGAAGAATTAAAATCTTCAATGCTTGTTGGTGCTGCTGTAGTTATATCGTTTGATGGTGGCGAGGAAGTCAATAAAGATCTTCGTGAGCTTACGCGCGTAGGTTTTGAAACTATTGTTCTTGTGATGGTTGTACTCTTTCTTACTATTGGATGGCGAGAGGCACTAGTTGCAGGGTTGTCGATTCCCCTCTCTTTTGTGATTGCATTTATTGGACTATATGTTTCTGGTAATACCATTAACTTTATTTCTCTCTTTTCTCTTATTCTTGCTATTGGTATATTAGTAGACTCCGGTATTGTAATGGCTGAAGCAATTCATACACGTATGAAAAAAATAGGAAGTGTTGAGAAAGCCGCAATCGCATCAATTAAAGAATATGCATGGCCACTTATTGCAGGGACCATGACAACTGTTGCTGTGTTTGCTCCACTCTTTTTCCTCTCAGGCGTGACAGGACAGTTTATTTCTTCTATTCCATTTACTATTATCTTCGTACTACTTGCATCAATCTTTGTTGCTCTTGGTATGGTGCCACTACTAGCTATGGTGCTCACAAAAGAAGGAGATGGGCAAATGAACGCATTTACAAAAAAACAGGAAGAAATATTTATCAAAACACAATTGTGGTATAAGCATTTTTTGGGAGCTATTCTTTCAAGTAGGAAGATGCAGAACCATTTCTTGATTGGACTTCTTTTTGCATTTATTATCTCAGTGTCTTTACCGATAACTGGATTACTAAAAGTTCAGTTTTTTCCACAAGATAACCAAGATTATATTTATGTCTCAGTAGAAAAGCCACAAGGAACCCCTCTCGTTCAGACTGATATTGCTGTTAGAAAAGTGGAAGAGATTCTCTATGAGCAGAAATATATTGAGTCCTTCGTGACGACTGTTGGTGCGTCATCCGTTTTTATGGGAGGTGGAGGATCCAATACGAAGCTTGCAAGTATTACAGTTCTGCTTAATAAAGATAGGGATGTAACCTCTACGGAACTGATTGATGTACTAAGAAAAGAATTGTCACCTATTAACGACGCAACAGTTAAAGTCGATCAAGGAAATAACGGGCCTCCAAGTGGGGCTCCGGTTGTGATTACCTTTAAGGGAGATGATCTTGAGGAGTTGTCACTACTTGCAGACAGTTCTGAAAAAATATTAAAAAATATTGAAGGTACAGTTGATGTAGAGACGTCTCTTCGAGATGACGGTACTCAGTTTGAAATTAGTATTGACCGAGCGAAAGCGTCACAATATGGACTAACGGCAGCTTCCGTTGCACAGACTCTCCGAGCGTCTGTTTCTGGAGTTACTGCTACAACTATTAAGAAACAAGGTGAAGACATTGACGTGCTTGTAAAGGTTGACCTTAACGCAAACTTCATTAATCCAGAAGATACAATTAAGACAACTTTAGATTCGATACAGCAGCTCACATTGTCAACACCAACAGGAACTGTTCTACTTGGAACTATTGTTACATCTAAAATCGGTGAGAGCCGTGCCATTATAAGTCATAAAGATAGTAAACGTATCGCAACTGTTACAAGTAAACTTAAAGGTAAAACAACAGCGCTTGAAGTTGTTGCAGCATTCAAGAAGCAGGAAGCTAATCTCCGTGTTCCAGACACTATTGAGATTGATTATGGAGGCGAGAATGAAGATGTTCAAAAAACATTTACAGAAATGTTTTTAGCATTAATTGCTGGAATGGCAGGAATGCTTGCAATTTTAGTGCTTGAGTTTAATTCATTTAGGTATGCATTCTACTTACTCTTTACAATTCCATTGTCACTTATCGGTGTTCTCGGAGGTCTTACTCTTACTGGCCAAACATTGTCATTCTCCTCAATGCTTGGTCTTATTGCTCTGGCTGGGGTTATTATTAATCATGCCATTATTCTGCTTGATTCTATTTTACACCGACTTGATCGTGAGCAAGAAGCAAAGAGTGATGTTTCATTACATGAGGTAATTGTAGAATCCTCTGCAGTACGTTTGCGACCAATTGTATTAACAACCATAACAACAGTTGTTGGTATGATTCCACTTGCGGGCGTATCCGCACTCTGGGGACCGCTTGCGTTTGCAATAATGTTTGGACTTACCTTTGCAATGGTATTAACTCTTATTCTTATACCTATGTTCTTTTATAGATATCCAGGTAAAAAATATAGTAATATGAAGAAGTAGCACTGGAGTTCCTCAATAAAGGATCCTCGCAGCAAGCTGACGAGGTATTAAATACAATGAATTTGCTTCGCTTATACAAAACGGAGCAAGCTCCGAGGTGTTTATATACTTTTTAACTCCTCGGCTCGGAAATATGAAAGACTACTTTTCTATTTCTCTCGCTCTACGTCGTTAATAAAAAAATGACACCAAGTTGTGTCATTTTTTTAATTTCAACTTCCTATGTATACTAGAAGCATCTTGTATAAAAAAATTAAAAAATCAAATCTTATTTTTTTGGCAGTATTGGTTTTTCTCTTGTGCTTTAGTTTTATATATTTTAAAATTGCTGAGAACAGATATAGAAGTGTTATTTCTTTTGACACATGCCTTCAAGCTGGATTTAAGGCCGTACAAGGAATATACCCAGAAGAATGTAGAATACCAGGCAAAAGATATATTAATCCTAGGCAGGAACCCCTCCTAAGTGAAGGAGCTTCACCTGTTGTTATTCCAGTACTTGATTATAAAAATCTTACCTATCTCTTAGATGGGGAGAGTTTTTATCTTACAGATGGAGTCGGTACACTAGGTGGAGACATGGCTAGCAGAAGGTCAACAACTACACTCCATGTAGCTCCAGGCAAAGAATTTCTTTTTGACATTAATGCCGACGTCGTACCTGATACTATTTTTATTCTACAGGGAACAACAACACAAGGATTGCCTGTTGCATATCTGACTGCAGCCGTAAGTCTCAATAATGGGTTTTCGGGAGTCAACATGGTACCTCTTGCCTTAAGTTTGTCTTCAGGGTCGATTGTTTATAAAAATGGAGGAATTTCAATCACATATACATCTGCAAGTTCTTCAAAGGTAGTCTCTGGTTTCTTTGTTTTTGAAAATGGAATTATAAGAGAAAGTAATGCTAACTAAACATATATGATAGAAAACAGTAGAAAAGTAATGCATATTATACTTGGATTTACAATTGTACTTATTGGAATAGCTGGCCTTGTTCTTCCAATTTTGAATGGTGTTCTCTTTCTAATAATTGGCTTGATCATTCTTTCATTTGAGAGTGAAAAACTGGAACATAAATTGCTGGCCATTACAAAGAAAAATAATACTATTCATTCATGGCATCTTAAACTTGAAAAGATACTTCGAAAGTTATTCCGAAAAGAGAGATAGAAGAGAGTTTTAATTTTTGACACAACTATTCTCTAGCTTGATGTATTTTCCTCTATAAAAAAACTACCCAGCTGGGTAGTTTTTTTATTACTAATTTTTAATTCTGACAAACGTCGGATTCTTCATCCCTGGGAAAAGTGGTTTCTTGTTGGAGAATCCAGAGATTCTAATTCCACTCATTTTATTTGCTGTCATGGATGTTGGGTAACCATCAGAAGATGCTGCCATTGGTGTACGAAGGAGAAGGATGAGAGCACCGTTTGTTCCTATCCCCCATGTTCCTTGACCTAAGGGTGTGTCCTTTCCGTCTATGATTGCAATAATATCAAGTGTTGTATCTTCTTCAAGAATCATGTGTGTAACAACTTCACATCCATTTTCTGGCCCGCATTCATAGGTTCCTGAGAATACTTGTGCCGCAGATACCCCGTATCCTCCCTTCTCTCCGTTTTCGATATTCTGAGCAATGAGACTTGGAACCCCAGTTGAATTATAGTAGTATCCTGCACCTCCAATAAGAACAATTGCAATTCCAAAAATTAATAGTTTATACATAGTATTAAATAGTATATACCTGTTAGTTTTGTTTCCAAGTGGAAAAGTATCCCAAAATTATCTGTGGCAAAATCGTTTTTTTGTGTTATCATGTTGACATTAACGGCCGCTAGTTTGGCCATTTATTTATTATCCTTTTATAGAACATTATGGCTGTCGAAAAACAAATTCCAACTGGTGGTGAAGTCGTACTTCGTTTTGAAGATGTTACGTTTAATTATGGCGAGAACAAGCCAATCTTATTTGAGACTAACTTTGTTGTACGTCGTGGCGCTAAGTTAACACTTATGGGACCAAATGGTGCAGGTAAATCAACTATTTTCTCAATGATTATGGGAGATCTTCCTCTTGAAGAAGGCAGGGTTATTCTTGGAAGCGGACTTAAGTTGGCAATTGCAAAGCAGTTCATTCCACATACAAAATGGACCCTCACGGTAAGAGAGTTCCTAGAGACAGCCTTTGATGAGAAGGTCTATGATATTGATAAACGTGCTGTTGCAGTCTTTGAGACCGTAGCTCTCAATGTCCCCCTTGATAAGCATATTAAGGATCTCTCAGGTGGACAAAAAGGACGACTACTTATTGCACAGGCGCTTATTCAAGATCCAGACGTGCTACTTCTTGATGAGCCAACAAACAATCTCGACAAAGCTGGAATTCAATTACTAACTGATTTTATGAAGGAGTATACAAAAACAGTTATTGTTATTTCCCACGATGCTGACTTTCTCAACTCGTTCACCCATGGAGTGCTCTATATTAATACACAAACATACTCTATTGAGCAGTATGTTGGTAACTACTTTAAGGTAGTTGAGGAAATTAAACGCCAAGTAGAAAAAGCAGAGCGTGCCAATTCCCAACTTGAAAAAGAAATCCAAAATAATAAGGATAAAGTGAACTTCTTTGCCCTTAAAGGAGGAAAAATGCGTAAACTTGCTGCAAAATTACGAGATGAGGTAGAAGAACTTGAAGATAGTAAGGTGGAAGTGAGAAAAGAAGACCGAACCATCCGTCCTTTTGAAATTCCATGTCAGGAAGATATTGGAAGTGTTATAGCAAAATTTGAATCGGTTGATGTTCTTCACGATGGCGTTCCAGTAACACGAAGTGTCTCAATTGAGCTTAGAAAAGGAGATAAGTTGCATATTATTGGCCCAAACGGCATAGGGAAAACAACACTTCTTGAAAAAATTGCGAAGAGGAATGAAAAAGGTGTAATGATTCAAGATGGAATAATTGTTGGGTACTACAGACAGGATTTTTCAACGCTTGATTTTGATAAAACAGTGTATGAGGAGCTCGGGAAGGTGCTCAGAAAATTAGACGATCAGCTCTTACGACGTGTTGCAGCAAGTATGCTCCTTGGGGCTACACAGTTAGCGTCTAAGATTGGCCTTCTCTCTGAGGGGCAGAAAGGTTTGCTGATGTTTGCATATCTTCGACTACAGCAACCAGGACTTCTTATCTTGGACGAGCCAACTAACCATATTAACTTCAGACATTTACCAATTATTGCAGAGGCTCTTAAGGCATATCAAGGCCCAATGATTATCGTGTCTCACGTCCATGAGTTCGTAAAAGAAGTGGGGGTTACTCAAACACTAGATTTGGGAAAACTGTAAGAAAATACAGAAGAATAGAAGAGAAGACTCTTAATTTCTTAAAAGTCTTCTACGTCTTGTACTTTGTGGATATCTCCTTGAAATAGATGGACTTATCATTATGGGTATGGTATAATAGAAA
>JAYTBQ010000002.1:0-2332 GCA_043736905.1 Minisyncoccota bacterium | reverse complement strand
TACTACGGAGTATATGCTGTAGTTTCTACAGGTTTAGCAATTCCTTTTGGTATAGCTCCTGTAATTCTCTTTATGCCACCAGTTTACCTAGGTTTCTTTTACTTCTATAAAAAATTTGTAAAGCTCTTGCAAGAAAAATCTCACAGCTAAGGAGTATGGGTAATCTTTGATTGATTAGTTAATCAATCCTCGGAAATAACTCAATCATTTCATCAGAATAATAAAAGTCATACGCAAGCGACCCAAAGCTGTGTTTCTTCCCGTTGATGTCAAGTACAGATCCTCCAGACTTAGGATCCTTGTTCGGAATTGATTTTGCAAACCCGAGATTCCACAGTGTTGCAATGATTTCTGGTCTATCAGCAATGGCATATCCCTTCTTCTTCCACTGGGCTTCTATTTCTTTAACAAATAATGCTGTATAGAGATAGGTATAGGTATGGTCTTTCGTATTGGTAATTCTTGCAAACCGTTCCTGATCAACGTCATCGGATACAAAAGAAAGCAGGTTCTCATACTTTTTTCCAAGATAGTGTGGCGATGATGGATTCCTCAAATACTGCTCCACTGCACGAGCTGTCTCATCCTTAATACCAAATATTCCCCACGAGAATTGACTTTGATCTCCGAGAATCTTGAGTGGCTCGAATACTTTTTTGAAAAGTGCTCTGTCACTATGGTACAGCCTCATTTGTTCAGGGACAGCAATGGCAACAAGAAGTCGTGGAGGAACCCCTGTTATCTGTGACACTTTTTGAATCACTCCGGTGTCCTTTGCGACAGCTTTTCGAAACGCTATCCATTCTGGTGTATGAGCAAGAGGGAAAGAGGTATACGTATCATTATGAATAACCACGAATTGTTGTGTTTGTTGATCGATTATACCTTCTGTTTCAGTGAGGTGAAAATAGGTAGCCAAATATCCTAGCGTAAAGAAACAGCCAATACAGGCGAAGAATATAATAACAACCAGTAGACTACGTTTCCAAATTTTGTGCATCTTGGCCAGTATAGTGGAGATGGTATAGATTACAAAATATCTCGTCAGCAAGCCCGTAGTATTTATATTCCGTCACACATTTACTCACTGCGCAAGTTCCGCTCACCTCATTTTCCTGATAAGATAGTACCACTATGGAACTACTGATACGACTATTGGGTGGCGCAGAACGAGTTAAGATAATGAGATTTTTTCTTCATCATGAAGATGTTATTGTCTCACTTCATGATGTTGTTGAAAAAACAAAATCAAAAAGTGTTCTCGCAAGAAAAGAAATAACAACACTTTGTGCAATCGGCTTTATTGAAAAAAAGAAAACACGAACCGTTGTTATGGTAACAACAGGGAAGAAAACCTCTTCAAAGATAAAAGAGGTGAGTGGATATACATTGAATGCTAAGTTCCCACATAATAAAGCTCTTAAAGAATTACTCTTTGACTTTCATTTGCTCGACAAGCGAGAGCTTGCTGCACGCTTCAAAATAATTGGACGTATTAAACTATTCCTTGTAGCAGGAATCTTTATTGGTGATGAGAAGTCTCGAGTCGACGTGTTCATTGTGTGTGAAGCACTTAAGCGACCAAAGGCAGAAAAAATTATGGAGGGATTATCCGCTGAGATCGGACGTGATGTAGTGTATTCAATTATGGATATTGAGGAATATGAATATCGTTATAAAATGTATGATAAGTTTGTGCGTGACATTCTTGAAATGAAGAATGAAGTAGTAATAGATAAAATGAAGGAATCGAAGAAGTAATACTGTTTACATAGCGCCTCAGATGAGTGTATCCATCTTCATGGGTACAACAGTGCTAATGGCGTAGTTCATTTCTAATGGGCTATTATTTATTGCCAACCTTGTTTATATATGACTTATATGTCGAGATATATGATGTGAAGCGTTCGAGGTCTTCTTGCGAAGTTGTTACAGGATCATCTAGGTTAGTAAAAGTTGTACTTGTAAGACCAAGTGCCTTTGCCTTTTGGTTCATAAGGTTAATGAAATTTTCTTTACCGATACTATTTGCATAGAGGTGGGACACACGTACGTCTCCTTGTGTGAGAAGTTCTGGAAGAAGCTTTCTACGTGTTGTCATGGTTGTTTCGTCAGTGTTCAATATCTCATTATCCTGTGTGAGTGCTTCAAGTGAAATTGCTGCAACCATTGTGTTGGTCATATCCATGCTGGTAATAGTAGAAGTGACCGGTAATGTTGGTAAGAAATCATTGTCTGTTCCTCGTGTAATAATAATAGGCGTTCCTCGTTCTACAAAGTCATAAAGAATTTTTGCGTCATCGTCAGCAAGGCGAATACAGCCACCACTATA
>JAYTBQ010000001.1:0-6442 GCA_043736905.1 Minisyncoccota bacterium | reverse complement strand
CTTTTAGCTTTTAGCTTTTAGCTTTTAGCTTTTAGCTTTTAGCTTTTAGCTTTTAGCTTTTAGCTTTTAGCTTTTAGCTTTTAGTAAAATTATACAGTGAAACAAAAAGAGCGGCGCCGTAGGCGCCGCTCTTTTAGCATTGTACTTAATTGCATTCCTTCCGCGTAGTTCCGCGTCTAGTCAGCGATATTCCGCGATTACTTTTTCTTCTTTGCTCCACCATTTTTTGCAGACTTCTTCGCAAGTTTCTTTGCTTTTTTATCAGCAATTTTCTTGAGTTGTTCATCTGATTGTGGCTTTGCCTTTTCCGTTGTGGTAACAGTACCTCCAGCCTTCTCAATAGCAGCCTTAGCAGTTACAGAAGAACCACATCCAGTTACCGTGAGAGCAATAGTCACTTCACCAGTACCAAGAATTTTTATCTTAGGAGTCTTACCAAGGATTTCCTTAACAAGCCCTTTTGCAATAAGTGTCTTTGGATTAACTGCGTCCCCTGCCTTAAACACGTTAAGGGCTGAGATGTTAACAACCGCTTCAGGACCTCTGTAGAACACAGATTCTGAACGATTCTTACCATGACCTCTCAACTTAGGAAGCTTCTTGATGATATCTCGCATTGCAGGGCGAACTCGGTGTCCAGCACGTGCGGTCTGTCCTTTTCCTCCCTTTCCTGATGTCTTACCACGCTTACCTCCACGAGCGACAAGCTTTGATTTTTTATGCGCGTGTTCGCGTCTTATTTCATGTATTTGCATAGTCGTTTAGTTATTTGTTGGTAATCTCAACTGGTGTAACCTCTGGAGTCTCTGCCATCTTTACAGCAGCGACAGGAGCGTCACCATGAGCGTACGCCACTTGCTCAAGAGCCTTCATTGTTGCACGTGCATTGTTAAGCTTGTTCTTTGTTCCAGAATAAAACTTTGCAGTCACATTATTAAGTCCAGCAAGGGCAAGAATAGTACGCGCTGAAGATCCAGCGATAAGTCCACGCCCCTTGTTAGGCATAATCATCACTTCAGAAGACTTAAACTTTGCTTCAATGTCATGAGAAAGTGATTTTGTCTTTGATAGCTTGATAGTTATCATGTTTCGCTTTGCAGCCTTAAGAGCCTTTTCAATAGCAACCTGAGTATCGAGTGCCTTACCAGTACCAAGGCCAATTCGTCCGTTTCTATCTCCTGCTACAAGAGCAACAGAGAGTGTAAAACGACGACCTCCTGATACCACACGAGTCACGCGACGGATACTGATAGTCTTACTATCAAACTCTGGCTTCTCTCGAGGTGCACGTGGTGCACGTGATCCTCCTCGTCCACCTTGTGGCTTTCCGCCTCTTCCAGCGCTACCTCCACGGAATCCTCCGCGAGCTGCTCCATCTTTTTCTACCGCAACAGCAACGTTACCGGTAGCCACTGTTGGTGTCACTGGTGCTGTTGTTGGTGCTGTTGTTAGTGCTACCGTCTCTCCTCCTTTAGTTGTTGTATTTATTTCTGACATAGATTTAGAAGATTAAGCCTCCTTCGCGTGCTCCATCTGCTAGAGCCTGCACTCGACCACGGTACGAGAATCCGCCACGGTCAAAAACGACTGTGGTAATCTTTTTCTTCTTTGCTTCCTCAGCAAGCTTCTTGCCAACTGTTGTTGCACGTTCTACCTTCGTCATCTTCACGTCAAGTGAAATATCTGACGCTGACGCTACGGTAACAGCAAGAACATCGTCGATAAGCTGAGCATACATATATCTGTTAGAACGAAATACAGCAAGTCTTGGACACTCTGCTGTTCCTGACACTCGAGAACGAATCTTCTTGTGAAGACGTGCACGCTTTTCTGCTTTTATGTTTGTTTTCATATAGTTATTCTACAGACTATGCTGATTTCTTACCCTGCTTACGACGTACAACTTCATCACTGTAACGAATACCCTTTCCTTTATATGGTTCAGGCTTCTTCATTGAGCGAACTTGGTTAGCAAAGAGCCCGACCGCCTCTTTATCGATACTTGTAATAGTAAGCGCACTCTTTTCTGCGACGACCGTCACTCCTTGTGGGATTTTTTTTACAACAGGATGAGAAAAGCCAAGTGACATGTTAAGATCACTTCCTTTTACTTCCCATTTAAAACCAACACCTTCAACAAGAAGTCTTTTTGAAAATGGAGTTACTACCCCTGTCACCATATTCTTGATATGAGACATATAAGTCCCCCAAAGAGAACGAGAAAACTTGTCATTTCGTCGTGGTTCTGCAGTAATGATACCATTTTCTGTTGTGAAGATGATTTCATCACGAAGAGCTCTTGTGATTTCTCCTTGTGGTCCTTTGACACGTACAGCATGGGCATCGAAAATTACTTCGACACCTGCTGGAATTTGTATTTGTTGTTTTCCTATTCTGCTCATACGTTTTTTTTACCAGATTGTGAATAATAGTTCCCCTCCCACCATTTCATGACGAGCTTGCTTGTCAGAAAGAATCCCCTTTGGTGTTGAAAGCACGAACATTCCATGACCATACTTGAACGAAGTAATATCCTTTACTCCTGTATAGACACGCTTTGACTGCTTTGACACTCTTGCAACACCGTGAATACGTGAAGAACCTTTTATGTATTCAAGAACGACTTCTACGGTTGGCTTGGTGCCTTCCTGTACGTTGTATGTCTTGATATACCCTTCTTTTTTGAGAAGCTCAAGAATCGCTACTTTCATTTTTGATGAAGGTAGAGTAACGGTTGCCTTTTTAACAAGGCCACCATTTTTGATTGCAATAAGCATGTTTGCTATTTGATCCATAAATAAGAGTGATTACCAAGAAGCCTTTTTAATACCTGGGATCATACCTTCGTTCGCAAGCTCACGGAAGCATGTTCGGCAGAGACCAAAATCTCTCATAAAACCTCGCTTTCGACCACATTTGAAGCAACGGTTCACAATACGTGATGAGAATTTTGGCGGTTTATTGCTTCTTGCAATAGTTGATGTTTTTGCCATTCGTAATGATAGTAATTAATAACCTTGTTAATCGATACTGTCTGCAAAAACTGCAAACACTACCACCATCTGAATATCATGCATGTATGTTCGTAAAATTAGCTACAGAACTGTAACAAGCCTTACGGAGAAACATGGATTACAGACAGCTTCGTAATACTACCACAAAAAACACATACCGGCAAACTATTTTTATCCACCGCCTTAAAAATCAACCAACACCAAGCTCATACAAGCGAAAAAGTACCAAATTTGCCTTTTGTGTCCAAGAATCTTTAAACATGTTCTTTAGCTCACCTTTATAAGCAAGTACGTCACGAATAACCGGCATTGACCCCTTCCTTAACACTTCACGATTTTTATTTCCTAATTCATGAGCAAGCTCAACCTCAATATGATGCGGAAGCCCTAAAATAGTAATTTCAGAACCTATAAGGTTACTCTGTTTACGTGGTAAACCTTTGGCATATGACTCAAACTGTAGATCCCGATATAATTCACTATACAACTCTTCACTAAGCATAGTTCTTCGTATCCACGGACTAGATATTTCTGTAATTAATTTTCTAGCAATAAAGAAAATTTCTTCTTTTTCTTCCTCTGTATGAAAATCTTCATCAAATGACTTTATTTCCTTGATAAGACTTAGAACGAGAGAGTGCTTTTCTCGGAAGTAGGCTTCCCGTGAATGCGCTCGTGAGTTATGCATATTAGCAGAATACTGTATAGAATGAAGTGCTTTTTGCTCTTCTTGGTCAGCAAAGTAGAGGGATTTTTTTGCTGCAATTTCTAGTCTTGTTATAAGGTGATGTGTATCCATGATTCTCTTCATACGAAGAAGGCACAAACTCCAATAATAGATACCCCTGACCCCAACAAATCCCCTACGTTACTTCTACAGGATTAGTATATACCCAAATGAAAAAAGAATACAACTGCTATACAACATACCTCCTAATGAGAATATGAAAGCGCTCAGTCGACTGCGTCGACTGAGCGCTTACTGAAGCTGTGTGTTCTCAGACACTCAGGGGTTGATCCTAAGACCCAAATGTATCGGACTTTTTTTCTGGAAGAAATGGGTAGGACAGCCCATGAGACATTCCATTGTCCTTTCTCATCCAAGCGGGCCTATTTTGCCCGTCCACTGGAATTTTCCGGGGCCCAACGAAGCCTTTAAAGGTTTTTCCTCCTTTACGATATGCAGCATAACCAATGACGATACTGCTATCGCACAAACCAAGAACTTTATCTACTGGATACCCCGCCTCATCAAGACAGGACAACCCTTCAAAAAATTCATCGTTATTTTCCTCTTGTAGACGATGGTATTGCGCCATGAACTCATGAACAAGCGCATCATTTTTCAGGCAAACCCTTTGTTTACGCCCAACAACGGCAACAAAAAGGACGATACAAAAAGCGAGGGCCTGCAAAAGCTCATCATTGATGGGCGTCTTGTAGCTTGCGAAGATAACGAACAGAGCTGTTGCAAGGACAAGAAGCGAAATACTTATCGCCCCCGGTATTCTTTTTTTGTCATTTTCGACTTCAGCAACAAGGTCAAATAACATCATGGTCTCCTGTAAATGGTGTTTGGATGTACTACTAGTACACAGACTACATCCTCGACACACTGTTGTCAACAGGGTACACTGCATATATGATCACCTATATCCTTACATTCATTTCTGGAATTATTAGTTTCATGGTTCTTGACTACCTATGGCTTGCGAAGATTGCAAAGAACTTCTATCTAGAAAAGCTTGCACTCCACACGACAGTAAGAGACGGCGCCCTTGTTCCATACCTCCCCGCTGTCCCCCTTGTCTACATCGTTGCACTTATTGGAATATGGTTCTTTGTACTTACCCGCGTAACCACTGTAGGGCAAGCAGCACTTCAGGGAGCTCTTCTTGGCTTCTGTATATATGCCTTTTATGACTTTACCAACCTTGCAACACTGAAAGAGTACCCATGGTCACTTACTATTGTTGATATCGTATGGGGAACACTTCTGGTCAGTGCAGTAACTGCACTTATGTTTTTCGTAAAAAATCTACTAGCCTAGCATATAGTCCACATACAAAAAGAGTCCCCCATGGGTGACTCTTTTTGTATGAGCACAATAACGCTTAGCTACAACGCTTACCAGCTAAATGGTGCTGCGTTTGCTGTAACTTTTGTCTCTGCTGTACCAACAGTTTGACCAAGTAGATTAACAACATTAATCTGGAAGGTCACGTCTTGCTTGTACCATGTTCCATTCGTAATCATGGCTGGAATTTCTTGCTGTGTTGCAGTAATCACTGTTGGCAGTATGAATTCCTGACCACATGGAACACCTGCAATACTTGCAGACACCGATGGAGGGCAGATTGACTTGATGCGTACAGAATAATTTGAAGAAGTAGTATTAGTACCCCCTGTTACCATAGGCACATTAACATAAAGCTTAAATATTTCTCCAGAACTTACCGGTGTTTTACTTGAGGTGATGGTAATAAGACCAAGTGACAGTGGACGCTTAATGGTAATCGGAGCAATTGCTGCACGTAGTGTTGATGTAATACCTGCAATGTCAGTAGTTGGCATAGTTACCACAACTCTAAATGACCCCTGCTGGTTATTGTTACATGTTCCAGAACACACAGAATCGAGAAGCTCCTTTGTGAGAACAAAGGAATATGATGTTCCTCCGACAACGGCAACCAATTTACTCTGTCCTGTGATACTACTTTCAAGGAGTATCGAGTAAGGAGATGTTTGAATGTTGCGAGTAGTCCATGCGACGTACACAGTATCACCTTCTTGATACACACTGTTTGCTACAGGTGAACCAACAGTAACAGATCCACTTTGTGGAACAATTCCATAAGTATAGCCAGTTGAAGGATTATAGACAATGCCTGTACTTGCAATCTGTGATGAAGACTGTGAAGTACTAGCAGGAGACGGGTATGAAGTCCCCATAAGAGAAGCAGTGTTCTGTGGCGTTGCATAAATAGTAGGAGATACAACTTGTGGTGAGATTACGGTAACAAAAGGATCATTTTGTGCAACATTGGTTATTCCTGTTGTATAATAATTTTCTTGATAGTAGGAAGAATTAGAACCAATTAGATCAGTGTCACACAGTCGCTCATTAACAGCATTTCTTGTAGAAGCTCCAACAGTACCCGTCGAAGCAATTCCATTATCTATCTGGAACATTCTCACCGCCGATGCTGTTTGACGACCGAAGTAACCGTTTGGACTTGTGTGTAGGTATCCAGAGTTAACTAAAAGACGCTGAAGAATTGTAACGTCGCTATTTTCTGAACCGATTTGTAATGTTTTTGTAATGTTTATTTCGCAACGTGGGAGCGGTGTTGTATTGAAATATGCAGCCGATGCAAGCGTCGTCTGAGCAGCAAAAAACCCGAAAAATCCCACTATAGCTATAATCT